>NZ_ACQT01000149.1 GCF_000175235.1 Acidovorax delafieldii 2AN | reverse complement strand
CCTGGGCGCCGGCTTTGGCAATATTTTGATGATTGCGCTGCTGGCATTGGCCGCGTTTGCCATCTTCAAGATGGTGGTGCGTTCACGCAAGGGCACGGGGGCTGCGCAGGGCGGCGGCAACCCGCCGTTCGCGTTCCAGGGTGCCGGTGCCGCGTCGCCGGCAGCGGCCCAGGTGCCACGCCAGTACAGCCCCGACAAGGTCGGCAACGATGCATCCGCCCGGCCGTGGGAGCGCAGCAGCATGGCCTTTGATGCCGCGCGCCAGCCCCAGGGCTCCGGTGTGGTCATCGGCTCGGGCCTTGCCGGTTCGCAGAACTGGGGTATTCCTGCCGGCTTCGACGCGGAAGGTTTTCTGTCCGCTGCCAAGCGCAACTTCGTCACGCTGCAAGCCGCCTGGGACCGCTCGGATATCGCCACGCTGCGCTCGATGATGACCGACAGCATGCTCGACGAGATTCGCACCCAGCTGACCGAGCGCGAGTCGCACCGCGGGGACCAGCCCAACCACACCGACGTGGTCATGATCGAAGCGCAATTGCTGGGCATCGAAGAGCTGGACGACGGCTACATGGCCAGCGTCGAGTTCTCGGGCATGATCCGTGAAGAGCTGTCGGCCGGGCCAAGCCCGTTCCGCGAGGTCTGGAACATGACCAAGCCCAAGACGGGCACCAGCGGCTGGCTGGTGGCAGGCGTGCAGGCGCTGCAATAAAGCGGCGGGGCTTCCCGGTTCAGGGAATAATCGGGGACTATGGCAACACCACAGTCCCCTTTTTCGTTTCTGGATGGCCTGCTCGACCGCGTGGCCGCCGGCCCGCAGCCGCCGCAGTGGCTGGTGCACGAAGTGCAGCAGCGTCTGGTTCTCTTCATCAACCATGTGCTGATGCAGGAAAAAGAGGCCATGGACCGGCTGGTGCGCCAGCGCGGCCGTGTGGCCCGCGTGCAATGGCGCTCCTACTCCATGGCCCTGCTGGTCACGCCTGCCGGGCTGTTCAACCTGGCTCCGCAAGGCGGCGTGCCGGACCTCCAGCTGGCGGTGACCGAATCGTCGCCCCTGGCCCTGGCCGAAACGGCGCTGCGGGGTGACAAGCCCGCCATCCGCATCGAGGGCGACGTGCAACTGGCCGCCGAGATCAACTGGTTGGTCGACCATGTCCGCTGGGACCTCGAGGAAGACGTCGCCCGCCTCATCGGCGACGCGCCGGCCCACACGCTGGGCCAGATGGTGCGCCGCGCGGCGCAGGCGCTGTGGCAGTTCGTGGGCAGCCGCGTGACGCCCTCGGCAGCACCGGCACCCCACGCCGCCGATGGCGCATCACCGGGCAACGCCGACCGGGCCGCTGCATGAAGCGTTTTCTGCGGGGTGCCACCATCGTCTGGGTGGTGTTCCGGTACGGGCTCGACGGCCTGTTGCTCGACAGTTTCGAGAAGCCGTGGCTCCGCGCCCTGGCGCGTGTGCTTTCGGTGGGTCGCAAGCTCGACGCGCCCCGGGGGCAGCGCCTGCGCGAGGCGCTCGAGCAACTGGGCCCCATCTTCGTCAAGTTCGGGCAGGTGCTTTCCACCCGCCGTGACCTTCTGCCGGCAGACGTGGCCGACGAACTGGCCCGCCTGCAGGATCGCGTGCCGCCCTTCGATACCGAAGTGGCCGTGGCCACCATCGAGCGGGCATTCCGCCGACCGCTGGGCGAAGTTTTTGTCTCGTTCGACCGCACGCCAGTGGCAAGCGCGTCGATTGCCCAGGTGCATTTCGCCATTCTTCGCGACCGCACGGGCGTCGAGCGCGAGGTGGCCGTCAAGGTGCTGCGCCCGGGCATGCTGCCTGTCATCGAGAAAGACCTGGGGCTCATGCGTGTCATGGCGGGCTGGGTGGAAAACCTGTCGTCGGATGGCAAGCGTCTCAAGCCCCGCGAGGTGGTGGCCGAGTTCGACAACTACCTCCACGACGAGCTGGACCTGGTGCGCGAAGCTGCCAACGCCGCGCAATTGCGCCGCAACATGGAAGGGCTGAACCTGGTGCTGGTGCCGGAAATCTTCTGGGATTTCTGCCACGCCGAGGTCATGGTGATGCAGCGCATGAACGGCGTGCCGATCAGCCAGGTCGAGCGTTTGCGCGATGCGGGCGTTGACATCCCGAAGCTGGCGCGGGACGGCGTCACGATCTTCTTCACCCAGGTGTTCCGCGACGGTTTTTTCCACGCCGACATGCACCCGGGCAATATCCAGGTGAGCCTTGAGCCTGCCACGTTCGGGCGCTACATTTCGCTCGACTTCGGCATCGTGGGGACGCTGACCGAGTCCGACAAGGAATACCTTGCGCAAAACTTCGTGGCCTTCTTCCGCCGCGACTACAAGCGCGTGGCCGAGCTGCACATCGAAAGTGGCTGGGTGCCACCGGAAACGCGGGTCAATGACCTCGAATCGGCCATCCGCACGGTGTGCGAACCTTATTTCGACCGGCCGCTCAAGGAGATTTCATTGGGCATGGTGCTGATGCGCCTCTTCCAGACGTCGCGGCGCTTCCAGGTCGAGATCCAGCCCCAGCTTGTGCTGCTGCAAAAGACCCTGCTCAACATTGAAGGCCTGGGCCGCCAACTCGACCCCGAGCTGGACCTCTGGAGCACAGCCAAGCCCTTCCTCGAGAAATGGATGCTGGAGCAGATGGGGCCGCAGCGCCTGTGGCGCGAGCTGCGGGCCGAGGCGCCGCACTACGCCAAGCTCATCCCCGAGTTGCCGCGGCTGCTGTACGACTACCTCAGCCGTCCTCCCGTCCGTTCACAGGCACCGCTGCGCGAGCTGCTCGAGGCGCAAAAACGCACCAACCGCCTGCTGCAAAGCATCATCTATGGCGGCCTGGGCTTCGTGCTGGGCTTGCTGGCGATGCAGCTCATGCTGCGCATCCGGCTCTTCTGAGGCCCGCCGCCGCGCGGTTTCACCTTTCTCTTTTCAACTGCCATTCGCGACATCGAGGAGCATGCCGTGCTGTTGACCCTGGTCATCGTCTACCTGTTGATCACCATCGCCATCGGCCTCGTTGCCGCCAAGCGCGTGAAGAATGCCGCCGATTTCGCGATTGCGGGGCGGCACCTTCCGCTGTACATGATCATCACCACCACGTTCGCTACCTGGTTCGGGTCGGAGACGGTGCTGGGGATTCCGGCGAAATTCATCGAGGGCGGGCTGGGGAACGTGGTGGAAGACCCGTTTGGTGCGGGCTTCTGCCTGATTCTGGTGGGCCTGTTCTTTGCCGGCAAGCTCTACCGCATGACGTTGCTGACCATCAGCGACTACTACCGCGAACGCTACGGGCGCGCGGTGGAAGTCGTCTGCTCGCTCATCATCATGTTGAGCTACCTGGGCTGGGTGTCGGCGCAGGTGACCGCGCTGGGACTGGTGTTCAACCTGCTGTCGGGTGGCACCATCAGCATCCAGGTGGGCATGACGATCGGAGTGGTGTCCATTCTTGCCTACACGCTCTTTGGCGGCATGTGGTCGGTGGCCGTGACCGACTTCATCCAGATGATCATCCTGGTGGTCGGGCTGGCGGTCATCGCCGTGTTTGCCGGCAACATGGCCGGGGGGGCGAACAAGGTGATCGAGCTGGCCGCCAGCCGCGAACTGTTCCGCTTTCTGCCAGATCCGAAATTCCACGACATCGTGTTCTTTGTCGCGGCCGGTATCACGATGATGTTCGGGTCCATTCCTCAGCAGGACGTCTTCCAGCGCGTCATGTCCGCCAACAACCTCCATGCCGCCACGCGCGGGCCGGTGATCGGCGGTATCGCCTACATCCTGTTCGCCTTTGTGCCGATGTTCCTGGTGGCCAGCGCGCTCATCATCATGCCCGCGGAAACCGCCGAGCTGCTCAAGGACGACCCGCAGAAGGTGCTGCCCACGCTGGTGTTGAACAAGATGCCTTTCGTGATGCAGGTGCTCTTTTTCGGCGCGCTGCTGTCAGCGCTCAAGTCCACGGCGTCGGCCACGCTGCTGGCGCCCAGCGTGACGTTCACCGAGAACATCTGGCGCCAGTTCCGCCCGCATGCCTCCGACCGGCAGCACCTGCGCACCATGCGTGTCACCACCCTGGTGTTCAGTGCCCTGGTGCTGGCCTATGCCATCCACATGCAGGGCACGTCGATCTATGAGCTGGTTTCAGGGGCCTACCAGGTGCCGCTGGTGGGGGCCTTCGTTCCCCTGGTGTTCGGGCTGTACTGGAAGCGTGCCACCACCCAGGGCGCGGTCTTTGCCATCGTGCTGGGGCTGGTGACATGGCTGCTGTTCCTGGTCACGCCGGCGGCCCAGGTGTTTCCGGCGCAACTCGCGGGACTGCTGGCGGCGCTGGCGGGAATGCTGGTTGGATCGCTGGGCCCGCAGGCCATCCGCAACAGCCACGCCACCCACCACCGCGTCGTCGGCGTGGAATGAGCGCGGGGTGTTGAATGGAGGGCGGCCGCCTATAATTAAAGGTTTTGCACTTTCCCCCAACACTCTCGTCATGCCTATTTACGCCTACAAATGCGGCTCCTGCGGCCATGCCAAGGATGTTCTGCAGAAAATATCGGACCCTCAGTTGACGGTGTGCCCCGCGTGCGGCGCAGAGTCGTTCACCAAGCAGGTGACGGCTGCCGGTTTCCAGCTCAAGGGGTCGGGCTGGTATGTGACGGATTTCCGGGGCGGCAGCGGTGGCAATTCCGCGCCCGCCACCGAACCCAAGGCCGATGCCCAGGACACGCCCGCTGCCCCCGCAGCGGACACTGGCGCCGCCACCAAGGCACAGGCCAGCACCGCCCCCACGTCCACCTCTACCTCCTCGACCTGAGCACATCCGATGTCTGCCTTGCGCAAGTGGTTGTTCACCGGGCTGCTGGTGATTGTTCCCGGAGTGATCACCATCGCGGTGCTCAACTGGATCGTGGGCACGCTCGACCAGACCCTGCAGATCCTGCCGGGCGCATGGCAGCCCGACAAGTTGCTGGGGTTCCATATTCCCGGTTTCGGCGTGCTGCTGACCCTGCTGATCCTGCTGCTGGTGGGCGCAACGGCCAGCAACTTCGCCGGCCGCAAGCTGGTGCAGTTCGGTGACAGCCTGGTCAGCCGCATCCCGGTGGTGCGCTCGATCTATTCGAGCGTCAAGCAGGTGTCCGACACGCTTTTTTCCGAGAGCGGTAATGCATTCCGCACCGCCGTGCTGGTGCAGTGGCCGCGCGAGGGCGTGTGGACCGTGGCCTTCGTCACCGGCACCCCTGGCGGCGAGGTGGCTGCGTATTTGCGCGACGAATTCGTCAGCGTGTACGTGCCCACCACCCCCAATCCCACCGGCGGTTATTTCGTGATGGTGCGCAAGAGCGATTGCGTCGAACTCGACATGAGCGTGGATGCGGCGCTCAAATACATTATCTCGATGGGTGTGGTTGCCCCTGCCGACCCCGCCCTCGTTTCCGTACCTCCCAAGTGATTCCCCTTTAATGCGCCACAGCGGCGCCGGAAGTTTTGCCATGGCCATGCGTTCCCACTATTGCGGTCTTGTGACCGAAGCCCTCCTGGGCCAAACCGTCACCCTGTCGGGCTGGGTGAACCGCCGCCGCGACCATGGCGGCGTGATCTTCATCGACCTGCGCGACCGCGAAGGGTCGGTGCAGGTGGTTTGCGACCCGGACCGTGCCGAGATGTTCAAGACCGCCGAAGAGGTGCGCAACGAGTTCTGCGTGCAGGTCAAGGGCGTGGTGCGTGCACGTCCCGCGGGCACCACCAACGACAACCTCCAAAGCGGCAAGATCGAGGTCCTGTGCCACGAGCTGAACGTGCTCAATCCATCGGTCACGCCTCCGTTCCAGATCGACGAGGAAAACCTGTCGGAGACGACGCGCCTCACGCACCGCGTGCTGGACCTGCGTCGCCCCTACATGCAGAACAATCTGATGCTGCGCTACCGCGTGTCCATGGAAGTGCGCAAGTTCCTTGATGCCAACGGCTTCATCGACATCGAAACCCCCATGCTCACCAAGAGCACGCCCGAGGGCGCGCGCGACTACCTCGTGCCCAGCCGCGTGCACGACGGCCATTTCTTCGCTCTGCCGCAATCGCCCCAGTTGTTCAAGCAGTTGCTGATGGTGGCGGGCTTCGACCGCTACTACCAGATCACCAAGTGCTTCCGCGACGAAGACCTGCGCGCTGACCGCCAGCCCGAGTTCACGCAGATCGATATCGAGACCTCGTTCATGGACGAGCAGGAAATCCGCGACATGTTCCAGGGCATGATCAAGACGGTGTTCCAGAACACGCTGGGCGTGGATCTGGGCGAGTTCCCCGTCATGACCTACCAGGACGCGGCGTACCGCTACGGCTCCGACAAGCCCGACCTGCGCGTCAAGCTTGAATTCACCGAGCTGACCGACGTGATGAAGGACGTGGACTTCAAGGTGTTCTCGGGCGCCGCCAACATGAAGAATGGCCGTGTGGTGGGCCTTCGCGTGCCCGGTGGCTCGGTCGAAGGCGGCGGCATCAGCCGTGGCGAGATTGACGCGTACACCGAGTTCGTCAAAATCTACGGCGCCAAGGGCTTGGCCTACATCCGCGTCAACGAACTGGCCAAGGGCCGTGACGGCCTGCAGTCGCCCATCGTGAAGAACATCCACGACGCAGCCCTGCAAGCCGTGCTGGAGCGCACCGGCGCGCAAGATGGCGACCTGATCTTCTTCGGCGCCGACAAGGAAAAGATCGTCAACGACGCCATCGGCGCGCTGCGCATCAAGATCGGCCACAGCGAGTTCGGCAAGAAGAACGGCCTGTTCGACGACCGCTGGGCGCCGCTGTGGGTGGTGGACTTCCCGATGTTCGAGCACGACGAGGAAAGCGACCGCTGGGTTGCCGTGCACCACCCCTTCACGGCACCGAAAGACGGCCACGAGGACTACATGGTCACCGCGCCCGAGAAGTGCATTTCCAAGGGTTACGACATGGTGCTCAACGGCTGGGAAATGGGTGGCGGCTCCGTCCGTATCCACCGCGCCGACGTGCAGCAGAAGGTGTTCGATGCCCTCAAGATCACGCCCGAGGAAGCGCAGCAGAAGTTCGGCTTCCTGCTTGACGCCCTGCAGTACGGCGCGCCCCCGCACGGTGGCCTGGCCTTTGGCCTGGACCGCATCGTCACGCTGATGACGGGTGCCGAATCGATCCGCGACGTGATCGCCTTCCCCAAGACCCAGCGCGCCCAGTGCCTGCTGACCCAGGCGCCGTCGGTGGTCGACGAAAAGCAGTTGCGCGAACTGCACATCCGCCTGCGCAACCCCGACGCGGTGAAGGTCGTCTGAGCGGCTGGGGCTTCGTGCAAGAATCAAAGGGCGCCACCGGGGCGCCCTTTTTTTCTGGGAAATCGACATGGCCCATGCGCTTGATTCATGCCCCACGATCACCGGACCGCGCACCAGACGGTTTCTGCGGGCGGTGCGATGAGCGTAGCGGCCCGGTCTGATCTTCATCAGCCGGTGTTCAAGCTTCCCCAGTCGGTGCTGGTGGTGATCCATACGCCCGCGCTCGAGGTGCTGCTGATGCGCCGCGCCGTGGATGCGCCCGATGGACAGCCATTCTGGCAGTCGGTGACCGGTGGCAAGGACAGCCCGGACGAAGGGTTTCGGCAAACCGCTGTGCGCGAGGTGCTGGAGGAGACCGGTATCCATGCCGATGCACCTGGTTGCACCTTGCGCGACTGGGAACTGGAAAATGTCTACGACATCTATCCCCAATGGCTGCACCGATACGCACCCGGGGTGTCGCGCAATACCGAGCACCTCTTCGGCCTGCAAGTGAGCGCCGCGGCGCCTGTGACCTTGAATCCGCGTGAACACACGGCCTGGGCATGGTGGCCCTGGCGCGAGGCGGCAGACCGCTGCTTCTCGCCGTCCAATGCCGAGGCCATCCTGTTGCTGCCACAATTTGCCCAGTCATGAATCCACCCAACGACTCTTCTGACATCCTGCGGGTTGCCACCTACAACATCCACAAGGGCGTGCAGGGCATCGGGCCCGCGCGCCGCCTGGAGATCCACAACCTGGGCCTGGCCGTGGAGCAGCTCGATGCCGACATCGTGTGCCTTCAGGAGGTGCGCAAGGTGCACCGCCGCGAAGCCGCTTACTTCGAGCGTTGGCCCGATGTGCCGCAGGCCGAGTACCTGGCCCCTGAAGGTTACGAGGCGGTGTACCGTACCAACGCCTTCACGCGCCACGGCGAGCATGGCAATGCCCTGCTGTCGCGCTGGCCGGTGATCGGGCACCAGCACGAGGACATCTCGGACCACCGCTTCGAGCAGCGCGGTCTTTTGCATGTCGAGCTGGACGCGCACGGCCGCCGCGTGCACGTGATCGTGGTCCACCTGGGGCTCATCCCGGGCAGCCGGGTGCGGCAGGTGGAGCGCCTTCAGCAATTCATCGAACGCGAGGTGCCAACTGGCTCGCCGGTGGTGGTGGCGGGTGACTTCAATGACTGGGGCCTGCAGATCAAGCGCATGCTGTCGGGCTTCGGTCTTTACGAATTCGATGCGCCGCGCGCCTTCACGTACCCCGCCCGGTTGCCGCTGGTGCAGCTGGACCACGTGTACGTGCGGGGCCTTTCGCCGATCGGGCTGCATGTGCCGCGGGGGCGCATCTGGTGGCGCATGTCCGACCACCTGCCGCTGATCGCCGAATTCAGGCTCTGACGGACGCATGAAGCGGGTCGCCGATTTCGCGGGAGACCACCGGGTGAGGCTCTTGCAGGGGGCGCAGGAGCTGTTCCCCGCCCTGGTCGAAGCGATGGATGCGGCGCTCTCCGACATCCAGTTCGAGACCTATATCTTTGATTGCACCGGGGCCGGCGCCGAGGTGGCCGAGGCCCTCATGCGGGCAGCGCAACGCGGTGTGCGAACCCATCTGGTGGTGGACGGCGTGGGCACGGGGCCGCTGCCACCGGCATGGCGGCAGCGCCTGCGGGCGGCGGGTGTGCAATTTCGCGTGTATTCGCCGCTGGGGCCACTGGGGTTGCTGCTGCCCCATCGCTGGCGCCGCCTGCACCGCAAACTGTGTGTGGTCGATGGGCTGCTGGTGTTCTGCGGCGGCATCAACGTGCTGGATGATTTTCACGATCCTTCCTACGGAAAGCTCGATGCGCCCCGGTTCGATTTCGCCGTCGAGGCCACAGGCTCTTTGGT
>NZ_ACQT01000150.1 GCF_000175235.1 Acidovorax delafieldii 2AN | reverse complement strand
GGGCACGAACAAAAGAAGGCCGCCCCACCTTCCTTCACTCAACTCCGCCCTGCAACCGCCTCTTCCAAGGCGTCCACAAAAAGATAGGCAACGTCGCAGCCCGTCTGTCAACACCAACTTCGAAGGGGCTGGTCCAAGAGCTTCCGCAAGATGTCGCGCTCCCCAGGGACATGCACGTGATACAGAAAGCCAGCGCTGGACGGCCAAGCCTTCCCGCCCCTTTCGCTACAGCAGGACGATGTCGTACTGCTCCTGCCCCATGGCGCTCTCGGCCTGGAGCGAAATGGGCTTGCCAATGAAATCACTCAAGCCCGCCAGATGCTGGCTTTCCTCATCGAGGAACAACTCCACCACGCGCGGCGATGCCACTACACGGAACTCCCGCGGGTTGAATTGGCGGGCTTCGCGCAGGATTTCACGCAAGACGTCGTAGCAAACGCTGCGCGCGGTCTTTACCTGCCCGGCACCCTGGCAAACGCTGCAAGGCTCGCACAGCATATGCGCCAGCGACTCGCGTGTGCGCTTGCGCGTCATCTCCACCAGTCCCAGCTGCGAGAAGCCACCCGACATGGTCTTCACCCGGTCTCGTGCGAGCTGCTTCTTGAATTCGGTAAGCACCGCCTCCTGGTGGTCCTCACGAGCCATGTCGATGAAATCCACAATGATGATGCCGCCCAGGTTGCGCAGCCGCAACTGGCGCGCAATGGCTTGCGCGGCCTCGAGGTTGGTCTTGAAGATGGTGTCGTCAAAATTACGCGCACCCACGAAGCCGCCCGTATTCACATCAACTGTGGTCAACGCTTCCGTCTGGTCCACGATGAGATAGCCGCCCGACTTGAGATCCACCCGGCGCCCGAGCGCCTTCGATACTTCTTCGTCGATCGAATACAGATCGAAAATGGGCCGCTCGCCCTTGTAGTGCTGGAGCTTTCCGGCGGCCGCAGGCATGAATTCCTGCCCGAACGCGCGCAAGCGATGGAACTGTTCCACCGAGTCGATGCGGATGGTCTGGGTGTGGTCACCCACCAAGTCGCGCAGCACGCGCTGCAAAAGATCCAGGTCCTGGTGAAGCAACGACGTGGCCGGCAGCCTGAGCGATGCCTCCTTGATGCGCGCCCAGGTTTTTCGCAGGTAGGCAATGTCTTCGGCCAGTTCGGCGTCGGAAGAATCCTCGCCGTTCGTGCGCAAGATGAAGCCGCCACCACCGCCCGACGCCTTGTCCCCCACCAGTGCCTGCAGGCGGGCACGCAGGGCATCACGCTCGGCCACAGGTATTTTTTGGGACACGCCAACATGATCGTCCTGGGGCAGGTACACCAGCAAGCGGCCGGCAATGCTGATCTGCGTGGACAGCCTTGCCCCCTTGGTGCCGATGGGGTCCTTGATCACCTGCACCATCAGAGACTGCCCCTCGAACACCTGTTTTTCAATGGGCACCGGGGGCTCACCCTTGCGCGCGAACATGGGCGCTTCGCCACCGTCCTGGCGCTGCCACACGTCAGCCACGTGCAAAAACGCCGCACGCTCCAGTCCGATGTCGATGAAGGCCGACTGCATGCCGGGCAGCACGCGCGACACCTTGCCCAGGTAAACGTTGCCCACCAGGCCCCGCTCCAGCGTGCGCTCGATGTGCAACTCCTGCACGGCGCCGTGCTCGACGACGGCCACCCGGGTTTCCTGCGGCGACCAGTTGATCAGGATGTCTTGTTGCATGGCTTGTCGTTCTCGGTAATCAAGTACATTTCCCCACGGCGCAGTGCCAGCAACCCCACGTGGCGCCGAGCCGGGCAGCTGCTGAGCGGCTTTTTTGCGGGGCAAGTTTGGCGGAGATTCGGGCGCAACGGCCCCGTCAACGGATCAGGGACGGGTCAAAGCGCGAAGCCCGCCGCGCGCAGCAGTTGAGCCGTCTCGTACATGGGCAGGCCCATGATGCCTGAATAACTGCCGGCCATGTGCTGCACATATGCCGCGGCCCTGCCCTGGATGCCGTAGGCGCCCGCCTTGCCCAGCGGCTCGCCAGTGGCCACATAGGCGTCGATCTGCGCAGGCGTCATGGCGGCAAAGGTCACGCGCGAAACGGACAACGCCGCCAGGCGCTTGGCGCCGACCTGCAGCGCCACGGCGGTGAGGACACGGTGTTCGCGCCCTGCCAGCTCAGCCAGCATGCGCACGGCGTGGGGCGCATCGTCGGGCTTGCCATAAATGGTGCGACCCAGGGCCACAGTGGTGTCGGAGCAAAGAATGGGGGCATCCGGCAAACCACGGCGCGTGCGCCGGGCCACGGCGGCATCGAGCTTGAGACCGGTTACACGCTCCACATAGGCCGTGGGCGCCTCGCCGGGCAACACGGCCTCGATGGATTCGGTGTCTTCGGCCTGGTCACCCTGCACGTTGGGCAACAACAGTTCGTGGCGCACACCCAGCTGTTCAAGCAGCTGGCGCCGACGGGGGCTCTGGGAGGCAAGGTAGATAAAGTCGGGCATGGACGGATTTTGAATAAAAACCGGCTCTAGCGCTTATCCATCAAGCGCGAGCAGCTATGAAAAACGCAGTTGAATAAGCACGCATTACCGCGCACCTGCGTCACTCACGATGGTAGGGGTGCCCTGCATTCACCGACCAAGCCCGGTACAGCTGCTCAATGAGCAGCACCCGCACCATGGCGTGGGGCAAGGTCAGGTCCGACAGGCGGATGCGTTCGTGCGCGCCCTGGCGAAAGGCCGGGTCCAGCCCGTCCGGCCCCCCGATGACCAGCGCCACATCGTCGCCGCCCAGCTGCCAGCCCTTGAGCCGCTCAGCCAGGGCTTTGGTGGTGAGGCTGGTGCCGCGTTCGTCCAAGGCCACCACGCGGGTGCCGCGCGGAATGGCGGCTTCGATCCGCTCGCGCTCGGCGGCATACAACGTCTCCAGGGTCTTGGAGCCGCGTGGTTCGGTCTTGACGGCCTTGAGTTCGACCTTGAGTTCGGGCGGAAAGCGCTTGGCGTAGTCGTCGTACGCGGTTTGCGCCCAGTCGGGCACCCGCTGCCCGACCGCCACTATCAGCAGCTTCATGGATCAACCTGGATGCGTGAAGGTGGTCGCCGCAGCGCACCAAGGTTCGGTGCCCTGCGACTGAAGATCAGCCCTTGCGGGCCGGTGCCTTCTTGGCGGCGGGCTTGGCCGCGGCTGAAGCTGGCTTGGCAGCTGCGCGCGCAGGGGACTTGGCAGCTGGCGACTTCTTGGCCGCAGGCTTCTTGGCGCCACTGGGCTTGACCACCACCGTCTTGACAGGGGTCTTGGTGGCTGCGGGCTTCTTGGTGGCACCTGCGCCGGCGGTCTTGCTGGCTGGCTTGGCGGTGCTTGTCTTGGCGGCCGATTTGGCGGGTGCAGCCTTGGCCGGAGCCTTTACAGCCGGCTTGGGTGCTGTTTTGGCGGCCGTCTTCGCAGCGGTCTTGGCAACCGCCTTGACGGTGGCCTTGCCCGAACGGGCGGCTACGGTGGGGGCAGCAGCCTTCTTGGCAGGTGCCTTGCCAGCAGCCTTCGCGCCCGACTTGGCAGCCTTCTGGGCCGACTTCTTCTCAGCCAGCTCGGTGGCTGCGCTGGAAACCGGTTTGGCCGCGCCGAGCTTCAGGCGCACGGGCGTATCGCCCCATAGCTCTTCCAGGCGGTAGTACTGGCGGATCGCGGGCTGCATGATGTGCGCCACGGCAGCACCGCAGTCCACAATGATCCATTCGCCGTTGTCTTCGCCTTCGATGCGCGGCTTGGAGAAGCCCGCTTCCTTGACCGCATCGCGCACGCTGGCGGCCAGGGCCTTGGTCTGGCGGTTGGAGGTGCCCGATGCCACGATCACCCGTTCAAACAGCGGCGAGAGATGCTCGGTGTTGAAGACCTGGATGTCTTGCGCCTTGACGTCCTCCAGGCCATCGACGATGGCGCGCTGGAGCTTCGTGACGTCTTTTTTGGCGGCGGTTTCCGATTTGGTGGAGGTGGTCATCAGGCGGTGATTAGAGAGGGAATTGAATCAATATAGCGTGCAACGCAGCGCACAGCCAGCGGGCTGCGCCTGGGGTGTTGCGCGGGTGTCGTGCTGGGGCGCTGCAGCAATGTGAGGTGTTTTTGGCCTCTTGCGCTCATGTGAAAAGCGCGGACAGCTATTGAAATTATAGCTTTTGCACTTTCCAGGGATTCTCGGCACGAATTGAGCGGAATGTGTGCGCTGTGGATCGGGGTGGGCTGCCCGGCGCAAAACGCAGCAATAGCCGTCCCCATGGCAGGTATTTGCTAAGCCGAAGACCACCCAAGACCGCAGCCGGACATGGCGCGGTGATTCGTGCACGGAATCCCTGAGCCTTCAGGCTGCCGTGGCAGCACCACCAGCGAGCCAGTCACGCCGCACCAGAAAACGCTTTGTGAGCGCCGCCTCGGCCGAATCGGCGGCATCGCTGCGCTGGTACGACCAGGCCACCAACGGTGGCATGGACAGCAGGATGGACTCGGTGCGCCCGCCCGACTGCAGGCCAAAGTGCGTGCCCCGGTCCCACACCAGGTTGAACTCGACATAGCGACCTCGGCGGTAGAGCTGGAAGTCGCGCTCGCGCTCGCCATAGGGCGTGTCCTGGCGCTTTTCGACAATGGGCAGGTAGGCCTTGAGGAAGGCATCGCCCACCGCCTGCGTCATCGCCAGGCTCTGTTCAAAGCCCAGCTCCGAAAAGTCGTCATAGAACACACCGCCCACACCGCGCTGTTCATTGCGGTGCTTGAGGTAGAAGTATTCGTCGCACCACTGCTTGAAGCGCGGGTACTTGTCGTCGCCAAAGGGCGCCAAGGCATCGCGGCAGGTGCGATGGAAGTGCACCGCGTCCTCCTCAAGCCCGTAGTACGGCGTGAGGTCCATGCCGCCGCCAAACCAGCAGGTCGGCGCATGGCCTGGGTGGCCCGCCGCAATCATGCGCACGTTCATGTGCACCGTGGGCACGTAAGGGTTGCGCGGGTGGAAGACCAGCGACACGCCCATGGCCTCGAACGGCGCGCCCGCCAGCTCAGGCCGGTGCTGCGTGGCCGAGGGCGGCAGCTGTGGGCCGCGCACGTGGCTGAAGCCGCAGCCCGCGCGTTCGAACACGCGACCGTTCTCCAGGATCTTGGTCAGGCCGTCGCCCTGCAGCGGCTCGCCGGGCGCCTTGCTCCAGGCATCGGCCAAAAAGCGCGCACCGCCCTCGCCTTCCACGGCCTCCAGCGCGTCGGTGATGCGAGCCTGCAGTCCCTGCAAATAGCTGCGTACGGTCGCCACGGTCGCGGCCGGATTCAATCCAGGTTCTTGCATTTCAATTGTCCATTGCGCTGCGCGCCACTCACGGTCCATGAAACTGTCGCTGCCAGGGCGGGTGCCCCCGCGCAAGGGCCGCCAAGCCGCTCAGGCGGCACTTCGCTTGCGTGCGCCGGGGGCGTCCCCCTCCCGCAGCGCACAGCGAGGCGAGACAGGGGAAGGCGCCAAGGGCGAGCTATTTGACTGCCCGGTGCCCAATGTCGCGGCGGTACTGCGCGCCATCGAAGTGGATGCCCCGCGCCACATCGTAGGCCCGCTGCTGCGCCTGCTTCACGCTGTCAGCCAGCACCGTCACGCACAACACGCGGCCACCCGTCACGCTGACCACGCCATCCTGGAGTTGCGTTCCGGCATGGAACACCACCGCGTCATCCGTCTCGGCGGGCAGGCCGGTGATGGCATCGCCCTTGCGCGGAGCCTCGGGGTAGCCATGCGCAGCCATCACCACGCCCAGGGCGGTGCGCCGGTCCCACTGCAGCTCGATGTGGTCGAGCTTGCCGTCCACTGCGGCGCCTAGCACCTCCAGCAGGTCGCTCTTGAGGCGCATCATGATGGGCTGCGTTTCGGGGTCGCCCATGCGGCAGTTGAACTCGAGCGTCTTGGGATGGCCCTTGGCATCGATCATCAGTCCGGCATACAGGAAACCGGTGTACGGAATGCCGTCCTTTTCCATGCCCCGGATGGTGGGCAGAATAATTTCGCGCATGGCACGGGCGTGCACATCCGCCGTCACCACGGGGGCGGGCGAGTACGCGCCCATGCCGCCGGTGTTGGGCCCTTCGTCGCCATCCTTGAGGCGCTTGTGGTCCTGGCTCGTGGCCAGGGCCAGCACGTTCTTGCCATCGCACAGCACGATGAAGGAGGCCTCTTCGCCTTCGAGGAATTCCTCGATCACCACGCGCGGCACCGCCTTGCCGTCCGCCCCCTCGTTGTGCGTCACGCCGTATTTGTTGTCCACCAGCATGAAGTCCACGGCATCGTGGGCCTCTTGCAGCGTCGTGGCCACGACGACACCCTTGCCCGCCGCCAGGCCGTCGGCCTTGATGACGATGGGCGCGCCCAGGCGGTCCACGAAGGCGTGGGCCGCTGCCGGATCGGTGAAGGTGTCGTAGTCGGCCGTGGGAATGCCGTGGCGGCGCATGAACGCCTTCGAGAAAGCCTTGGAGCTCTCGAGCTGCGCTGCCTCCCGGGTAGGCCCGAAGATGCGCATGCCGTGCGCCCGGAATTCGTCCACCACGCCGGCGGCCAGGGGCGCCTCGGGGCCTACCACCGTCAGAGCGATCTTTTCTGCCTGCGCCCAGGCGCGCAGTTCACGCACGTCCGTGATGGCCACGTTCTCGAACTTGTTCGAGAGGGCCGTGCCGCCGTTGCCCGGCGCCACCCACACCTTGGTCACCTTGGGGGACTGGCTCAGCTTCCAGGCCATTGCGTGTTCCCGGCCGCCGCCGCCAATGACAAGAACTTTCATAGTGCAGCGTTGTGATAGACCTCTTGAGCGTCGTCCAGATCTTCCAGAACGTCCAGCAGTTTTTGCATGCGGGCTGCGTCGTCGCCCGAGAGCTCGACGGTGTTTTCGGCGCGCATGGTCACGCCAGCCACCTCAGGGGTCAACCCCGCGGCCTCGAGCGCGTTCTTCACGGCCTCGAAGTCGGCCGGGGCGGTGAGCACTTCCACCGCGCCGTCGTCGTCGGTCACCACGTCTTCGGCGCCCGCTTCCAAAGCCACCTCCATCACCTTGTCCTCACTGGTACCCGGCGCAAAGATGAGCTGGCCGCAATGCTTGAACTGGAACACCACCGAGCCTTCCGTGCCCATGCTGCCGCCGTGCTTGCTGAACGCGTGGCGCACTTCGGCCACGGTGCGCACGCGGTTGTCGGTCATGGTGTCGATGATGATGGCCGCGCCGCCGATGCCGTAGCCCTCGTAGCGGATTTCCTCGTAGGTCATGCCCTCGGCGTTGCCCGTGGCCTTGTCAATGTTGTATTTGATGCGGTCGGCCGGCATGTTGGCCGCCTTGGCCTTGTCCACCGCCAGGCGCAGGCGGGGATTGGCGGACAGGTCGCCGCCACCGGCCCGGGCAGCCACGGTGATTTCGCGAATGATGCGGGTCCAGATCTTGCCGCGTTTTTCATCCTGCCGCCCCTTGCGGTGCTGGATATTCGCCCATTTGCTGTGTCCTGCCACGGGAAGTCCTTTTGTATTGATTTAATCTAGTGGGCGCGATTTTACTTTTGCCCGCCACCGATCTCCGAGGAAACCCTAAATGGCCGAACCCCTGCTGATTGCCAAGCACAACACGATTGAATGCCACCTGCTCCCGGGCCTGGCCAACCGCCACGGGCTGATCACCGGCGCCACTGGCACGGGCAAGACGGTAACGCTGCAGACCCTGGCCGAAAACTTCTCGCGCATTGGCGTGCCGGTGTTCATGGCCGACGTGAAGGGCGACCTCACCGGCGCCAGCCAGCCCGGGAAGATCGGCGACAAGCTGGCCGCCGTACTCAAGGAGCGCGGCCTGGACCTGCCCACGCCCCTGGCCTGCCCCACCACGCTGTGGGACGTGTTCGGCGAACAGGGCCACCCAGTGCGCGCCACGGTGTCGGACATGGGCCCGCTGCTGCTGGGCCGCATGCTCAACCTGAACGAGACGCAACTGGGCGTTCTCAACCTGGTGTTCAAGATCGCCGACGACAACGGCATGCTGCTGCTGGACCTCAAAGACCTGCGCGCCATGCTGCAGTATGTGGGCGACAACGCCAAGGAGTTCACCACCGAATACGGCAACGTCAGTGCCGCCAGCGTGGGGGCCATCCAGCGCGGGCTGTTGCAGATCGAGCAACAGGGGGGCGACAAGTTCTTTGGCGAGCCCATGCTCAACATCCAGGACTTCATGCAGACGGTGGACGGCCATGGCGTGATCAACATCCTGGCGGCCGACAAGCTCATGAACTCGCCGCGCCTGTATGCCACCTTCCTCTTGTGGATGCTGTCCGAGCTGTTCGAGCAGCTGCCTGAGATCGGCGACCCCGAGCAGCCCAAACTGGTGTTTTTCTTCGACGAGGCGCACCTGTTGTTCAACGAGGCACCCAAGGTGCTCATCGAGCGCATCGAACTGGTGGTGCGCCTGGTGCGCTCCAAGGGCGTGGGCGTGTATTTCGTCACGCAGAACCCGCTCGACATCCCCGACAGCGTGCTGGCCCAACTGGGCAACCGCGTGCAGCATGCGCTGCGCGCCTTCACCCCGCGCGACCAGAAGGCCGTGAAGGCCACCGCCACCACCATGCGGCAAAAGCCGGGCCTGGATATCGAAACTGCCATTACCGAGCTGGCCGTGGGCGAGGCGCTGGTGAGCTTTCTGGACGCCAAGGGCCGCCCCAGCGTGACCGAACGCGTGTTCGTGCTGCCGCCGGGCAGCCAGCTCGGACCCATCACGCCCCAGCAGCGCCAAGTGCTGATGGCCAATTCGCTGGTGACGGGCGTGTACGAAAAGATGGTGGACCGCGAATCCGCCTATGAAAAACTCAAAGGCCGCGCCGCCGAGGCGAGCGAGCAGGCCGGCAACACCGCGGGCACGGGCAATGGCAAGGCTGCCAGCGGGGCACCTGCCGACGAAGGCGGCGGCCTGCTGGGCGGGCTCAACGACGTGCTGTTCGGCAGCACCGGGCCGCGCGGCGGCAAACGCGACGGCCTGGCCCAGGCGATGGCCAAGTCGGCCGTACGCACCATGGGCACCACGCTGGGC
>NZ_ACQT01000151.1 GCF_000175235.1 Acidovorax delafieldii 2AN | reverse complement strand
CACAGCCAGCCTAACCAACGCTGGCTACACGCCCCCTATCAAAGTTGGATCGGCACACACTGTCAAGATTCAATCGGCGCCAACACGGTGGTTCCATACGGCCTGAAATAGGCACCCCGCTGTCAGATGGCATTGGGAAATGCGCAGGTCACGTAGGACGTAGAGTAGTTCCGCGTTGATCGGATTTTGGTAAGCGATTGCTAGGAACTCGGCGGTAGACAACGATGCTGGATGCATCTTGAATTTATAGCAGCCCGGTGCCATCGGCTACGCGATGCACGGAGCACGATAGTGAGGTATGCATTGGCGCGAAAGTGTTCAAGAGAGGATGCGCTGCTCGCACAATGGCCATGAGTGGTAGCCGCTATCTGCGGTCGTCGGGTGACAAGGCTTCCTAAGCTGCTTGCTACGACCTGCTTCTGATACCCGCCTCGCTCAAATGAATGCGAAGGGATTCCATTTCATCTCGTTGCTCGATGGCGTGTCGAGCAAGCCAATTCGGACCATGCGCATAAGCTCGTCCGTCCAAGATAGACAGTAGAAGGTATTCGATCCATAGCTGCAAATGATCTTCCGCAACGGAAAGGCTACCTGGGACACGCCTGCTGAAGTTTCTGCCATGTGCCAGTTCATTTCGGAGATCCTTCAGCCCTGGCAAGCCTTGCTCACCCAGAATCGGCCAGAGGCCAGAAATACCCGGCGGATATGCCGCTAGCAATGCTGGGATGATGCTATGCATGCCGCCGTTGGCGCTACCAAATTGCCGAGCTAAGCCCTCCAGTGCGACGAATAGGGCCAGAAATCGAGATTCGACGGAATGCTTGACTGTCGGATGGAGTGAATAAATGGCGAGGAAGACTGCATCGCTCTCAGACTCCCCAAAGCTACTAATTCGAGAGGAGGCCGATTGGATGAAATTCTCTAGATAGCTCGGATGAACCAAAACCTCTCTGGAGTCTTCCAATCCGTTTGCTGCTCTCACGCGGGAAAGAGGATAGTCCCATTCCTCATGCGTGACGCCGTTGAAGTAAGCGTGGAAACCGTGCACCACGACTCGCCAACGGGCCGCGAGTGAGAGCAGCAATGCAGCCGTGCGTGCGCTTTGCCTCAAGGTGTTCAATGGAGCAGGAGATGCGTTGGAAGGGTCATGAAACACCAACACAGGGGTACTCCTAGCGACAACGGTGTCTCCGTCGTCGTGATCCACCCAATTCCAATGGCGATCCAGTTCCAGCGCTAAACCCTCTCCGGATAAGTCGCGTACCAGAAGGCGCGGAGGGGAGTAGGAATGACCAAAGTCTCTATTGCCCCTGAAATCCATGCTCCATACTTTGGAAGGAATGGCGTAGTGCACCTGACTTAACTGAAAGGTCGCACTTTCGACAGACAGAAGCTCGTGATAAGCCCCTCCGCGCAGATTTCGTCGGATCGTCAAACGCTCAACATGATCAATTTCCAGAGTGGTGCCGCCTACACGTCGTCCGAACTGCGTGGATGAAGAGCGGATAAGGATGTCACTGGCCTCGAAGTAGAAACCTGGCTCCTCATCATTGACCAAAGAGAAGCCACTGCCGCATAGCTCATTGTCAACGGGCAGACCGAAAGCCTGGGCCTCCATTCGGCCATCGTCGGCAGGTTGTTTGGGGAGCCATACGCGGACGTCACAGAGGGGGCCACGTTGGCCCTGTTTTACCAAGTAGGCGTCAAGCTTGAAATCCGGACGATCATCCATTCGCACCTCAAAGTAGAGATAAGTGGCGCCATCTTCATCTGCATCAGGCTGCAGTCAACCAGCGCAGCAAAGTTATCGAGTATGAAGGAGCCACTAGGCCGTGCCTATTGGCTAGTGCGATGGGGGCCTACGCACCACTCCCTGCGATAGGTAAGCTGATGGGTAGAAAAGCAAAACGGGCCGCTCGGGCCCGTCTGTCATGAATCCTGGAAAGGGACTGTGAGATTCGAACTCACGGACGGTTGCCCGTCGGCAGTTTTCAAGACTGCTGGTTTAAACCACTCACCCAAGTCTCCGGGAGGGAAGGCGCGAATTCTAGCCCACGGCGGGCGCTGATCTTTTCAGCATGCCCCGCGTCTCGATGAAGCGGATCACGTCGGTGAGGCCGCTCAGGTCTTTCAGGTTGGTCATCACGAACGGCTTCAGGCCCTGGGCCGTGGTGCGCATGCGGGTAGTGTCGGCGTGCATCACGTCCAAATTGGCGCCCACGTGGGGGGCCAGGTCGGTCTTGTTGATGACGAACAGGTCGCTTTTGGTGATGCCGGGGCCGCCCTTGCGGGGGATTTTTTCGCCGGCGGCCACGTCGATGACGTAGATGGTGAGGTCGCTCAGCTCGGGGCTGAAGGTGGCAGCCAGGTTGTCGCCGCCGCTTTCCACAAACACGATGTCGGCGTTGGGAAATTCGCCCAGCATGCGGTCGATGGCTTCGAGGTTGATGGAGCAGTCTTCGCGGATGGCGGTGTGGGGGCAGCCGCCGGTTTCCACGCCCAGGATGCGCTCGGCCGGCAGCGCGCCGCTCACGGTGAGCAGGCGCTGGTCTTCCTTGGTGTAGATGTCGTTGGTGATGGCGATGAGGTCATAGTCGTCGCGCATGGCCTTGCACAGCATCTCCAGCAAGGTGGTCTTGCCTGAGCCGACGGGGCCGCCGATGCCTACGCGCAGCGGGGGCAGGGGTTTGGTGCGGTTGGGGATGTGGTGCAGGGTGCTGGTCGTCATGATCGGAAGAGGCGGGAGTACTGGGTTTCGTGCTGTGCCGACAGGATGGCCAGCATGGGGGAAAAGGCCTGGCGTTCGCTGTCCATCAGGCCGATGGCGTGGTCGGCTGCTGCAGGGATGGCATCGGCCAGCCGCGCCAGGATGCGCTGGCCTGCGTTCTGGCCTAACTGCATGGATTTGAGGGCCGCTTGCACCATGTTTTCGGCCCAGCCAAAGGCGTAGGCCAGCAACACATCGCGCACGGGTGCCTGGGTGGTGGAGGCTGCCAGCGCAAACGCCACGGGATAGGTGGGGGGCAGGCCGGCCAGGTGGCGCACGGCGGGCATCAGGGCCTCGTCGTCTTGGTGCTGGTTGCGCAGCCAGTCGGCCATCGAGCGTCCCATCTGCTCGGTCTGCAGGCGCATCTCGCTGGTTTCGCGGGTTTGCAGCACCCAGTCGTTGAGTCCGCGCACATGCGCCAGGTCGTTGCGCCGCCAAGCCCCCACGGCCTTGGCGATGAGGGCCATGTCGCCGCGGGCCTGGGCAATTTGGAGCTGGTCCTGCAGCCAGTTGCCCACGGCGGCTTCGGTGGCCATGCCGGCATTTTCAATGGCGCTTTCCAGACCCTCGGAGTACGAGAAACCACCCACGGGCAATGCGGGGGAGGCCAGCCACATGAGCTGTAGGAAGCTGGCGGCGGGCAGGGGGGCGGATGGGCGTTTGCGCACGGGGGGGAGGCTTTCGTCAGTCCGGTCGCCGGCAGGGTGTGGCAGGGCTCTTCACGGGGCGTGTCCTGGCTTCGACAAGCTCAGCCCGAACGGTGGGAAGAGGGCGCAGCAGCACGGGGGCTCAGTGGTCGTGGTTGCAGTGCGGGCCGTGCACATGGCCCTGGGCGACTACGGGGACGGCGCGGCCACGGGCAGCAGGTGTTGCGGCAGGCGTTTCAGCGCGCTCGTGCGCGTGGCCGTTGGCATGTTCACGCTCATGTTCACGTTCCTGAGCGGGCTTCTGGTCGTGGGAGTGATCATGGCCGTGTCCATGCCCATGTCCGCCATGGTGATGGTGCCCGCCGCCCTGCCCCGCAGCATAGGCCCCGCCTTCGGGTTCGAACGGCAGGCTCTGCTCGGTCACGATGAGGTGCATGGCGCGCAGCATGTCGGCCAACACGTGGTCGGGCTCGATCTTGAGGTGGTCGGGCTGCAGCTCGATGGGCACATGGCGGTTGCCCAGGTGGTAGGCGGCGCGCGTCAGGTCGAACGCGGTGCCGTGGTTGGGGCAGTGCGTGATGACCAGCACGGATTGCGGTGCCGCAAGCACGCGGACCATGGAGCCGTCTTCGCCCACCAGCACGTCGCCGCCGCGCACCAGCGTGCCGCGTGGCAGGAAGATGCCCAGTTCGCGCCCGGCCGAGTCGGTGGCGGCAAAGCGGCTTTTCTGGCGCACGTCCCAGTCGAGTTCGACGGTGGTGGCGCGCTTGAGCAGCACGGGCGCAAGGCCCTGGCCCTGGGGGAGAAGTTTGGAGACCTGGATCATGGTGAAGTCGGGGGAAAGTGCCGCGGGGCAAAGGCTGCATTGTCTGCCGGGCGGCTTCAGAGCTGCCGGGTCATGAAGCGGCTGTTGGGGTCCATCCCGTAGCTGCCAAAGGGCGGGCAATCGGTGAAGCCATAGCGCAGGTAGAGTTGATGCGCCGGCTCGAAGAACGGCTGGCTGCCCGTCTCCAGGCTCACGCGGTGGTAGCCCAGGTCCACCGCCTGGCCCAGGATGTGTTCCAGGATCGCGCGGCCCACGCCTTGGCCGCGCACCGACGCAGCGGTGCGCATGGATTTCAGTTCGGCATGCCCATCGCCCAGGTGCTTCAGGGCGCCCGTGCCCAGCAGGCGGCCGGGGTTGGCGGCAGCTGCATCGGGCAGCCAGGCCGTCCAGAATCGGATTTCGGGCTGGCGCAGCCGGTCCATGTCGAGTGCGTGAACGCTTTCCGGCGGCGAGGTGGCACGCATGTCCTGCAGGTGCTCCTCCATGAAGGCTGCGATGCGCGGGTCGCTCAGATCGTCCCGGCGGATGTGCAGGTCTTGCAGCAAGGCGTTCATGGGCCGCGACCTCAGAATAAAAAGTAGCGCTGCGCCATGGGCAGCACGGTGGCCGGCTCGCAGGTGAGCAGCTGGCCGTCGGCCCGCACGGTATAGGTCTGTGCGTCGATTTCCATCCTGGGCGTGTAGCTGTTATGCACCATGTCGCGCTTGCACACGCCCCGGACGTTGTGCACCGCGCTCAAGGTCTTGCGCAGGCCGAAGCGTTCGCCAATGCCTGCAGCCAGACCCGCCTGCGATACGAAGGTGAGCGAGGTCTTGGCGATGGCCCCGCCGAACGCGCCGAACATGGGCCGGTAGTGCACGGGTTGCGGTGTGGGGATGGAGGCGTTCGGGTCGCCCATCGCGGCCATGGCGATCAGGCCGCCCTTGAGGATGAGCGCGGGCTTCACGCCGAAGAAGGCGGGCTTCCAGATCACGATGTCGGCCCACTTGCCGACTTCGAGAGAACCCACCTCGTGGCTGATGCCATGCGCAATCGCGGGGTTGATGGTGTATTTTGCCACGTAGCGCTTGATGCGCGTGTTGTCGCTGCGGGCCGTGTCACCTTGCAAGCTGCCGCGCTGCACCTTCATCTTGTGCGCCGTCTGCCAGGTGCGCAGGATGACCTCGCCCACGCGGCCCATGGCCTGGCTGTCGCTGCTCATCATGCTGATGGCGCCAAGGTCGTGCAGGATGTCTTCGGCCGCGATGGTCTCCTTGCGGATGCGGCTCTCGGCAAAGGCCAGGTCCTCGGCAATGCTCGCGTCGAGGTGGTGGCACACCATGAGCATGTCCACATGCTCGTCCAGCGTGTTCTGCGTGTAGGGCATGGTGGGGTTGGTGGAGCTGGGCAAAAAGTTGTCTTCGCCCACCACGCGCAGGATGTCGGGCGCGTGGCCGCCGCCCGCGCCCTCGGTGTGGAAGGCGCAGATGCCGCGCCCGCCCACGGCGGCGATGGTGTTCTCCACAAAGCCCGATTCGTTGAGCGTGTCGCTATGGATGGCCACCTGCGTGTCGGTGGCTTCGGCCACGTCCAGGCAGTTGCTGATGGCCGAGGGCGTGGTGCCCCAGTCTTCGTGCAGCTTGAGGCCAATGGCGCCGGCGTTGATCTGCTCGTGCAGCGCATCGGGCAGGCTGGCGTTGCCCTTGCCGAGAAAGCCCAGGTTCATCGGGAATGCATCGGCCGCCTGCAGCATGCGCTCCATGTTGAAGGGGCCAGACGTGCAGGTGGTGGCCAGCGTGCCCGTGGCGGGGCCGGTGCCGCCGCCCAGCATGGTGGTCACGCCGCTGGCCAGGGCTTCTTCGATCTGCTGCGGGCAAATGAAGTGGATGTGGCTGTCGATGCCGCCGGCAGTGACGATGTTGCCTTCGCAGCTGATGACTTCGGTGCCGGGGCCGATGACGATGTCCACGCCGGGCTGCACATCGGGGTTGCCTGCCTTGCCGATGGAGGCGATGCGGCCTGCGCGCAGGCCGATGTCGGCCTTGAAGATGCCGGTGTGGTCTACCACCAGTGCGTTGGTCAGCACCGTGTCCACCGCGCCTTGTGCATTGCTGCGCTGGCTTTGTGCCATGCCGTCGCGGATGGTTTTGCCGCCGCCAAACTTCACCTCTTCGCCATAGCTGCCCGCGCGCAGCGTGTAGTCGGCTTCGACTTCGAGGAGGAGTTCGGTGTCAGCCAGGCGCAGCCGGTCGCCCACGGTGGGGCCGAACATTTCAGCGTAGGCGCGTCGTCCAATGGTTGCCATGGTGAGAGTGCTCCGCGAGAACTGATAACTATTGTTTTGATAGCTGCTAGCGCATGCTCCGTAAGCGCTAGAGGCTAATTTGGATTGAATATGGCCTACAGCGCGCCCTGCGTCAGGCCCTGAAAGCCGTACACCCGGCGGTCGCCCGCGTAGTCCACCAGCTCCACGGTGCGCTCCTGGCCCGGCTCGAACCGCACGGCGGTGCCGGACGGAATGTTCAGCCGCATGCCGCGCGCGGCGGCGCGGTCAAAGCCCAGGGCGTTGTTGGTCTCGGCAAAGTGGTAGTGCGAGCCGACCTGGATGGGCCGGTCGCCGGTGTTGCGCACCACCAGCGTGAGGGTGCGGCGGCCGGTGCTGAGCGGGTGTTCGCCGGGTTCGGTGATGAGTTCGCCTGGGATCATGGCGTGTTGCTCCGCTGGCTCAGGCCATCTGCGCCAGCAGCGCGCCACCAAACACTGCCACGCCTGCACCTGCGGCGCGGGCCAGCCACACGTGACGATGGCGCAGCGCCCAGCCAGCCGCTAAGCCTGTGCCGTGCAGCAACACGGTGGCGGCCAGCATGCCCGCCAGGGTTTGCCAGGCGCTGTCGCTGCCCGCCAGCTCGTGCCCGTGGGCGACGCCGTGGAACACGGCAAACACCCCCACGCCCAGCGCCGCCGCCAGACCCGGCACGCGCAGGCGCGATACGACCAGCAGGCCCGTGACCAGCAGCGACGCGGCAATCATTGGCTCCACCGCAGGCAGCGCCACGCCCTGCAGACCCAGCACGGCGCCCAGCAGCAGCATGGCCGCAAAGCCCACGGGGCCCCACAGCAGATCACGTCCGGCGCTGCGCGCAGCCAGGGCGCTCCACAGGCCCACGGCCACCATGGCGGCCAGGTGGTCCAGGCCGAACAGGGGGTGGACAAAGCCGCTCAGAAAACTGTTGTGGATGTGGGATTCAGCGCCGGTATGAGCGCTGGCGCTGGTACCGATTGCGCTGGCAGTTACAAAAAGAAGAGCGGCTGTATGGCGGTGTGAGAGTGCGATGCGCATGGGGGCTCCACAAAGAGGGAAAGAGGCAAAAGGGTCAGACGATCGGCTGGTGGACGGTGACGAGCTTGGTGCCATCGGGGAAGGTGGCTTCGACCTGGATGTCCGGAATCATCTCGGGGATTCCGTCCATGACATCGGCGCGCGTCAGCACGGTGCGGCCTTCGCTCATCAGTTGCGCCACGGTCTTGCCATCGCGCGCGCCTTCCATCACGGCGGCACTGATCAGTGCCATGGCCTCGGGGTAATTGAGCTTCAGCCCCCGGGCCTTGCGGCGCTCGGCCAGCAGGGCGGCGGTGAAGATCAAGAGCTTGTCTTTTTCGCGAGGGGTGAGTTCCATATCGTTTCACTCAATGCTGGTGTCAATGGCTCGCACGACCGCAGGTGCGGCCGAACGCGAGGAGCCAACAATTCCATATCGTTTCACTCCATGCCGGTCACTGGCTCGCGCAGCCGCCCATGCGGCCGATCGCGGGAGGTCATTTCCAAGTCGCTTCACTCGGTGCGTTGATGCGCCCGGCGGCTGCAAGCTGGAGGGGTTTCGTCGCGGTGTGCCAGCGAACGTGGCTGGAAGGTTGATGGTGGACAGCAAGCGCCGTGCCCGCCGCCGCAGGCCGACCGCCGCCGCAGGTGCGCCGTGTGGTGTGCATCGGATCTGTCGCTGGCCGTGCACGCTGTTGGTCGTGCTGCCGCACAGACGGAGGCGCATCGCGCCCGCCGGTGGGAAGGTGGGTGGTGATGCCTGCGGCCCGATGGCCGCTTCACCGGGGAGGCGTCATGCGTCGCGCTGCACGCCGCAGTGCCTGCGCGCTCCGCAGGGCGGGTGCGCGCTGGGAAGCGTCGGGCCGGTCGTGTGAGGCGGCGTGTTCATTGCTCCCCGCCGGTGCGCGGGGATGGCGATGTGGGCGGGTGAGTGCACCACCTTGGGACGGCCGTGCGCGCTCTTGCACCGGATTCGCCCCGGTTTGGTGCTACCCCCCCGAAGCTGCGGCGCCCTCCGTATGCGCTGGACGATGGCTGAGCGCTGTGGTGGCGTACGCGCCACAAATCGTCACGGGGTGCCAAGCCGTCACGCTGTGAGGGGCTGCAATGTGCGGTCGGGCGGTGCAGCGATGGCCGGCTGGTGCTGGCCCAGGGACCACCGTCAACGGGGCGGTACCGCGGGCGCCCGTTTTTTTGCAGAAAGACACGTATGGCGCTGGCTCAGCAAGCGATCGCAGCTATCTGCTGCATAGCGGCATAGCGGCATAGCGGCATAGCGTGAAACGGCGCAATGCATGCACCGGCTGGGTGGCCCCGCGGACGGCCCCCGGCGCCGCGCTTCAGCGGCCCACGGCCTTGGCCAGTTCCTGCTTGTTCATTTTCGAGCGGCCCTCGATGCCCTGGCGCCGGGCGTCTTCGTAGAGCTGCTCCCGCGTGCGGCCTTGCGCGCGCTCGTGCGACCGCTGCCCGCCGCGCACGGGCGCGGGGG
>NZ_ACQT01000152.1 GCF_000175235.1 Acidovorax delafieldii 2AN | reverse complement strand
GAATCTCCAAAGAGCATTGCCTGTGTCAGGGTTTAACGTCTGCACCCGATTGCTGATTCGTCCCGCACAGAGCAACAGGACGGCACCGGATCGCAGATTGCAAGAAACTTGCTACTTTTTACATAGCTGCCAGCGCTTACCGAATAAGCGCCGGCAACCGATTTCATTCCAACCAGTCGGAAAAACGGGCCATCGAAACGGCACCCTTCCCCCAGGCCAATTACTTGGCGCGTGCTGCCATGATGGCTTCCGACACGTTGCGAGGGGCTTCGCTGTAGTGCTTGAATTC
Source organism: Acidovorax delafieldii 2AN (assembly GCF_000175235.1). Lineage (GTDB taxonomy): Bacteria > Pseudomonadota > Gammaproteobacteria > Burkholderiales > Burkholderiaceae_C > Acidovorax > Acidovorax delafieldii_B. The sequence goes on along the minus strand of NZ_ACQT01000152.1, from coordinate 8,728 downwards.
CATCGTGTAGGTGGCGCGACCTTGCGTTGCGGAACGCAGCGTGGTCGAGTAACCAAACATTTCCGACAGCGGGACTTCGGCACGGATGGCCTTGCCGCCGCCCGGGATGTCGTCCATGCCCTGCACCATGCCGCGACGGCTGGACAGGTCGCCCATCACGTTACCGGCGTAGTCTTCAGGCGTTTCCACTTCCACGGCCATCATGGGTTCCAGAATGACCGGACCGGCCTTCTTGCAACCTTCCTTGAAGCCGAAGATGGCAGCCATCTTGAACGCCAGTTCGTTCGAGTCCACATCGTGGTACGAACCGAAGTGCAGCGTGACCTTGACGTCCACCACAGGGTAGCCGGCCAACACGCCTTGCGTGACGGCTTCGTTGATACCCTTTTCCACGGCCGGGATGAATTCGCGAGGAACCACACCGCCCTTGATGGCGTCGACGAACTCGATGCCCTTGCCGGCTTCGTTGGGTTCGATCTTGAGCACGACGTGACCGTACTGGCCCTTACCACCGGACTGGCGCACGAACTTGCCTTCGGCTTCTTCCACCGTCTTGCGGATGGTTTCGCGGTACGCCACCTGGGGCTTGCCCACGTTGGCTTCCACGCCGAATTCACGCTTCATGCGGTCCACGATGATTTCGAGGTGCAGCTCGCCCATGCCCGAAATGATGGTCTGGCCGGATTCTTCGTCGGTCTTCACGCGGAAGGACGGATCTTCGGCCGCCAGACGCTGCAGCGCGATACCCATCTTTTCCTGGTCAGCCTTGGTCTTGGGTTCCACGGCCTGCGAAATCACAGGCTCAGGGAACACCATGCGCTCCAGAATGATCGGCGAGCCGATGTCACACAGGGTTTCGCCCGTGGTCACTTCCTTCAGGCCCACGCAGGCAGCGATGTCACCGGCGCGGATTTCTTCCACTTCCTGGCGCTCATTGGCGTGCATCTGCACGATACGGCCGATACGCTCCTTCTTGCCCTTGATGGGGTTGTAGACCGTGTCGCCCTTGGACAGGACGCCGGAATACACACGCACGAAGGTCAGCTGGCCCACGAACGGGTCCGTCATCAGCTTGAATGCCAGGGCCGAGAACTTCTCGCCGTCATCCGCCTTGCGGGTGACCGGATTCTCGTCGTCGTCGGTGCCCGTCACATCGGGAATGTCCGTTGGTGCCGGCAGGTAGTCGATCACGGCGTCCAGCATGCGCTGGACACCCTTGTTCTTGAAGGCCGTGCCGCACAGCATGGGGTGGATTTCCGTAGCGATGGTGCGCGTGCGCAGGCCCAGCTTGATCTCCGCTTCGCTCAAGTCACCTTCTTCCAGGTACTTGTTCATCAGCTCTTCGGAGGCTTCGGCTGCGGCTTCCACCATCTTCTCGCGCCATTCCTTGGCGGATTCCACCAGGTCGGCCGGGATGTCTTCGTAGGTGAACTTCATGCCCTGCGAAGCCTCGTCCCACAGGATGGCCTTCATCTTCAGCAGATCGACCACACCAGTGAACTTGTCTTCGGCGCCGATGGGAATCACCACGGGCACGGGGTTGGCCTTCAGGCGCAGCTTCATCTGGTCGTAGACCTTGAAGAAGTTGGCACCGGTACGGTCCATCTTGTTCACAAAGGCCAGACGAGGCACCTTGTACTTGTTGGCCTGGCGCCAGACGGTTTCCGACTGGGGCTGCACGCCACCCACGGCGCAGTACACCATGCAGGCGCCGTCCAGCACGCGCATGGAACGCTCCACTTCAATCGTGAAGTCCACGTGGCCGGGGGTGTCGATGATGTTGAAACGATGCTCGGGGTAGGTGTTGTCCATACCCTTCCAGAAACAGGTCGTGGCGGCCGAGGTGATCGTGATGCCGCGCTCTTGCTCTTGCTCCATCCAGTCCATGGTGGCAGCACCATCGTGCACTTCACCAATCTTGTGGCTCACGCCCGTGTAGAACAGGATACGTTCGGTGGTCGTGGTCTTGCCAGCGTCAATGTGGGCCGAGATACCGATATTGCGGTAGCGCTCGATGGGGGTATTGCGAGCCATGGTGGATCCTTGATGGGTCGTATTGGAGAGGGTGTCGGGCAGCCATACTGGCAAGAAAGCCCGTCAATTTTGTGACTGCCTGAAATCGACACAAGGCTGCAGGCAAAACGCCGGCAGCCTTGGGCCTACATCAGGGCAAATCCGCGTTTTAGAAGCGGAAGTGGCTGAATGCCTTGTTGGCTTCTGCCATGCGGTGCACTTCGTCACGCTTCTTCATGGCACCGCCACGGCCTTCGGTGGCCTCGAGCAGTTCGTTGGCCAGGCGCTGTGCCATGGACTTCTCGCCACGCTTGCGGGCGGCTTCCTTGATCCAGCGCATCGACAGGGCCAGGCGGCGCACGGGACGCACTTCCACAGGCACTTGGTAGTTGGCACCGCCCACTCGGCGGGACTTGACTTCGACCATGGGCTTCACGTTGTTGATGGCAACGGTGAAGGCTTCCAGAGGATCCTTGTCGGGGTGCTTCTTCTCGATCAGTTCCAGGGCACCATAAATGATGCGCTCTGCAACTGCCTTCTTGCCGCCTTCCATGATCACGTTCATGAATTTGGACAGCTCTACATTGCCGAACTTGGGATCCGGCAGGATTTCACGTTTGGGGACTTCGCGACGACGTGGCATTTTTTACCTCTATCTTTGCTTCAGTTGGCATCTTTTCAGACACCGCGAGAGCCAATCTCTGGACTCCCACTTACTCGACCCGCGCAGAACACCTGCGTTTGGGGTCACTACGCTGCTTCACCGCGCCACGCGGGAGACAGCACCGAAAATTCTTGGCAGCAAGCGCAGGGCTTACTTGGCCTTTGGCTTCTTCGCGCCGTACTTGGAGCGAGCTTGCTTACGGTCCTTGACGCCTTGCAGGTCGAGGGAGCCGCGCACGATGTGGTAACGCACACCGGGCAAGTCCTTCACACGACCGCCGCGAACCAGCACCACGCTGTGTTCCTGCAGATTGTGGCCTTCACCGCCGATGTAGGAGATCACCTCAAAACCGTTGGTCAGGCGCACCTTGGCGACCTTACGCAGAGCGGAGTTAGGCTTCTTAGGCGTCGTGGTGTACACACGGGTGCACACGCCACGGCGCTGTGGAGAGTTTTGCATCGCGGGGCTCTTGGAGTTGGTCGTTTCGACCTGACGCCCCTGACGCACGAGCTGGTTGATGGTTGGCATGAATACGTCCCTAAACGTGAAATGCTTCGTGAAAAACGAAAACGTGAATCCCTTCGGAAATTCCGAAAAGCCTTCTAATGTAGCAGGGCAGCCCCCGTTGGGCAAGCCCCGCTGCGCTGCCCACCCGGGCCCACGGCTTGAGGTGGCGGCACGGATTGAAGCAAAATCCGGGCAATGCGCAGGCAGTGCCTGCGCAAGCAGCTATCCTTTTTGAACAGACTGGAGGGGGCGCTTATTTGATCCATAGCCGGATCGCATCCCACGCCCGGCCCAGAATGCCCGCCTGCTCCACACCATCCAGCGCCACCAGCGGCACTTCGGCCAGTTGCTGCTCACCCAGCGACACCTTGAGCGAGCCGATGGCCTGGCCCTTGGTATAGGGCGCAACCAGCGGGTCCTGGCGCACGATCTGGCTCGTGACCTTGCCGGCGCTGCCCGCCGGCACGGTCACCACGATGGGCTCCGAACGGCCGATCCGGATGGTGCTTTCCTTGCCCTTCCACACGGCGGGGGTGGCGACGGGCTGGCCCGCGTCAAACAGCTTGACGGCGTCGAACGCCGTGTAGCCCCAGTTCAGCAGCTTCTGGCTTTCATTGGCCCGTGCGTTTTCGCTGGCGGCGCCCAGCACGATGGAGAGAAGCCGGCGCTGACCCACATTGGGGAAGTCACGCTTGGAGGTGGCCACCAGGCAATAGCCCGCCGCCGCCGTGTGGCCGGTCTTGAGGCCATCCACGGTGGGGTCGCGGAACAGCAGCATGTTGCGGTTGTTGCCGTTGGACGCGGGCGTGCCGGGGTAGCTGTATTGCTTGGTGGAGTAATAGTGCATGTACTCCGGGAAGTCCTTCATCAGCCGACTGGCCAGGGTGGCCAGGTCGCGCGCCGTGGTGGTGTGGCCGGGCTCGGTCAGACCCTCGGGGTTCTTGTAGGCCGTGTTCTTCATGCCCAGCGCCTGGGCCTGATCGTTCATCAGCTTCACGAAGTTCTCGGCCGTGCCGCCCACGCCCTCGGCCAGGGCCATCGTGGCGTCGTTGCCCGACTGCACGATCATGCCCTTGAGCAGGTCGTCCACCGCCACCTGCATCTTGGGGTCAATGAACATGCGCGATCCGGGCATCTTCCAGGCCCGCACGCTCACGGGCAGCTTCTGCTCGAGCGTGATTTTCTTGGCGCGCAGCGCATCGAACACCAGGTAACCCGTCATGAGCTTGGTGAGCGAGGCCTGCTCCACCGGCGCGTCGATGTCCTTGGCCGCCAGGATCTGGTTGGCGGTCACATCGACCAGCATGTAGGTGCGCGCCGCGATCTCGGGAGGCTGGGGCGCCTGGGCCTGGGCCCAGAACGCAGCAGGCGCAACCGCAGCAAAAAGGGCCAGGGATCGCAGGGCGGGGAGTATGGATTTCATGGAGCAGGAGATAAAACTAAAGGAGCGCAGGGCCCGATGACGAAAAAACATGCCGACGAAGCCGGCCGTGGCAGCCGCGGCGCGAACGCCCGGCCTTGCCGGCTTCAGCGGCCCGACTGGAGGTGGCGCACCACCAGGCTCCTGAGCAGCGGCAATTGTCCGTGAAAGAAATGGCCGCCCCCGGGGATGACTGTGACAGGCAGTATCTGCGGCCGCGCCCAGTCCAGCACGGCCGAAAGCGGCACGGTGTCGTCCTGTTCGCCGTGCAGCACCAGGGTGCGCAGATGGGCCTCGGGCGGCACGGGGGCCACCGTGAAACGGCTGGCTGCCGTGCCCACCAGCACGGCCTGCGCCACCTCGCGCTCGCCCCACAAGGCGGCCAGCGCGTGGCTGGTGACAAAGGCACCGAACGAGAACCCGGCCAGCGCGATCGGCCCTTCGGGCGCCACCTGCTCCACCACGGCGAGCAGGTCCTGCAGTTCTGCGCGCCCGCCGTCGTGGACGCCCGCACTGGCGCCCACGCCCCGGAAATTGAAGCGCACGGTGGTCCAGCCGCATTGGGTGAAGGCGCGCGCCAGCGTCTGCACCACCTTGTTGTCCATGGTGCCGCCGAACAGCGGATGGGGATGGGCAATGACGGCCACGCCCCGCGGTGCGGCGCCTTCCGGCAGATGGGCGGCATCGCGCGCCGCCTCGATGGCGCCGGCAGCGCCGCTCAGCGCCAGGCGTTCGGTTTGTGCATTCACGGCTTGCTACTCATTCAATAGCTGACTGCGCTTTCCACACAAGCGCAAGCAGCCAAAAACACTCGAAGAACGGTAGAGCGGTGATCAGCGCCCAAGTTCCGGTGGCGTGAGCAGCCGTTCGACGATCTGGCCGTTCTTGAGGTGCGACTCGACAATTTCATCGACGTCGCTGGCGTCCACATACGAATACCAGGTGCCCTCGGGATACACCACCGCCACCGGCCCGGCCGCGCAGCGGTCCAGGCAGCCTGCCTTGTTCACCCGGACCTTGCCCGGCCCTGCCAGCCCGGCCGCCTTGACCTGCGCCTTGCAACGGTCGAAGGCCTCCTGCGCACCGTGGTGGGCGCAGCTGTTTTCCCCATTGGGGCGGTCGTTCAGGCAAAAGAAGATGTGGCGGGCGTAATAGCCGGGCGCTGCCGCGGCGCTGGAGGGGGTGTCGCTCATAGCGCCATTCTAGTTTTGCGGCTCCCGGCGCGAGACCCGAAATAACACATACGCGAGTGCGGCATAGGGCCACAGCCAGCCCAGCCACTGCCCCAGGCCGAAGAACCGGATGAAACGGCCCTGCTCCCAGGTCTGCAGGGTCTGGGCGAAGTAGGCGTTGGCGGGCGCCTGGTTCAGCAGCCCCAGGTGCCACGTGAGGGCGAGCAGCAGCACTGCCGCGCTGGCACGCCGCGGCAAGGCCAGCAGCAGCGCAGCCAGGGCGAGGGCCGACCACACCCCCACGCGCGTGGGCTCTTCCAGCCAGCTCCAGGCATGGGAGGGCCCCCAGCTCAGGGCCGCCGACAGCGCCGTCACCGCGATTCCCACCAGCACCACGCCGATGGCGAAAACGGCGCGGCGCCCCACATGGCGGATGACGCAATAGCCCAGCAGGCAGGGGATCAGCAAACCCAGCGTCACGCACAGCAGTTCGCCACTGGGCGACAGGGATTCGAGGGGCACGTCGCGCACGGGCAGCCATTCGAGAAAGGGCGTGTCGGCCAGCATGTCTTCCAGGCCCAGCTCCAGCCGCTCCAGCACCTGCCCCAGCCCGAAGGGCACCGCCGCCGGAAACAGCAGCGCCGCGGGCCACAGGGCCAGCAGCACCAGCGCGCCACGCGCGTCCTGCACGAACCAGCGGGCGCGAAACACGCTCCAGCGGTCAATCGCACCCCAGCGCTCCAGCAGCGCCGCCGTGCAGGCCCCCAGCAGCGCGCCGCAGGCGTTGAGCAGCAGGTCCAGATTGGAAGAAACCCGCCGCGGCAGGTAGATCTGCAGGTACTCCATCAGCAGCGACAGCGCCGTGCCCGCCAGCGTGGCCAGCAGCACCGCACCGCGCTCGTGCCCCGAGCGCAACAGCGCCAGCACCAGCAGAAAACCCAGCGGGGCATAGCCCGCGACATTGATGGCGATGTCAAACCCCGTCCAGTACCGTGGCAGGGGAGCCGACAGGAACACCCACGGGTCGATCCCCTGCGCGCGCCAGCCGTCAAACGGAAAAAGGCTGGCAAAGACGATCAGCGCCGCATGGATCAGCGCCAGAGGCCAGGCAGAGGTCTTGTGCACCGGCGCAGGCTCCCTGGTGTCAGAAGGGCTTGACCACCACCAGCACCACCGCCACCAGGAGCAGCAGCACCGGCACCTCGTTGAACCAGCGGAACCAGACGTGGCTCCTGCGGCTGGTTTCGGCCACAAGCTTGCGCAGCAGCACCGCGCAGGCGTGGTGGTAGCCGATCACCAGCAGCACCACGGCCAGCTTGGCATGCAGCCAGCCATTGCCCGGGCCGCGCCCGATGCCGTAGCCCAGCCACAGCCACAGGCCCAACGCCACGGCGGGCACCGCCAGCATGGTGGTGAAGCGCAGCAGCTTGCGCGCCATCAGCACCAGGCGTTCGCGCTCGGCCACCGAACCGGGCGCCACCATCGCCAGGTTGACGAAGATGCGCGGCAGATAGAACAAGCCAGCAAACCAGCTGGCCACGAAAACGATGTGAAAGGCTTTGACCCAGAGCATGCCCGCAGTTTAAGGGCCTGCAGGCGCAGACAGCGCCAGTGCAACGGCGGCAGGGGCTGTTTTCGCCCATGCCAGCGGATAATGAACCCATGCACCTCTCCAGCCCCACCCCCTTCCCGCAAAACCGCCCCCGTCGCCTGCGCCGCGATGCATTCACCCGCAATCTGGTGCGCGAGCATGCCGTCACGCCCCACGACCTGATCTACCCCGTGTTCGTGCACGAAGGGCAGAACCAGCGCGAGGCCGTGCCATCGATGCCCGGCGTGGACCGCCTGAGCCTGGACCTGCTGCTGCCCGTGGCCGAAGACTGCGTGAAGCTGGGCATCCCCGTGCTGGCGCTGTTTCCGGCCATTGATCCGTCGCTCAAGACGCCCGACGGCAAGGAGGCACTGAACCCCGATGGACTGATTCCGCGCGTGGTGCGCGCCCTCAAGAAAGAGTTTCCCGACCTGGGCGTGATGACCGACGTGGCGCTCGACCCCTACACCAGCCACGGCCAGGACGGCGTGCTGGACGAGACCGGCTACATCATCAACGACGAGACGGTGGAGATCCTCACCGGCCAGGCGCTCACCCATGCCGAAGCAGGCGTGGACATCGTGGCCCCCAGCGACATGATGGACGGGCGCATCGGCGCCATCCGCGAAGCATTCGAGGTGCAGGGCCACATCCACACCCGCATCATGGCCTACAGCGCCAAGTACGCCAGCGCCTTCTACGGGCCCTTCCGCGATGCCGTGGGCACGCGCGGCGCCCTGGGCAAGAGCAACAAGTTCGTCTACCAGATGGACCCGGGCAACAGCGACGAAGCGCTGCGCGAAGTGGCGCTGGACATCGCCGAGGGCGCCGACATGGTGATGGTCAAGCCCGGCATGCCCTACCTGGACATCGTGCGCCGCGTGAAGGACGAGTTCCGCGTGCCCACCTTCGCCTACCAGGTGAGCGGCGAATACGCCATGATCAAGGCGGCGGCCGCCAACGGTTGGCTCGACCACGACGCCGTGATGATGGAAAGCCTGCTGGCCTTCAAGCGGGCGGGGGCCGACGGCGTGTTGACCTACTTCGCCCGCGACGCCGCTCGGTTACTTCAAAAGTAATAGCACAAGGCGCTTTCCACATAAGCGCAAGAGGCCATTTTCATACCAAAACGCACGGTATGCGCATCTTCCATATCCACGCCGGCGGCGTACGCGAGCTGGGCGTGCTCCCGAGCGAGCCGCCCCGCCAGGGCTTCTTCTGGATCGCCTGCACGCGCGAGGCCTTCGGCGCGGAGCTCGGCCTGATCCAGGCGTCGCTGCAGGCCACCACCGGCCTGCAACTGGTGGACCTGCATGTCTCCGACCTGCTCAACGCCCAGCTCCCGTCGCACTACGACTACA
>NZ_ACQT01000153.1 GCF_000175235.1 Acidovorax delafieldii 2AN | reverse complement strand
CTCCTCGCCAGCCACCGCTTCCAGCAACCCGCTCGTCTCAGCGCAGCCTTGAATTATATACCGGGTTTTTCCCAGTCCAACCCAAATCCGCCTTCTTTTTTCTCCACCACCAGAAACCTTCCAAAGAAAGCCTCCAGGCAGCGAAGCCCTCAACTATAACACGCAAAAGTGGACACAAACAAAGGAAAGGCAGCCCACCTTCTTCCACTCAACTCCGCCCTGCAGCCGCCTCTTCCAAGGCGTCCACGAAAAGATAGGCAACGTCGCAGCCCGTCTGTTGGTGGATCTCCTGAAAACAGGTGGGACTCGTCACATTGATTTCGGTAACGCTCTCTCCAATCACGTCCACGCCCGCCAGCAACAAGCCACGGCTGTGCAGAACGGGGCCCAGGGCTTCTGCGATTTCCCAGTCGCGTGGCGAAAGAGGTCGCGCAACGCCCTTGCCACCCGCAGCCAGATTGCCCCGCACTTCGCTGCCTTGGGGGATGCGCGCGAGACAGAAGGGCACAGGCTTGCCTCCGATGATGAGGACACGCTTGTCTCCATCGACGATTTCCGGCAAGAATTTCTGCACCATCACGCTTTGGGTCCCATGGCGGTTGAGCGTTTCCGTAATGCTGCCCAGATTCAGGCCATCCGGCCCCACCCTGAAGATGCCCATGCCACCCATGCCATCGAGGGGCTTGAGAATGATGTCCTGGTGTTCTGCGTGGAAGCGCTGGATGTCCTGCGGGTCGCGCGTCACCAGCGTGGGGCCGATGAACTGGGGAAACTCCATGATCGCCAGCTTTTCAGGGTGATCGCGCAAGGCGCGAGGCTTGTTGAATACGCGCGCGCCCTCCCGTTCGGCCTGCTCGAGCAGATGCGTGGCATAGAAATATTCGCTGTCGAACGGCGGATCCTTGCGCATGAGCACAGCATCGAACGACGCGAGCGTTGCGCTGCGCAAAGGCTGGGCCGCAAACCAGTCGGTCGGATCCCCCGTGAGGGCAACGTCACGCACTCGCGCACTCACCTGACTGCCACGCTGCCACACCAGATCCTGCGGCAGGCAGGCAGCCAAGGTGTGGCCCCGCCGCTGCGCCTCCCGCATCATGGCGAAGGTGGTGTCTTTGTAGATCTTGAAGCTTTCCAGCGGATCAGCGATGAACAGGAGTTTCATGGTTTCTCGGGAAAAGGCGGCCGCGACGTATGCGCCGGCACAACGAAACATACGGCAGAACCGAAGGCACGGCCGCACCAGGGGGATCGAACGGCGTCAAACGCCGCCCGCATGGGGACGCCTGTACTGTTGCACAAACAGCGCAAGGCTGCCGGCGACCACGCCCCAGAAGGCGGACCCCACACCCGCGACCACCACCCCGCTGAGGGTGACGAGAAACGTGATGAGAGCGGCTTCGCGGTGCGGCTCATCGCGCAGCGCGGCAGCCAAGCCGGAGCCGATGGTTCCCAGCAGCGCCAGGCCCGCGATGGCCACCACCAACTCCTTGGGAAACGCCGTGAGCAAACCCGTGACGACCGCGCCAAAGATACCGACCACCACATAAAGCAGCCCGCACGATACGGCCGCCGTGTAGCGCTTGGCCCGGTCAGGGTGCGCCTCGGGCCCCATGCAGATGGCGGCCGTGATGGCGCTGAAATTCAGTGCATAGCCTCCGAAAGGCGCCAACACCAAGGTTGCAAGCCCTGTCATGGTGATGAGGCGGGAAATCGGCAAGTCATAACCCGTGGCGCGGATCACGGCCACACCCGGTAGGTTCTGCGATGCCATCGTCACCACGAACAGTGGCAGCGCAAGGCTCACGATGGCCGACACGGTGAACTGCGGCGCCGTGAACACCGGCATGGCCAGCTCGAACCGGATCGCCGACCAGGACATCTCGCCACGCAGCGCGACAAAGCCAATGGCCAGCGCCAGCGTGATCACCACGGCATAGCGCGGCAGCAGCCGGCGCGCCACCAAGTACGCACCCAGCATCAACAGGATCAGCGGCAGGGCTGTTTGCGCCGCAGCAAAGGCCTGCATGCCAAAACGGGCGAGCACGCCCGCCAGCAGCGCAGCGGCAATTTCCATAGGGATGCGGTTCATGACGCGCTCGAACCAGCGTGTCACACCAGCCACCGTGATCAATACGGCGCACACCATGAAGGCGCCCACCGCCTCGGCCATGCTGAAGCCTCCTGCCAGCCCAGCGGTGGCCAGTACGGCAGCGCCCGGTGTTGACCAAGCCACCATCACGGGTTTGCGCAGCAGCAGCGATGGAACCAGCGAACACAGGCCCATGCCCAGCCCCAACGCCCACATCCATGAGGTGATCTGGGCCGGTGTGGCCTGAAAAGCCTGGGCCGCCTGAAAGACGATGGCCACGGAACTCGTGAACCCCACCAGCACCGCAACAAAGCCGGCCGTGAAGGCCGACAGGCTCAGGTCTTTAAAGAAATACATGGCTGCATTCTGTCATCGCCGCAGGCCATACGCTACCTTTTCGATAGCTATTTGCGCTTGATAGGCGAGCGCTGCAGGCAGAAAACACCATCAACCGGCTAAATCTCGATCTTGGAGCCCAGTTCGACCACGGCGTTGCTGGGTAGATGCAGGAAGTCGGCGGCACCGCTGGCGTTGTGGTGCATCTGGGCAAATAGTTTCTCACGCCAGGGCGCCATACCACTGCCGATGGTGGGAATGATGGTGTCGCGGGAGAGAAAGTAGCTGGTGGTCATGGGCTCGACATCGCAGCCCCGCCCGCGCAACTGGCGCAGGGCGCTGGGGATGTCCGGATCGTTCTTGAACCCGTAATGCACCACCACCTGCCAGCAGTCGTGCCCCAAGGGCTCGACTTGCAGGCGCTTGTCGAGCCCGATCCACGGCACCTCGTGGTTGCGCACGGTGACGAACAGGTTCTGACCATGCAGCACCTTGTTGTGCTTGAGGTTGTGCAGCATGGCGTTGGGCACGGCCCCCGGCTCTGCCGTGAGGAACACAGCCGTGCCGTCCACCCGCGTGGGCGGGCTCACAAAGACCGACTCCAGAAAATCCTTGAGATCGATCGCGTCGGCGCGCAGCTTGTCGTTGAGCAGCCGGCGCCCCTCTTTCCAGGTCATCATCAGCACAAAGACCCCGCCGCCGATCATCAGCGGGAACCACCCACCCTGGAACAGCTTGAGCAGGTTGGAAGTGAAGAAAGCCAGGTCCACCACGAAGAAGCTGCCCGTGGCCGCAATGCACAGCGCCAGCGGATACCCCCAGCCATAGCGGATGACGAAGAAGGTCAGGATGGTGGTGATGAGCATGTCCAGCGTCACGGCAATGCCGTAAGCGGCGGCCAGATTGCTGGACGAGCGGAACATCACCACCGCCAGTACGATGGCCACGAACAGGCCCCAGTTGACCAGCGGCATGTAGATCTGGCCCGTGTCCCGCACACTGGTGTGCAGAATGTTCAGACGCGGCAGATAGCCCAGTTGGATGACCTGCTTGGTGACGCTGAAGGCTCCCGTGATGAGGGCCTGCGACGCGATGACCGTGGCCAGCGTGGCCAGCCCCACCAGCGGCACCAGGGCCCAGTCGGGCGCCATCATGAAAAATGGGTTCTTCACCGCTGCGGGTTCGGCCAGCAGCAATGCGCCCTGGCCAAAATAGTTGAGCGTGAGCGCGGGCATGGCGACGCCAAACCAGGCCATGCGGATGGGGCGCTTGCCAAAATGCCCCAGGTCGGCATACAGCGCTTCGGCCCCTGTCACGCACAGCACCACCGCCCCCAGGATGATGAAGCTGGTGCCCGGGTGCGCCCACATGAAGCCCACTGCGTGGTGCGGGCTCATGGCCCACAGGATTTCAGGGTGCGTGACGATGTGTGAAACGCCCAGCAGGGCAATCGACACAAACCATATCAGGGTGACCGGACCGAAAAACTTGCCAATCCCCCCCGTCCCGCGTTTCTGCACCGCGAACAGGAAAAACAGCACCACCAGCGTGAGCGGAATGACGTACTGCTTGAAATGGGGCGACACCACTTCGAGCCCTTCCACCGCAGAGAGCACGGAGATGGCCGGGGTGATGACGCCGTCGCCGTAAAACAGCGAGGTGCCGAAGATGCCCACCGCCAGCAGCACCCTGCGCAGGCGGGGCCGGTCTTTCACCGCCTGGGATGCCAGCGCCAGCATGGCAATCAGCCCGCCCTCGCCATTGTTGTCGGCGCGCAGCACCAGCACCACGTACTTGAGCGAGACGATGACCGTCAGGGTCCAGAACAGGATGGACAGGATGCCATAGACGTTGCTCGGCGTGAAAGGCACATGGCCCGAGCCGAACACCTCCTTGACCGCGTAAAGCACGCTGGTGCCAATATCGCCATACACAACACCGATGGCGCCCAGCGTGAGCGCTGCGAGCGATGATTTGGAGCTTTGCACTGACACCCCCCGCTGCGCCGGGCAAGACAGGGTTCCGTTACTTTTGGGATCGCTATTGTGCCCGGCCCGTCGATTTCACGTATTCCGCCTGCTACAAATTGTTGCAACGCAACAACTGCCCCCTACCCACCGGGCAGAGAGTGTGCCAGGAGGAAAAAACGTCAGTCGTAGATCTCGGCGTCGGGGTTGGTGGCTTCAAGCTCATAGCTCGCGGCGAGCATTGCCAGCCGCGCCACCACGCCGTACATGTAAAAGCGGTTGGGCGCGCTCACGCCGGGGCGCACCCCGGGCTGGGGCAAGTGCGTGCTGTGCTCGAATGCCAGGGGCACGAAACTGGCGCCCGGGGCATTGAGGTTCTCGTCCACGCCGCGCTCGGCGTGCATGCGGTAGAAGCCGCCCACCACGTAGCGGTCCATCATGTAGACCACGGGTTCGGCCACCGCCTCGTGCACACGCTCCTGCGTGAGCACGCCCTCCTGGATGATCACGTCGCTGACGGGCTGCCCGTCCTTGATGACCGCCATCTTGTTGCGCGTCTTGCGGTTCAAGGCGTCAAGTTCCTTGGCGTCGCGCACGGTCATGATGCCCATGCCATAGGTGCCGTTGTCGGCCTTGACGATCACGAACGGCTTTTCGTGGATACCGTATTCCTTGTATTTGCGCCGCACCTTGGCGAGCAGGGCGTCCACGGAACTCTGCAGCGCGTCCATGCCCGTGCCTTCGGCGAAATCGACCCCGCCGCACTGGCCGAACAGCGGATTGATGAGCCAGGGGTCGATGCCCAGCATCTTTCCAAAGCGCTTGGCCACCTCTTCGTAGTTCTTGAAATGCGTGCTTTTGCGGCGCACGCTCCAGCCCGCATGCAAGGGCGGCAGCAGGTACTGCTCGTGGATGTCCTCCAGGATGCCGGGCGCGCCGGCGGACAGGTCGTTGTTGAGCAGGATGGTGCAGGGGTCGAAATTCTTGAGCCCCAACCGGCCCTTGGTGCGGATCACGGGCTCCAGCATCACCGAGTCGCCATTGGGAAGATCGATGCGGGTGGACTTCTTGATCTCGGGGCTGATGGAGCCCACGCGCACGTTCAGGCCTGCCATGTTGAAGATGCGCTGCAGCTGCACCACGTTGGCCAGGTAGAAGGTATTGCGCGTGTGGTTTTCAGGAATGATCAGCAGGTTGCGCGCCTCGGGGCAGATCTTCTCGATCGCCGCCATGGCGGCCTGCACGGCCAGGGGCAGCATCTCCTTCGTGAGGTTGTTCCAGCCGCCGGGGAACAGGTTGGTGTCCACGGGCGCGAGCTTGAAGCCCGCATTGCGGATGTCCACCGAGGTATAGAACGGGGGCGTGTGCTCCATCCACTCGAGGCGGAACCAGCGCTCGATGGCCGGCATGGAGTCGAGAATGCGCTGTTCGAGTTCGTTGATCGGCCCGGTGAGGGCCGTAATGAGATGCGGAACCATAAGTGCCCTCGGAGACGATTGCGGTGAATTGTAGGGATGTGGGGCCGCGCCCCAATTTTCGCAAGCAGGCCGTCGGGGCAGCCCTGCCGGCCAGCAAGGACACGCCGCTCACCGGCGCCAGAACGCAGGCGTCAGCAGGGCCATGAAGCTCAGGATCTCCAGCCGCCCCAGCAGCATGGCCAGCGTGCACACCCAGATCTGGAAATCGGTCAGCACCGCGTAGTTGGACGCCGGCCCCACGCTGCCCAGGCCCGGCCCCGCGCAGTTGACGCTGGCCAGCACGACCGAGAACGCCGTTACCGGCTCCAGGTCCGTCAGCAACAGGACCATGCTGAGCCCGAAAACCGTGCCGCCATACACCAGCATGAACGCCAGCACCGAAAAGATCACCCGGTTGTCCACCACCGCATTTCCCAGGCACACGGGCTGCACCGCGCGCGGGTGCACCAGGCGGTTCATCTCGCGGCGGGCCTGCTTGGCCAGGATCAGCATGCGCACCATCTTGATGCCGCCCCCGGTCGAGCCCGCACTGGTGGCCACGCCCGACAGCAGCAGCATGAACACGGGCGCAAACACCGGCCAGGCCAGGTAGTCGACCGTGGCATACCCCGTGGTGGTGGCCAGCGACACCAGATTGAACATGCCGTGGCGCAGGGCATCGAGCGGCCCATACACCCCTTTGGCCCACAGCAGCAGCGCCACCAGCAGGCCGCCACCGACCAGCGTGAACAGCGTGGCACGCAGTTCCGGGTCACGCCAGAAACCGCCCCACTGGCCCTTGCGGATGGCCACGAAATACAAGGCGAAATTGCAGCTGGCCACCAGCATGAAGAAGACACAGATGGCTTCCAGCAGCGGCGACTGGAAATACCCGAAGCTCTGGTCATGCGGCGACAGCCCGCCCAGGCTCACCGTGGTGAACATGTGCATCAGCGCATCCAGCGGCCCCATGCCCGCCGCCCAGTAAGCCAGGCCACAGGCGATGGAGAACACCGCATACACCCCCCACAGGCCCTTGGCGGTGCCCGTCATGCGCGGTGTGAGCTTGGCGTCCTTCACCGGGCCGGCCGCCTCGGCCTTGAACAACTGGCTGCCGCCCACCCCTAGCAGCGGCAACACGGCCACCGCCAGGATCAGGATGCCCATGCCACCCATCCACTGCAAAAAAGTGCGCCACACGTTGACCGACACCGGCAAGGTGTCCAGCCCCGCCAGCACCGTCGACCCCGTGGTCGTCAGCCCTGAGACGGCCTCGAAATACGCATGGGTGAACGACAGGGGCCGCCCGATGTGGTGCCCCGCCAGCATCAGCGGCACGGCGGCTGAAAGTGGCAACAGCATCCAGACCAGCGACACCAGCATGACGCCATGGCGTGGCTGAAGCTCCTGCCTGAACAGGCGCAACCGCCACCACAGCCACGCACCCACCGCCAGCGTGGCGCCCATGGCCAGGGGGTACACATGCCATACGCCGTCGTGCGTCGCCAGCGAGACGGCCAGCGGCAGGCCCATGGTCAGCGAGAAAATCATGACCAGGATGCCCAGCACACGCAGGACGGGAAACATGTCCACCATGGCAGTTCTCGCGGGCCTGGGTCAGAAGAAGGTGGCGCTGACGCGGAAAAGCTTTTCCACATCGCGCACCAGCCGCTTGTGCGGCAGGAAGAACACCACGTGGTCGTTGCTCTCCAGCACCGTCGAGCTGCGCGGGATGATCACCTCGGGCGGCTGCGCCGGTGTGGCCGGCGCCTCTGCCGGGCCCGGCAGGCCGCGCACGATCAGGCCGATGTGCACATCGCGCGGCAGGGTCAGATCGCTGACCTTGCGCCCCACCACGCGCGAACTCTTGCGGTCGCCGCGCACCACGATCTCCAGCGCCTCGGCCACCCCGCGGCGCAGGCTGTGCACGGCCTGCACGTCGCCCTGGCGCACATGGGCCAGCAACTCGCCCAGCATGGCCTGTGCGGGCGACAGCGCAATGTCGATCTGCGTGCCGTGCATCAGGTCGGCATAGCTGCGCCGGTTGATGAGCGCCAGCACCCGGCGCGCGCCCATGCGCTTGGCCAGCAGGCACGCCATGATGTTGTCCTCGTCATCGTCGGTCAGCGCCAGGAAGAGATCGATCTCGTCAATGCTCTCGTCGCCCAGCAGGTCCTCGTCCGTGGTGTCGCCCTGCAGCACCAGCACGTCGCTCGGCAGGCGCGAGGCCAGCTCAATGCAGCGCGCACCGTCGTCTTCAATGATCTTCACGAGATAGCGCCCCGGCTCCCTGGCCAGCTCCTGCGCCAGGTGCAGCCCCACGCGACCGCCGCCGGCGATCATCACGCGGCGCACCGGCCGCACCGGGGTGGCTCCACGGCGGTGCAGCGTGGCCAGCACATGGGCAATGTTCTCACGTGCGGCCAGCACAAACACTTCGTCGCCAGGCTCGATGCGGGTGTCGCCCCCGCAGGGCACGAAGCGGTCGGGCTCTTCGGCAAAACGCCGGTAGATGGCCACCAGGCGCACCGCCACCTCGGGGGTGCTGCTGCGCAGCTCGGCCACGGTGTGGCCCACCATGGGAGCGCCGGCCCGCGCCCGCACCGACACCAGGCAGGCGCGCCCGCCGGCAAACTCGCGCACCTGCATGGCTTCGGGGTATTCGATGAGCTTGCCGATGTAGCGCGTGAGGGATTCCTCCGGGCAGATGATGCGGTCCACCGCAAAACCGTCCGGCCCCATGAGCAAGGGGTCGGCCTGCAGGCCCGTCGACCGCACGCGCGCAATGCGCTTGGGAATGTTGAACCGCAGCTGCGCCACCTTGCAGCACACGAGGTTGGTCTCGTCCTGGGCGGCGCAGGCGATGAGCAGATCGGTGTCCTGCGCGCCAGCCTCGGCCAGCACCGCGGGGTCGATGCCGTCGCCCACCACGCCGCGCAGGTCGAAACGCGCCTCGAGGTCGCGCAGGCGCTCGGCATTGGTGTCGATGACGGTGATGTCGTTGTGCTCCGACACCAGGCTATCCGCCACGCTCTGGCCCACGCGGCCCGCTCCCAGAATAATGATTTTCATGGTGCTGCCCGCTCGATCAGCCGGT
>NZ_ACQT01000154.1 GCF_000175235.1 Acidovorax delafieldii 2AN | reverse complement strand
GGTGGTGCACGACGCTCCTCCCCCGCCTCCCGAGCCGCCCCCGGCGCCCAAGCCCAGGCCGGCTCCGGTGCGCACGGTCGGGCCGCAGGAGGCGTGCGCTGATGCGGGCTTCCTGGCGCGTCCGCTGTGCATATTCAACGAGTGCCAGAAGCCGGCGCTCGCCGGGCATCCGGTGTGCGTGGAAGCCCGCCGGCGCCAGGAGGCCGAAGAGCAGCGCCGCCAGATGCAGAACTGACGCCCGCGCCGTCTGGGCGCGACGCGCTTGCGTAAAAAGCGCGCAGTTTCGTATAATGGCAGGCTTCGCAGCGCTTACTGGTCCCGCGGCGGAGTTGTTTTCACCACCTAAGAGGCTTCCGAAAGAGTTGCACCGACCGTGGAAAAGGACCGCCAAACCTTCCTCTTGAAAAGAGAAACTCATGTCTACATTCAGCGCAAAGCCCGCTGAGGTCGTGCACGAGTGGTTTGTGATTGACGCGACCGACAAGGTCCTCGGACGAGTAGCCAGCGAAGTTGCTCTCCGTTTGCGCGGCAAACACAAGGCCATTTACACGCCTCACGTCGATACCGGTGACTTCATCGTCATCATCAACGCCGCCCAGCTCAAGGTCACTGGCACCAAGTCCCTGGACAAGGTGTACTACCGCCACTCGGGTTACCCCGGCGGCATCACGGCCACGAACTTCCGCGACATGCAAGCCAAGCACCCCGGCCGCGCGCTGGAAAAGGCTGTCAAGGGCATGCTGCCCAAGGGCCCCCTTGGCTACGCGATGATCAAGAAACTCAAGGTGTATGGTGGTGCAGAGCATCCCCACACCGCCCAGCAGCCCAAAGTGCTGGAAATCTAAGGAGCCTTGAGATGATTGGTGAATGGAACAATGGCACCGGCCGTCGCAAGTCCAGCGTCGCCCGCGTGTTTCTGAAAAAAGGCTCCGGCAAGATCACGGTGAACGGCAAGGACATCCAGTCCTATTTCGGCCGCGAAACCTCGATCATGATTGCCAAGCAACCCCTGGCGTTGACCAACCATGTCGAAACCTTCGACATCCAGATCAACGTGCACGGTGGTGGTGAATCCGGCCAGGCCGGTGCAGCCCGCCACGGCATCACCCGCGCCCTGATCGATTACGACGCATCCTTGAAGCCCGTCCTGAGCCAAGCCGGCTTCGTGACCCGCGATGCTCGTGAAGTCGAGCGTAAGAAGGTCGGTCTGCACTCTGCACGCCGCGCCAAGCAGTTCTCGAAGCGTTAAGCTTCGCCGCTGCCGCAGGGCCACCGTGTGGCGCTGCGCTGCTGTGTGCCGCAGCAGAAAAACCGCCTTCGGGCGGTTTTTTGTTTATGGTGCGCAGCGTTATGCCCATTCTCTTTTTCATGCCATGCGTTTTCGGCTGTTGCGCCGGCGCCTGACCATCAGCGCGCCACGGGTCATCGTGCGCAGCGCGTTTCCGTGGCCGGTGCGCCGGCTGGCTGTTACCGTCGTGCTGGGAGGCTGCGCGGCCGTGTCGCTGTGGACGTTCGAATTCGGCAAGTCGCTTGCCGGGCTCGACGCGGGGGCACGCGACGAGTTGGTCCGTTTGCGCGCCGAGGTGGCGGAGCTGCGTGAGGCCCAGGGGCGCCAGCAGGCGCTGGTGAGCACTTCGCAGAGTCTGCAAACGGCCGAGCAGGCCGCCATGGACCGCCTCATGGTCCAGATGCGCCAGCTCGAGACCGAAAACCGCGCGCTGCGCGACGACCTGGGGTTTTTCGAGAAGCTCCTGCCCGCCGCGCGCATCGAGGGGCTGGCCATACGGGCCCTGCAGGCCGAGGTGCTGGGCGGCCGCAACGGTGCTGGCAGGTGTTGGTAATGCATCCAGCGCGCAACGCCCCCGAGTTCAATGGGCGGCTCGAGCTGGTTTTGACGGGGATGAGCCACGGCAAGCCCTGGACGGAAACCCGCGCCGCCGAAGCCCAGCCACTGCGGGTGTGCCAGTACCGGCGCCTGGAGGGCTCACTGGCTCTTCCTGTCGAGGCCGTGGTAAGAACCGTCACGGCCCGGGTGCTGGATGGCGCGCAGGTGCGCGCCATCCACACCCTGGCCATCGATGGGCCCCGTTGATGGCGGCGGTGTTGAGGAGATATTCTCTGTTTTCACGCAGGAAGCAGCCACCCATCAAGAGCCTGGTGGCCGTCGGTACCGTACCGAGGGCGATGCACTGTTTGGCGAGGGCATGCGCATCGATGGCGCAGTGAACGGCGATATCCGGGCCCACGCCGGGCAACCCGGCATCCTGGTGGCTTCGGAGACCGCCTGCATGGAAGGGGCCTTCACGCCGAGCACGTCATCATCAATGGCAGCGTGATCGGGCCGGTGCAAGCGTCCGAACTGCTCGAACTGCAGCCAAAGGCCCGGATCACCGGCGACATGCATTACAAAGCGTTTGAAATGCACCAGAGGGTGCTGATTGCGGGGCAGCTGTGTCCTGCAGCCGAACTGCTGGATGCAAAGCCCCCACTCAAACTGGCGTCAAACAGCCGATGGCCTGAATTCCCGAGTGGTTTGCAGTAGCATTCATGGCAAATCCTGAATTGGAGAACCCCATGAGTGCAGTTGCCGAAAACATCCAGACCGAAATGCCCGCCCCCATCCTGTTCACCGACAGTGCGGCGGCCAAGGTAGCGGACCTGATTGCCGAAGAGGGCAATCCCGACCTGAAGTTGCGCGTGTTCGTCCAGGGTGGTGGATGCTCGGGCTTCCAGTACGGCTTCACCTTCGATGAGATCACGAACGAAGACGACACCACCATGACCAAGAATGGTGTGTCCCTGCTGATCGACGCCATGAGCTACCAGTACCTGGTGGGTGCCGAAATCGATTACAAGGAAGACCTGCAAGGCGCCCAGTTCGTGATCAAGAACCCGAACGCTGCAAGCACCTGCGGCTGCGGATCGAGCTTCTCGGCCTGACGTCCGGCGACAGGCCCTTTGACCTTCAGGCCGGGTAGACGGCCCCCAGAACACGGGCGCCTCGGGCGCCCGTGACGCTTTGCAGGCTGCCGGTTTTTCGCGCCATCGCCTGCTGCGCCAGCCACGCGAAGGCCGCCGCTTCGACCTGCAATGCGGGCAGGCCCAGGGCGTCTGAAGGCACCACCATGGTGGCTGGCGCCAGTGCCTGCAGGCGTTGCATCAGATGGGCGTTGAGCGCACCCCCGCCGCACACCGCCAATGTTTTGCTATATTTTCCGTAGCTATTGACGCATGCTGTGCAAGCGCTTGCGGTCAATTCAGTCAAGGTTGCCTGCACATCTGCCGGGCGCGCGCCGGCGTGGGCCATCAGCTGGCCGGCCAGCCAGGCGGGATTGAACAGGTCGCGACCGGTACTTTTAGGCGGCGGCTGGTGCAGAAAGGGCTCTTGCAGCAGCTTGGCCAGCAAATCCGGCAGCACCTGCCCTGTGGCGGCCCAGGCGCCGTTGCGGTCGAACGGCTCGCCGGTATGTGCCTGGCACCAATGGTCCATGAGCGCGTTGCCCGGGCCGCAATCGAACCCCGCCACGCTGCCATCGGCGCCCAGCACGCTGAGGTTGGAGATGCCGCCAATGTTGAGCACCAGCACGGTTTCGCCGGGCCGACCGAACACCCCCTGGTGGAACGCGGGCACCAGCGGGGCTCCCTGGCCACCGGCAGCCACGTCCCGGCTGCGGAAATCGGCCACGACGCTGATGCCCGTGAGTTCGGCCAGCAGGGCGGGGTTGTTGAGTTGCAGGGTGTAGCCCGTGCCGTCGAACAGCTGGGGGCGGTGGCGTACCGTCTGGCCGTGCGCGCCGATCGCCTGCACGGCGCCAGCGGGTGTGCCGGTGCGCTCCAGCAGAGCATGCACCACAGCGGCGTAGGCGCGCGCGAGCGCGTTGCCGGCAAGTGCCGCGCGGTGCAGTTCGTCAGTGCCCGGGGTGTTGAGGGCCCACAGTTCTGCTCTCAGTTCAGGAGCAAAAGGTGCCGACACATGGCCGATGACGGTCATTCTGGGCTGCGAAAAGTCCACCAGAACACCGTCCACCCCGTCGAGCGAGGTGCCCGACATGAGGCCGATAAACAACCCGGACATCAGCCTGCGCCAGCGCGGCGGTGCGGCTTATTCGGCGCTGGCCTGCTGCACCAGGGCCGCGGCAGACAGTTGCGTGCGCATGGCGCCCGCCAGGCGATCGAAGGCGGGGCGGGCGGCGGCCGACACCGGGGCGGCGGCCTCGCTCTGCTGGGCGATGGCCTGCGGGTCTTGGTGCTGCCCGTTCACGCGGAATTCGAAGTGCAGGTGGGGCCCGGTGGCCCAGCCCGTTGCGCCCACGGCGCCCAGGGTCTGGCCCTGCTCGACCGACTGGCCCTTCTTCACGTCGATGCGGCTCAGGTGTGCGTACACGGTTTCGTGCTGGTTGCGGTGCTTGACGAACACCACATTGCCGAAGCCGTTCTGCACGCCTGCGAATTCGACCACGCCATCGCCCACCGTGCGCACGGCCGTGCCCGTGGGCGCGGCAAAGTCGGTGCCCAGATGGGCGCGCCACTTCTGCAGGATGGGGTGGAAGCGCATCTTGAAGCCGCTGGTCACGCGCGAGAACTCGACCGGAGAGGTGAGGTAGGCGCGGCGCATGCTTTGGCCGTCCAGCGTGTAGTAGGCGCCTTTGGCGGCGCCAGGCTCCTGGAACCACATCGCCTGGTAGGTCTTACCGTTGTTGTGGAATTCGGCGCTGAGCACGCGGCCGCTGCGCAGGGGCTCGCCGTCGGCCTCGAGGGTTTCGTAGACCACGGAGAAGCGGTCTTCCTTGCGCAGGGAGCGGTGGAAGTCGATGTTGCCCGAGAACACCTCGGCGATCTGCACGGCCACGAAATCGGGGATGTTGGCCGCGTCGGTGGCGGCAAACAGCGAGCTGCGGATCACCCCGCCTGCGAGGCGGCTGCCGGTGGTGAGGGGAGCTGTCTCGATGCGCGAGGCAAAGCGCTCGCCTGTGCGTTCGACCACCAGGCGGCGGAAATTGCCGCTGTCGTCGGGCGCCCAGCGCGCCGTCAGGCGCAGCAGGCGGTGGTCGTCGGTGGTTTCTGCAGAGACTGAGCGGCCGGCGCGGCCCAGCAGGTTCTGGCGCACCTGGGCATCGCTGCGCATAAAGGCGGCGGCTGCGGGATCGGCCACGCCCATGCGCTGCAGCAAGGATTCTGCGGTGTCGCTGCTGCGGGTCTGTTCGGAGCGGAAAAGAGAGAAGCCCGGGGTTTCCAGCAACTCAAGGGCCGTGTTGCCGGCCAACGTTTCCACCGCGTAGCTCACCTGGTGCACCGGCAGATCGGCCGGATCGGGAGCGAGCGAGGCCACGGCGAAAGCGCCGCCACCGCCGGTCAGCAGCAGGGTCGCCACGGCGGCGGTGATACGTTTGGGGTGTTTCTGGACACTGCGGGACAGCCGGTCAAGCAAGGCCAGGCTGGCGGTGGTGAAGCCGTGAATCAAAGGTGCGTCCCCAAGGGTGAGGGTGCTACCGGTTGTATTTCCCGTTGCAACGCGGGGAGGAGGCCGGGGGCACAAGCTGTCGGGCTGCAGGTATTCGACAGGGTTGCTGGGGTGTCGAAACGGCGGAAACACTAGAATCCGCCTCTGCAATGTGGGCTGAAGTATAGCGGCGCACGCTGTCTAGACATCCCAGAAAACCCTTATGAATCAATCTGCTGTTACAAAAAACCCGGTATCCGATGGTGTAGGGCGGGCCCTCGAAATTTCGCTGCGCGGCGCGGACGAATTGCTGCCGCAGGACGAGTGGATCAAGAAGCTGGCGCGCTCTGAAACCACGGGCCAGCCGCTGCGCATCAAGCTGGGGCTGGACCCGACGGCGCCGGACATCCACATCGGGCACACGGTCGTGCTCAACAAGATGCGGCAATTGCAAGATCTGGGCCACCAGGTGATCTTCCTGATCGGTGACTTCACCAGCCTGATTGGCGATCCATCGGGCCGCAACAGCACGCGCCCTCCGCTCACGCCCGAGCAGATCAAGTTCAACGCGGAAACCTATTACCGCCAGGCGAGCATGGTGCTGGACCCGGCGCGCACCGAGATTCGCTACAACAGCGAGTGGAGCGAGCCGTTGGGCGCCACGGGCATGATCCAGCTGGCTGCCAAGTTCACGGTGGCGCGCATGATGGAGCGCAACGATTTCCACGACCGCTTCAAGGCCGGCAACCCGATTGCGGTGCATGAGTTTCTCTACCCGCTGATGCAGGGCTACGATTCGGTGGCGCTCAAGAGCGATCTGGAGCTGGGTGGCACCGACCAGAAGTTCAACCTGCTCATGGGGCGGCACCTGCAGCAGGAATACGGCCAGGAGCCCCAGTGCATTCTGACCATGCCGCTGCTTGAAGGGCTGGATGGCATCGAGAAGATGTCCAAGTCCAAGAACAACTACATCGGCATCAGCGAAGACGCCAACACCATGTATGCCAAGGTGCTGAGCATTTCTGACACGCTGATGTGGCGCTGGTACACGCTGCTGTCATTCAAGTCGCTGGCCGAGATCGAGGTACTCAAGGCCGAAGTGGCCGGCGGCCGCAATCCCAAGGATGCCAAGGTGCTCCTCGCCAAGGAGATCACGGCGCGCTTTCACAGTGCCGCCGCGGCCGAGGCCGCCGAGCAGGACTTCATCAATCGCAGCAAGGGCGGCGTGCCTGACGAGATTCCCGAGGTCACCCTCTCCGGGGCGCCTCTGGGCATCGGGGCCTTGCTCAAACAGGCCAATCTGGCGCCCTCGACCAGCGAAGCCAACCGCCTGATCGAGGGCGGTGGTGTGCGGGTGGACGGCAGCGTGGTCAGCGACAAGGGGCTGAAGCTGGAAGCCGGCACCTACGTGGTGCAGGTCGGCAAGCGCAAGTTCGCGCGCGTGGCACTCGGCTGATACTGCTCTCGTTTTCGGAGGATGTCCGGGCCAGTGCGGGCGTGTGCGATGCCCCTGTGCCAATGGCGGGCAACGCCGCTCGCTTGGGCGCCTGGACTGCCGGCTCGAAAGGAGCTAGCGCAGCACCGGCCCCGCAGGCCATTCGCAGCATGTGCAGACCCGCGATGTTCCATGCCACGCTTCGCTCTCTGCCGACTGGTCGACAGAGCCGTGTGCCTGCCGGGTGCAGCGTGCTGCATCCCACTCGCTCAGGCCAGCCCCTTCGACTGGAAGAACGGCAGGTAGGCGCGGTCCACCTTGCAGATGTGGTGCACCAGCCAGTCCTTGAGGAAGTCGAGCGCTTCAAAGGTGATTTCCTCGCCCGTTTCGAAGCGCATCAGCAGATCCATGGCCTTGCCCGTGAAGCCGTCGTGCTCGGCCTTGTGCGCGGGTGTGTCGGGATAGCCGTGCTGCTGGAAAAGCACCTCCTCCACGATGAAGTGGTTGTGGGTGTAGTCCACCAAGCCCTCCAGCACTTCGCC
Source organism: Acidovorax delafieldii 2AN (assembly GCF_000175235.1). Taxonomy (GTDB): domain Bacteria; phylum Pseudomonadota; class Gammaproteobacteria; order Burkholderiales; family Burkholderiaceae_C; genus Acidovorax; species Acidovorax delafieldii_B. Next base: position 1,526 of record NZ_ACQT01000154.1, on the reverse strand, counting down.
GATGGCTTCGCGCCGGGGCTGGGCCTGCGACAGTTCGTCGTGCAGATCGTTGGTCAGTTGCACCAGCCATTGGTGCTGCCGGTCAATTTCTGCAACCCCCAGTTCCAGGTCGCTGGTCCATGGCATGAATGTCATCCGCATCTCCGTCGGGAATGGATCGGTGCTGCCGGGCGCGGCGGAATGCTGCCCGGAGCGTGAGCCACCGGTTGTAGAGGGCGCCCTGGAGAGGGAGGTTGATTTTCATCAACCGGAAACCTCATTGCTGAAGGGGTTAAGGGTTTGTCAGGCGACAGGCGGTGCCTCGGTGTTGTCTCCCACCGACTGTCGGGTGCGCGCTGCCTCGCCCTGCAGCCAGGCGCAGAAGGCCTGCACTTCGGGGCGCTGGCCACTGCGCGGTCCCACCAGCAGCCAGTAGGCCAGCGGCGAGTCGAGCCGGTGGCCGGGCATCACCTCGACCAGATCGCCGGTGGCCAGGGCGTCGGCGATCAGCGGCATGCGCGCGAGGGCCAGTCCCTGCCCGCTCAGGGCCGCCTGCACGATCTGGCTGGCGTAGTTGAAATACAGCCAGCGTTTGGGCTGCAGCGTGGGGCAGCCCTGGATGTCGAACCAGCGGCGCCAGCTCAGCCATTCGAGGTTCTGGGTGCGGTGCGCGTCGCCGGCCTCGATCAGGGTGAATTGCGCCAGGTCGGCGGGGGTGCGCAGGGGCGGATTCGCCTTCAGGAGCCAGGGGCTTGCCACCACGGCCAGTTGTTCGCCGAACAGGCGCAGGGCGCCGCGCGCAGCCGCGCCAGGCATGCTGTAGCGCAGGGCCAGGTCGACATCGGAGGTGTCCAGGTCCACCGCGCTGTCGGTGGCGTCGATGCGGATGTCGATATCGGGGTTGTTGCGCTGGAACTCTTCCATGCGCGGAATGAGCCACATCGATGCAAAGCTGGCCCAGGTGGTGATGGCCACGCTTTTGCGTCCCGCCGTCTGCCGTACCAGGCGGACGGCGGCGTCCATGCGCTCGAGCGCCGGCACCACGGCGCGCTGCAGTTGCGCGCCCGCGCTGGTCAGCTCCACGGCCCGCGTGTGGCGCAGGAACAGGGCCACGCCCACTTCGTCCTCCAGCGCCTGGATCTGGCGGCTGACTGCGGATTGCGTGAGGGCCATCTCATCGGCGGCGGCGCGGAAGTTCAGGTGCCGTGCCACGGCAAGGAAGGTGCGCCAGTGTCCAGCGCCCACGGGGCGCGTGCGAAGGACGGCAGGGGCGTATGCGGCGGAAGGCATGGCGGGGTGGATTCATGCGTGGATGGAATCAATAGGGTAGCGCGTTTTCATTGGACTGCCCATCGTGCAGCGCGCACTATCGGGGCAACGCAAAGCCATTGCGTTCCTGTTCTTCTTTCTGGGAGCCCGCCATGACGCACGACCACGATCTGCAATCGCCCACTTTCGCTGCTGTCCTCCGGCCCGGCCGCGCGGCGGCCGGATGCTGGACGCTGGACGCAGGCCGGGCGGTGACGCTGCGCCCACGCGAACCGGGC
>NZ_ACQT01000155.1 GCF_000175235.1 Acidovorax delafieldii 2AN | reverse complement strand
GGCCAGCGAGCCACCCGCACCCGACCTGCCCTGGCCGCGCGAATACCGGGGCATTTACCAGGAACGGCGTCGCGAATGCGGCTGGGGCCTGTACGAGGCCCTGGGCATTGCCAAGGGCGACCGCGAGGCGTCCGCCCGGCAGGCGGCCCAGAACTTCACCATGTTCGGCGCACCCCATGTGGCCATCATCACCAGCGACGAAGCCCTGGGCGTGTATGGCGCGGTGGACTGCGGCGCCTACGTGGGCAACTTCCTGCTGGCCGCCCACAGCCTGGGCGTGGGGGCCGTGGCGCAGGCCGCGCTGGCCGCCTACCCCCGTGTGCTGCGCGACGTGCTGGGCATTGCGCCCGACCGCACCATCGTCTGCGGCATCTCGTTCGGCCTGCCCGACCCGCACCACCCAGCCAACCAGTTCCGCACGCGGCGCGCCGATCCGGGCGACAGCGTGATCTGGCGCGACTGACGCCTGCGTGCCGCACCCATGAAAAAAGCGGCCCCGGGGCCGCTTTTGAAGGGAGAGAAGGCCGCGCGACCTTCAGCTCAGCGAGGCGATCAGGTCGATGTACTGCTGCTTGGCGGCATCGGCGCCCGTGCCCTTGAGCTTGTCCCACGCGTCCCACTTGGCGCGGGCCACCATGTCCGAGAAGCTGGGCTTCTTTTCGGTGTTGTCACCCGCCGTGGCCTGCTTGTACAGCGCGTAGATCTTCAGCAGCGTGGCGTTGTCGGGGCGCTCGCTGAGGTTCTTGGAATTGGCCACAGCGGCCTCGAAGGTGGCGTTGAGGTCGGACATTTCGTTGGCTCCTGGTCTAGAAATAGGAATGAAAGAACGGTGTCGGCAAAGAATTGCGGCGCTGTATCTTACGGGCTCGTCCGACCGACACCGCCCGAATGGCGCGCAGGCAAGCCTCTCCGCCACACCCCCGGCGGGCGCCGGCCGTGATCCGCAGGGCCCCTCGCACGCGGAACCACAACGTCCGCGCCAATGCACGCTACACCTGGGGCAAGGCGGACGCCAGGCAGCGCACCGCCGACAGAAAGCGGGGCTCTTCGGCGAGCGCAGGAGAAAGGTGGGCGCGTGACAGCGCACGGATGCGCTGCACGCTCACCGGACGGGCAGCGGGGCGCGGGCCTCTTTCACCGGCAGCAGCTCCGTTCGCTCAAGCCCCCTGGAAAGCAGCCATGCCCCGCAGCAGCCGCACCACGCTGCTCAGCACATCCTCCACGGACTCACCCATCTGCGCCCGCACGATCGCGCCGTCCACCACCAGTGTCAGCGCCTGTGCATCCCGCTGGCGCTCGGGGGTGGGCGGCAGCAAGGTAGCCAGCAGGTCTGTCACATCGCGCTTGTGCCGGCGCGCGATTTCCACCACCTCGGGCACGGTGTCGGCGAGCTCGCCCACACCGTTGATGAAGGCACAACCCCGGTAGTCGTCACGGCCCAGCCACTCGGACAGCGTGGCCGTCAGCGCGGCAAGGCGGCGGGCGGGATCACCGCTCGCGCCGCCATGGCGCGACAGGGCCGCGGCAAACCAGTCCGTCCAGTGGGTGTGCCGGTACTCCAGGTAGGCGCAGACCAGGTCGTTCTTGCTGGGGAAGTGCCGGTAGAAGGTGACCTTGGTCACGCCGGATTCGGCAATCACGCGGTCGATGCCCGTGGCACGAATGCCGTCGCGGTAGAACAAGGTGTGCGCAGTCTGCAGCAGGCGGTCGCGGGCAGGCAGGTCTTTCCAGTCCGGGGGCTGTGGTGCGGAGGTCATCTACGCATTGTAGACAAGTCTGTCTACATTCTTCTATGATCCCCATGTAGACAGATTTGTCTACACCCACTTTCAACCGCTCCACTCAGAGGTACTCCCATGGAATCCCGCCCGCCCCTGCCACCGTTCACCCTGCAAACCGCCACCCAGAAAGTGCGCCTGGCCGAAGACGGCTGGAATTCGCGCGACCCGGCCCGTGTGGCGCTGGCTTACAGCGAAGACACCCGCTGGCGCAACCGCGCCGAGTTCCCTGTGGGAAGCGCGGCCGCGCAGCAGCTTCTGGAGCGCAAATGGGCGCGCGAACTGGACTACCGGCTCATCAAGGAGATCTGGGCGTTCGGCAGCCACCGGATCGCCGTGCGGTTTGCCTACGAGTGGCACGACGACGCAGGCCATTGGTACCGCAGCTACGGCAACGAAAACTGGGAGTTCAACGACGCTGGCCTGATGACAGTGCGCCATGCCAGCATCAACGATCGGCCCATCCAGGCGGCCGACCGGCTGTTCTTCTGGCCGCTGGGGCGTCGCCCGGATGACCATCCGGGGCTGACCGAACTCGGCCTGTGAACAACAGCCCACCCCGCAGGACACCGCGCCTGGCTTTGGGCGAAACACGCAGCACGCCATGATCGATTCGCTATTTATTCAATAGCTACTAGCGTTTACCCAGAAAGCGCCACGAGCATTTTTCAGCAGAAATCTATTGCGCCAACCCATCCACCGCCTGAAACATCGACTGCCGCGCCTGGCTCACGATCTGCCCCTTCCAGGCATCGGTATCGGTGTAGAACGCAGCCAGCATCTGCGCCTTGATCTGCGCAGCCTGGGCGGCGGGCGCCTCGGGATGGAGGTGGAGCCAGTGCTCGGCCCGCAGGGCCTGCAGCACGTCCATCACGGGCACCGTGCCGTACTCCATCGCAATGCCGGTGTATTCGGCGCCGGGGCATTCGTCGCGCAGGGCGGTCCACATCAGCCCCGTGAGGAAGGCCGAGGTAGAGGAGCCGTCGTACATCGACGTGACCGGCGTGGCGCCGCCGCCCGCCCACCAGTGGCGCGCGCGCTGCACAGAAGCGGCATCGTCGGGCCCGCAGTAAATGCGCTCGCCCAGGCCGCTGGGGCCCAGGCCCGTGTGCAGGTCGATCCAGGCCACCCGCGATGCCCGGCTGCCGTGCTGGCGCAGCACGGCCCGCAGCGTGCGGTTGCTCCAGGTCGGCGCCGTGCCACCAAAGAAAAGACCGTCGGCAAACTCGTGCTGGCCGCGCGTGATGGCGGCCTGCCAGGCCGCCTCGCCGCGCGCGTCAATGAAGGCCTGCACTGCCCGCACGTTGTCTGCCTGTGGTGGCCACACGTCGGGCAGCAGCAGCGGTGCAAGTTCACGGTAGGCAGCGTTGACGGGAAGGGGCTGGCGGAAGTCGTGGAAATTGCGGTTGAGATCTACGTTCTCGTGCGTTGTGCGGCGGATGTGCGAGAACCCGTAGGGGTTGAGTGCATGGATGTAGAGCACGGCCACACCCTGCGCACGCGCCCGGTTGCGCCACTCCTCGTCGTGCAGCGCAAACACCTGCACCCCGCTGCCGCAATGGCCTTCCACGCCGTGGCAGCCGCTGCTCACGATGAGCAGCTTGTCGGCATCGGCCGGGCCGTCGCGCACCACATCCATGGCGAGATCCTCGCCGTCACGCCCCAGGAGCGGATGGGGGTGCGATGCAATGGGCAGTCCCGCCGCAGCCGCGGCCTCGAGAAAGCGGGTGCGCGCCTGCGCATAGGTGGGAGCGAATGCCTGGGCGATTCCGATCATGGGGCTTCCTGTGACGACATGGCGGGAAAGGTGCGCGGTGCAAGCGCGGGTGCCGGCCTACCCGCCCGGAAGGCAGCACCCCTCGGCGCCTTCGGCGAGCGGTGCGTGCCGGGCAGGTGCGCACCCGCCGCGGCCCTTTCATGCCCCCCCAAAGCGCCCGTCACGCGGCGGGGGCGGACAGCCATTCCTCGGCCAGCCGCACCCAGTAAGTGGCCCCCAGCGGGATCAGGTCGTCGTTGAAGTCGTAGCTGGGGTTGTGCAGCGTGCAGGGGCCACCGCCATGGCCCATTTCGCGGTGCGCGCCTTCGCCGTTGGCAATGAAGCAATAGGCACCGGGCTTGGCCTGCAGCATGAAGGCGAAGTCTTCGGCCCCCATGGTGGGCTCCTGCACCAGCACATGGGCCTCGCCCACGATGCCGGCCATCACCTTGCGCGCAAACTCGGCCTCGGCCGCCGAATTCACCGTGGGCGGGTAGTTGCGCACGAACTCGAATTCGCAGGTGGCCTCGTGCGCGGCGCAGGTGTGCTCGGCCACCTGCTTCATGCGCTTTTCGATCAGGTCCAGCACCTCGATGGTGAAGGTGCGCACCGTGCCCTGCAGCTCGCAGCTGTCGGGCACCACGTTGCTGGCCTCGCCCGCGTGGATCATGGTGACCGAGATCACGCCCGCATCGACGGGCTTCTTGTTGCGGCTGATGATGGTCTGGAAGGCCTGCACCATCTGGCAGGCAATCGGCACCGGATCAATGCCGGTGTGCGGTAGCGCGGCGTGGCCGCCCTTGCCGCGGATGGTGATCTTGAACTCGTTGCTGGAGGCCATCACCGGCCCGGGGCTCACAGCGAGCGTACCCACGGGCATGCCCGGCCAGTTGTGCATGCCGAACACTGCCTGCATGGGGAACTGCTCGAACAGGCCGTCTTCGATCATCACGCGCGCGCCGCCGCCGCCTTCTTCGGCCGGCTGGAAAATGAGGTACACGGTGCCGTCGAAGTTGCGGTGCTTGGCAAAGTGCTGCGCCGCCGCCAGCAGCATGGCCGTGTGGCCGTCATGGCCGCAGGCGTGCATCTTGCCCGGGTGCTGGCTGGCATGTGCGAAGGTGTTGAATTCCTGCATGGGCAGCGCATCCATGTCGGCGCGCAGGCCGATGGCCCGGCCGCTGGCGCCGCCATCACGCCCCCTCACGATGCCCACCACGCCGGTCTTGCCCAGGCCGCGGTGGATGGGAATGCCCCATTCGGTGAGTTTTTGCGCCACCACGTCGGCCGTGCGCACTTCCTCGAAACACAGCTCGGGGTGGGCGTGAATGTCCCGGCGCACCGCAGCAATACTGGCGGCCTGGGTGACGATGGAATCGATAACGTTCATGATGTGCATCCTTACGATCGGACAGTCTAGCCCGGTATTCCGATGCCTGCCAACCCGCACCATTGCGCCCCCTCGCCATGATTTCACCCCACGCCCTCGAACTTGCGCAGACCCTGGTGCGCATGAACACCGTCAGCCATCACTCCAACCTGGAGCTGATCCACTTCATCCGCGACCACCTGGCCAGCCTGGGGGTGGCAAGCCGGCTCACCTTCAATGCCGACAAGACCAAGGCCAACCTGTTTGCCACGCTGGGCGAGGGCAAGCCCGCCGGGGTGATTCTGTCGGGCCACACCGACACCGTTCCCTGGGATGGCCAGGAATGGACCACCGACCCGCTGGGGGCGGTGGTGCGCGATGGCCGGCTCTATGGCCGTGGCAGCGCCGACATGAAGGCCTTCATCGGCGTGGCCTTGTCTCAGGCCGGGCAGTTCCTGCACAGTGATGCCCCTTTCGCCATTCATCTCGCGTTCAGCTATGAGGAAGAGATCGGCTGCTTCGGCGTGAAGGAGCTGATTGCCGATCTGCGCGATGCGGGCGTGCGGCCGCTGGCCTGCATCGTGGGCGAACCCACCAGCATGGTGCCCGCCATCGCCCACAAGGGCGTGTACCGCTACAAGTGCTGCGTGCGGGGCAAAGAGGCACATTCGTCGCTCACACCACACTCTGTCAATGCCATCGAAATGGCGGCCCGGGTGGTGGGCCGGGTGCGCGACATGGCCGAAGGGTTCGAGCGCGACGAACCCCGCTTCGAGGGGTTTGACGTACCTTTCTCCACGGCCAGCGTGGGCCAGTTTCATGGCGGCATTGCCGACAACGTGGTGCCGCGCGATGCCGAGTTCCGCTACGAATTTCGCGATCTGCCCACGGCAAACGCCGCGCAGATGCAGGCCGAGGTGGTGGCCTACGCCCGCGCGCTCGAACCCGCCATGCATCGCGTGGCGCCCCAGGCCGGCTTCCGCTTCGAAACCATCTGCGAGATCCCGAGCTTTCTGGGCAGCAAGGACGATGAGGTCACCCGCCTGGCGCTGCGCCTGAGCGGCGAACCCCAGACCACCCTGGTGGCCTTCGGCACCGAGGCCGGGCTGTTCAAGAACGCAGGCATCCCCACGGTGGTGTGCGGCCCGGGCAGCATCCAGCAGGCCCACCAGCCCGACGAGTACGTGAGCCTGGAGCAGCTCGCACGCTGCGAGGCCTTCATGGCGGGGCTGGCGCGCAGCCGCTCGCTGGGCTAAACGCAATGCCGGGACTGCCGGCCCTTGCAGCGCAGGAGCAACGGACTGTTGCCGGAACGCGGTGATAACGGAGATGGGACCACGGCTGCGTCGCGCCCCCGCGGTGTGACAGGCCCTGCGGCCATGGCGTGAGCAGCGGCCAAAGCGCTCGTGCCGGCCATTGCCCCACCCGTGCAATGCTCTCAGCGGGCATGCCTTGCGGCGGCCGCAGTGCCAAAGTACCTTCCGCGCAAGCCCGGCAGGCCCACCAGGAAAGACAGCAGCGCCAACGCCCAGGGCCCCACGGCGGGGATGCCGGTGGCGCCGGCCGGCACTGCAGGAATGAGGCCCGTGGGCAGGGTTCAGGGTGCGGCGTGCGAACTCAAGGATGTGGGAGAGTTGCAAAGCACCCGATGGCAGGTCCGACACCCGCACCATGGCCGGGCACGGAAAGGCCCCGGCCCACGCGCAGGTGCCCGATGGACGGAGGCCGGGGTCGCGCCCCTCCTCCAGGCCCTCAGGTGCGCACGCGCCCATCCCCCGTCAGCATGGACATCTCCACGAATTTCGAGGCGGCGTGGCTGGTGGCGCTGAATGACACCGGGAAGCCCGAGATCACCTGGGTCCCGATGGATTCCAGCCCGGCGATCAAGCCATCACGCGAGACCTTGCCGCCCGCTTGCGCCTGGCGCAGCCCCTCGGCAAAGACGCGCGCGGCCAGATAGCCCTCCATGCTGGAGTAGTTGGCCTGCACCTTGTCGCCCCCCTTCTTGATGGCTTCCAGGAACTCGCGCGTGATCGGGCGCGAAGGCTGGTAGGGCGAGGGCACGACCTGCGACACCACGACGCCGGCGCCATCCTTGCCCAGCTCGTCGGCCAGGGCCTGCGTGCCCACGAAAGAGACGTTGTAGAACGTTCCGCCAAAGCCCGCCTTGCGCGCCGCGCGCACGAAAGCCGCAGCGGCGGCGTAGGCCGAGATCTGTACCACCGCGTCGGGCCGGGCGGCCACGAGCTTGTCGACGGCGGCTTTCACATCGACGGAGTTGCGCTCGACGGTGGCCGTGGCCACGGGCGAGAGCTTCTGTTCGGCCAGCGCGCGGGCCACGCCGTCCAGCCCCGCCTTGCCGTAGGCGTCGTTCTGGTGAAAAACGGCGATCTTCTTCACGCCCAGGTTGGTGAGCTGGCGCACGATGAGTGCCGTTTCGTCAAAGTACGAAGCCCGCACATGGAAGACCAGCCGGTTGAACGGCTGGCGCAGCGCCTCGGCGCCGGTGAAGGGCGCAAAGAACGGCACCTTGGCCTGGGTCAGCAGCGGCAGCGCCGCCAGACTGGTGGGGGTGCCGATGTAACCGAACAGCGCGAACACATCCTCGTCGATGAACTTGCGCGTGTTCTCGGCGCAGCGGTCGGGTTCGTAGCCATCGTCCAGCGTGCGGATCTCGACCATGCGCCGCCCGATGCCGCCCTGGGCGTTGAGCTGGTCGAAGAACAGCTTGGCTCCCTGGTGGAACTGGATGCCCAGCTGAGCGGCCGGACCACTGAACGCGGCCGATTGCCCCAGCACGATGCGCGATTCGCTCTGTGCGCGGGCCGTGGGCAGAGCCCCCACCACCGCAGCCCCCAAGGCCACCGAAAACTGCCGACGCCCCAATCCAATATGGTTCATGGTGAAATCTCTGTTCTTGTAAAACATGGGCTCCCACCCGAGGCCGCGGTAAACGGCCCAGGCGTCCTTGCCGGCATGGCGCACATATGCACGCCCATGCCAACCTCGTGCCAGTTTAACGATCCAGCGCCCATGAGCACCCCTGCCGCCGCCCTTCCCGCCACCTCTGCACCGCAACAGGTGCGCGGAGCCTGCCCGCACGACTGCCCCGACACCTGCGCCCTGCTCACCACGGTGGAGAATGGCCGGGCCACGCGCGTGCAGGGCAACCCCGCGCATCCCCACACCGATGGGGTGCTGTGCGCCAAGGTGTCGAAATACACCGAGCGCACCTACCACCCCGAGCGCGTCCTCACACCGCTCAAGCGCAGCGGCCCCAAGGGCAGCGGGCAATTCACGCCGGTGTCATGGGATGAGGCGCTCACCGACATCGCGGCGCGCCTGGCAGACATCGCGGCCCGCGCACCCCAGGCCATCCTGCCCTACAGCTACGCCGGCACCATGGGCCTGGTGCAGGGCGAGAGCATGGACCGGCGCTTTTTCCACCAGCTGGGCGCATCGCAGCTCGACCGCACCATCTGCGCCTCTGCGGGGGCCGAGGCCCTCATCCACACCCTGGGCAGCAAGGTGGGCATGAAGGTGGAGTTCTTTGCCGAGGCCCGGCTCATCCTGATCTGGGGCAGCAACTCCATCGGCAGCAACCTGCACTTCTGGCGCTATGCGCAGCAGGCCAAGCGCAGCGGCGCCAGGCTGGTGTGCATCGACCCGCGCCGCAGCGAAACGGCCGACAAGTGCCACGAACACATCGCGCTGCGCCCCGGCACCGATGCAGCGCTGGCGCTGGCGCTGATGCACGAGCTGATCGCGCACGACTGGCTCGACCACGACTACATCGCCCGGCACACGCTCGGCTGGGAGTCGCTGCGCGAACGCGCCCTGCAATGGCCGCCCGAACGCGCCGCCGAGGTGTGCGGCGTGCCGGCAGAGCAGATCCGCCAACTGGCGCGCGATTACGGCACCACCCAGCCGGCCGCCATTCGCCTGAACTACGGCATGCAGCGCGTACATGGCGGCGGCAATGCCGTGCGCGCCGTGGCCTGCCTGCCTGCCCTCACCGGCGCCTGGCGCC
>NZ_ACQT01000156.1 GCF_000175235.1 Acidovorax delafieldii 2AN | reverse complement strand
CCTCCCGCGTTTGCGCCAGGGCCTGGGATGCCAGGCCGCCCGGGGCGGTGTCGCCCGCACCCACGGTTCCGCCTTCGGTCCGCCGCACGCGCGAGCGCAGGTCGTTTTGCGGGGTGACGCCCTGCTCCACATAGAACACGTTCACCGCCTGGTACTGTTTTTGCAGCAGGTTGGCCAAATCGCGCTGCAGGGGGTCGACCACGGTCAGCAGATCGGTGCGCTGCATCCCTGCCTCGACCCATTGCTCCACCACGATCAGGCAGACGGCTTCGGGGCGCAGGATGTCGTTGCTGTCGAGGTCCTGGCCTTCAAGTGACTGCGTGCGCTGCCGGACGGTATCGAGCTGATGGCTGACCTGCTCGTTGACCGTGAGGGCCATGCGCGAGGCAGCGATCTTGTTTTCAACCACGTCGTCGCTGAGCAATTCGAACTGGCTGGCGCCAGCGGGCATCGGGGTGCCCCGCGTGGTGCTGATGTGCGGGGCCAGGGCCTCCCGCAGGCCACGCCCCATGTTCGCCACCCAGTCGGTGTGGTGCTGCTGAAACTGCAGCCAGGCATCGCGCCGGGCCTGCATATCCCGCTGCGTGCCTGTCTGCGACACGAGCTGCGACAGAAAATCGAGAACGGTCTTGTCGAGGTCGGGAAGGCCCGCACAGATGCCTTCCACGAACTTCTGGCGCGCCTGGCGTGCCAGGCGACGCTGCGGAACGGAAGGCAGTGGTGCGGGCATGCGTCAATGGTAGCGGGTCAGACCGTGGCCCCGGCATTGGGGTCGTTGGGGTCTTCGTCCTTTTTGGCCACCTTGACCAGGTCTTCGCGCTTCACGCCCAGCCACATGGCGATGGCCGCCGCCACGAAAACCGACGAGTAGATACCGAACAGGATGCCGATGGTGAGCGCCAGCGCAAAATAGTGCAGGCTGGGGCCGCCAAAGAAAAACATCGACAGCACCATCGCCTCGGTGGAGGCGTGGGTGATGATGGTGCGGCTCATGGTGCTGGTGATGGCGTGGTCAATCACCTCGTGCGTGTTCATCTTGCGGTATTTGCGGAACGCTTCGCGGATCCGGTCGAAGATCACCACCGATTCGTTCACCGAATAGCCCAGCACGGCCAGCACGGCGGCCAGCACCGACAGCGAGAACTCCCACTGGAAGAAGGCAAAGAAGCCCAGGATGATCACCACGTCGTGCAGGTTGGCGATGATGGCGGCCACGCCGAACTTCCACTCGAAGCGGAAGGCCAAGTAGACCACGATCCCCACCACCACCATGGCCAGCGCCATGAGTCCCCCGTGCACCAGCTCTTCGCCAACCTGCGGGCCGACAAACTCCGTGCGCCGCAGCGTCACGGCCGGGTCGCCTGCCTTGAGCGCGGCAATCACCTGCTCGCTTTGCTGGGCCGAAGTCACGCCTTTTTGCACGGGCAGGCGGATCATCACGTCCCGCGCGGTGCCGAAATTCTGCACCTGCACATCGGGGTAACCCATGCTGGCCACGGTCTCGCGCACCTTGGCGAGTTCCGCCGGCTGGCTGTAGGCCACTTCCATGACCGTGCCGCCCGTGAACTCCACCGACAGGTGCAGCCCGCGCGTGAGCAGGAAGAAGACGGCAAGGGCAAAGGTGATGAAGGAAATCGCGTTGAAGACCAACGCGTGCTTCATGAAAGGGATGTCTTTTCGGATGCGGAAAAACTCCATGATTGCTATTCCTTGGTTGGAGTTTTCAGAGGAAGCTCATGTGCGCGCAGCGCATGTGATGCTGGAACTAAGAATTCCATGGTCTTCCTCCTTTAGTTCGTCTTGGCCACGGCGGTGTCGGCGTCAGGCTTCCAGACCTGGCCGATCGACACGCTCTTGAGCTTTTTCTGGCGGCCATACCACAGGTTCACCACACCGCGCGAGAAGAACACGGCCGAGAACATGCTGGTCAGGATGCCGATGCAGTGCACCACGGCGAAGCCGCGCACGGGGCCGGAGCCGAAGGCCAGCAGCGCCAGGCCCACGATCAGCGTGGTCACGTTGGAGTCCAGGATCGTCGCCCACGCGCGGTCATAGCCCATGTGGATGGCCGCCTGGGGCGAAACGCCGTCGCGCAACTCCTCGCGGATGCGTTCATTGATCAGCACGTTCGAGTCGATCGCAACGCCCAGCGCCAGCGCCATGGCGGCGATGCCGGGCAGGGTCAGCGTGGCTTGCAGCATCGACAGGATGGCCAGCAGCAGCAGCACGTTCACCGACAGCGCCAGGGTGGAGAACACGCCGAACAACCGGTAGTACACGCACATGAACGCGGCCACGGCCACCATCCCCCAGACCACGCTGTGGATGCCGCGCGCGATGTTGTCGGCGCCCAGGCTCGGGCCGATGGTGAATTCCTCGATGATTTCCATGGGTGCGGCCAGCGAACCGGCGCGCAGCAGCAGGGCTGTATCGTTGGCTTCCACCGTGGTCATGCGGCCGGAAATCTGCACCCGGCCGCCGCCGATTTCGGTACGGATCACGGGCGCGGTCACCACCTCGCCCTTGCCCTTTTCGAACAGCACGATGGCCATGCGCTTGCCCACGTTCTCGCGCGTGATGTCGCGGAAGATGCGCGAGCCCTTGGCGTCCAGCGTGAGGTTGACGGTGGGCTCCTGCGTCTGGCCGTCGAAGCCGGGCTGGGCATCGGTGAGGTTCTCGCCGGTCAGGATGACCTGCTTTTTCACGATCACGGCCTGGCCGCTGCGGTCGAAATAGCGCTCGGCACCGAAGGGCACGGGGCCGCGGCCTGCCTCTGCGGCACGCGCCTCGGTGCCTTCGTCCACCAGGCGCACTTCCAGCGTGGCGGTGCGTCCCAGAATGTCCTTGGCCTTGGCCGTGTCCTGCACGCCGGGCAACTGCACCACGATGCGGTCCACACCCTGCTGCTGGATCACCGGCTCGGCCACGCCCAGTTCGTTGATGCGGTTGTGCAGCGTCGTGATGTTCTGCTTGAGCGCCTGGTCCTGCACGCGGCGCGTCGCCTCGGGCTTGATGGCCGCGCGCAGCTTGAATTCGCCGCCGTCGGGCGTGCTGGTGGTCTGCAGGTCGGTGAACTGGTCGGAGATCAGGTTGCGGGCGGCCGTCTGCGTGGCCTCGTCGCGCACCTTGATCTCGATCGCCTGGCCGTCACGGGTGATGCCGCCGTGGCGGATGTTCTTGTCGCGCAGCGCGGTGCGGATGTCACCCGCATACGACTCGGCCTTCTTGGTCAGCGCGGCCTGCATGTCTACCTGCAGCATGAAGTGCACGCCACCGCGCAGATCCAGCCCCAGGTACATGGGGCGGGCATGCAGGGCCGTGAGCCAAGCCGGCGAGCGCGACACCAGGTTCAGCGCCACGATGTACGACGGGTTGGCAGGGTCGGGGATCAGGGCTTTCTGGATCGCGTCCCGGGCCTTGAGCTGGTTGTCGGGCGTGTCCATGCGCGCGCGCACCGAGCCGGCGTCCAGGCTCACCAGGTCGGGCGTGAGACCCGCCGCCTTCAGCGCTTCTTCCACCCGCTGTTGCACGGCCGAATCCACCTTGACGGTGGCCTTGCCGGACGAAACCTGCACCGCAGGCGCTTCGCCGAAGAAATTGGGCAGGGTGTACAGGGCCCCCACCAGCAGCACGATCACCAGGATCGCGTACTTCCAGACCGGATAACGGTTCATGATCGCGCTCTTACCTCAGTTGTCCATGGCGCATGCAATGCGCCGGCCCCCCGCCAGGATGCCGTGGCGCTGGCTTGGCCAGCCCTGCGGCATCGCCCCCTTCCCGTGCGCGGCGCGCGGCAAGGAGGAAGCGGCACAGCCGCCCGGGGGGAGGGTTCTTCACTTCACCGTGCCCTTGGGCAGCACCTGCGCCACGGCGCTGCGCTGCACCTGCACTTCAACGCCGCTGGCGATCTCGATGTGCAGGAAGCCTTCGGACAGGCGGGTGACCTTGCCAATGATGCCGCCGGCCGTGGCCACTTCATCGCCCTTGGCGATGGCGTCAATCATGGCGCGGTGTTCCTTCTGGCGCTTCATCTGGGGGCGGATCATGACGAAGTACAGCACCACGAACATCAGCACCAGGGGCAGCATGCCCGTGAGCGAGGACATGATGTCGCCGCCACCAGCGGCGGCGGCAGGTGCGGTCTGGGCAAAAGCAGAAGAAATAAACACGAAAGAGACTCCACAACGGATGGACAAAACACACACGACCCGCCGCAGGCAAAGCACCCATGCGCCTGCGCAGGCGAAACGGACCATTGTATGCGGGCCTCCGCCCGATGCCCAAGGGCTAAGACCCAGGCCCGCGCCCGTGTTTGCCGGCCCAGCGTCGCACCGGGTGGCAGCCAAAGAAAAATTGGGCAAAAACCGCACCATGCGCTTGTTGGTTCTGCTTTTTTAGCTCTTTTTTTGATAGTAAAAAGCCCGCGCAAAGCGCGGGCTTTTTTGCAACCGGCCGTTGGCGCCCCGCGATCAGGCGGCCTCGCGCCGGGGCTCCGCCGCCGCGCCGCCGCGCCATTGCGCCATCAGGCCGCTCCATTTGGGCCGGGCCGCCTTCAGGTGCCGCTCCTTCACGTGGCCGTAGCCGCGGATGCCTTCGGGGATGCTGGCAATCTCCACGGCCAGTGGCAGCTTCTCGGGGGTCAGACCGGCCAGCAACTCGTCGATGCAGGCGCGGTATTCCACGATCAGGGCGCGCTCCATCCGGCGCTCATCGGTCTTGCCGAAGATGTCCAGTGCACTGCCGCGCAAACCCTTCATCTTTGCCAGCAGGCCAAAGGCGCTGCGCATCCAGGGGCCGTAGGACTGCTTGAGCAGTTCGCCCTTGTCGTTCTTCCTGGCTGTGAGGGGCGGAGCGAGGTGGTGCACCAGCTTGTAGTCGCCCTCGAACATGGCCGCGATCTTGTCCGTGAAGGCCTTGTCGGTGTGCAGGCGCGCCACTTCGTATTCGTCCTTGTAGGCCATCAGCTTGAACAGGTAGCGGGCCACGGCCTCGGACAAGCGGGTGGTGGTGCCCAGCTTCGCTTCGGCCGCCTGCACCTTCTCGACAAAGGCACGGTACTCGGCCGCGTAGGCCGCGTTCTGGTAACCCGTGAGGAATTCCACGCGCTTGCCCACCAACTCGGCCACGGAAGGCTTCTTGACGAACTGGATCACCTGCGCGGCCTGGAACAGCGCCTGCACCGACGCCAGATCGTGCGCGCAGCGCCGGCCCCATTCAAAGGCCGCCTTGTTGTTGTCGATCTGCACGCCATTGAGTTCCATGGCGCGCATCAGCGAGGCCAGGCTCAGTGGCACGCGGCCCTTCTGCCATGCGTAGCCCAGCATGAGCGGGTTGGTGTAGATGCTGTCGCCCAGCAACTGAACGGCCACCTGTTCGGCGTCGAAGCTGCCCACGTTGGAGGCGCCCACAGCGGCGGTGATGGCACTGTCGCAATTGGCCGCTGGAAACTGCCAGTTCGGGTTGGTCACGAAGGCGGCGGTGGGCGTGCCGTGCGAGTTCAACGCCACGAAGGTGCGGCCCGGCTGCATGACGGCCAGCGTGTATTTGCTGGCGGCCACGATCGGGTCGCAACCGATCACCAGATCGGCCTTGGCGGTGTCGACCTTGGTGGTGTAAATGGCCTCGGGCCGGTTGGCGATCTGGATGTGGCTCCAGGTGGCGCCACCCTTTTGCGCCAGGCCGCCGGCATCCTGCGTGACCACGCCCTTGCCGTCCAGGTGCGCGGCCATGCCCAGCAGCGAGCCGATGGTGATCACACCCGTGCCGCCCACGCCACCCACCACGATGCCCCAGGCCGTTTCGGCCACCGGCAGCACGGGTTCAGGAATGGCAGGCAGGCTGGACAGATCGCCCTTCTTTTCCTTCTTGGGCTTTTTCAGCGTACCGCCTTCCACGGTCACGAAGCTGGGGCAGAAGCCCTTGACGCAGGAATAGTCCTTGTTGCACGTGCTCTGGTTGATGCGGCGCTTGCGGCCGAACTCCGTCTCCACTGGCTCCACCGAGAGGCAGTTGGACTGCACCGAGCAGTCGCCGCAGCCCTCGCACACCAGCTCGTTGATAACCACGGTCTTGTCGGGCGTGGCCAGCGTGCCGCGCTTTCTGCGGCGGCGCTTTTCCGTGGCGCAGGTCTGGTCGTAGATGAGGACAGTGCAGCCCGGGATCTCGCGCAGCTCGCGCTGGATGCGGTCGAGTTCGTCGCGGTGGTGCACCGTCACACCCTCGGCCAGCGGCACACCGTCGTATTTCTGCGGCTCGTCGGTGACGATGACGATCTTCACGGCGCCTTCGGACTTGACGCTGTTCATGATCTGCAGTACCGAATGGCCTTCGGGCCGTTCCCCCACCTGCTGGCCGCCGGTCATGGCCACGGCGTCGTTGTAGAGGATCTTGTAGGTGATGTTCACGCCGGCCGCGATGCTCTGGCGGATCGCCAGCAGGCCGCTGTGGAAGTACGTGCCGTCGCCCAGGTTGGCAAACACATGCGCGTCCTTGGTGAAGGGCGCCTGGCCCACCCAGGTCACGCCCTCGCCGCCCATCTGCGTGAAGGTGGAGGTGCTGCGGTCCATCCACACCGTCATGTAGTGGCAGCCGATGCCGGCCACGGCCCGCGAGCCCTCGGGCACGCGGGTACTGGTGTTGTGCGGGCAGCCGCTGCAGAACCAAGGCGCACGCTCGCCCGTGTCCACCTTCAGCTCGGTCATCGCACGTTCGCTGGCTTCGATGACGGCGATGCGCGCATCCATGCGCGCAATGATGTCGCCGGGCACGCCCAGCTTCTTGAGGCGCTTGGCAATGGCCTTGGCGATGATGGCGGGCGTCAGATCGGCCTTGGGGCGCAGCAGCCAGTTCTGGCTGGGGTTGGGCATGCTCCACTCACCGCCCGAGTTGTCGCCCTCGATCTCGTCGAACTTGCCCAGCACGTTGGGACGCACATCGGCGCGCCAGTTGTAGAGCTCTTCCTTGATCTGGTATTCGATGACCTGGCGTTTTTCCTCCACCACCAGGATCTCCTGCAGGCCCTGCGCGAAATCGCGCGTGATGGTGGCTTCGAGCGGCCACACCACGTTGACCTTGTGCACGCGGATGCCCAGCTGGCGGCAGGTGTCGTCGTCCAACCCCAGGTCCATCAGGGCCTGGCGGGTGTCGTTGTAGGCCTTGCCGCTGGCGATGATGCCGAAGCGGTCATGGGGCCCCTGGATCACGTTGTAATTGAGCCTGTTGGCACGCACATAGGCCAGGGCGGCGTACCACTTGTAGTCCATGAGGCGCGCCTCCTGCTCCAGCGGCGCGTCGGGCCAGCGAATGTGCAGGCCGCCGGGCGGCATGGCAAAGTCCTCGGGCATCACGATCTTCACGCGGTCGGGGTCCACCGAAACGCTGGCCGACGACTCCACCACCTCCTGGATGGTCTTCATGCCCGACCACACGCCCGAGAAGCGGCTCATGGCGAAGGCGTGCAGGCCCATGTCGAGGATGTCCTGCACGCTGCTCGGGAAGAACACCGGCAGCCCGCAGGCCTTGAAGATGTGGTCGCTCTGGTGCGGCGCCGTGCTGCTCTTGCTGATGTGGTCGTCGCCCGCGATGGCGATCACGCCGCCGTGCTGGGCGGTGCCGGCCATGTTGGCGTGCTTGAACACGTCCGAGCAGCGGTCCACGCCCGGGCCCTTGCCATACCAGATGCCGAACACGCCGTCGTACTTCTTGCTTTGCGGGTACAGGTCGAGCTGCTGCGTGCCCCACACGGCGGTGGCGCCCAGCTCTTCATTCACGCCGGGCTGGAAAACGATGTTGTTGGCCGCCAGGTGCTTCTTGGCGGCCCACAGCGCCTGGTCATAGGTGCCCAGCGGGCTGCCGCGGTAGCCGCTGATGAAGCCGGCGGTGTTCAGGCCGGCCACCGCATCGCGCTGGCGCTGCAACATGGGCAGGCGCACCAGGGCCTGCACGCCGCTCATGAAGGCACGGCCGGCGCCCAGGGCGTATTTGTCGTCGAGCGTGACGGTTTCCAGCGCTTTGCGGATGTGTTCTGGCAGAGGGGCGTTCATGGGGATTCCTGTGGAGATGGCGCGCGGCCCCCGCCTTGTGGGCAGGGGCCGCCGGGCATGCGAAAGTTTGCAAAGCAGTTTATGCACTCTCGGGGGATATGTCCTTTCGTTTTCATGCGAGGTTTACCCTTGTTTTTGAAAGAAGCTTTCTTAAAATCGGTATTCAATGAACAATTTGGATAAATTCGACATCGCCATCCTCGGCGAGTTGCAGGCCGATGCCCGCCTGACCAACGCCGAACTCGCGCAACGCGTCGGGCTGTCGGCCGCGCCGTGCTGGCGCCGGGTGCGGGCGCTGGAGGAAGAGGGCTTCATCAAGGGCTACCGCGCCGAGATCGACCGGCACAAGATCGGCCTGGGCGTGCTGGCCTTCGTGCGGCTGGACGCCGACCGCAGCACCGGCAACCTGACCCGCGCCATGGAAGAGGCCATCCGGCAAATCCCCGAAGTGGTGTCGTGCCACTACATCAGCGGCACCGGCACCTTCGAACTGCAGGTGGTGGCGCGCGATCTGGACAGCTTCTCGCTGTTTGCGCGCGATGTGCTGCTCAACCTGCCCAACGTGAAAGACATGCACACCAGCTTCTCGCTGGGCGAGGTGAAGGCCAGCAGCGCCCTGCCGCTCACGCACCTGGCGCGGGGCACCGGCGTGGGCCAGGGGCGGATCTAAAACCTCAATGCTTCGAAACCAATAGCAAACTCCGAAGATTCAGCAAGCGCCAGGGCCCTCTTTGGCTCAAAATCCGCCAAAGCCCGGCATTTCGCCGGGTTGCGCGGGCCGCGCCAAGCGCCCGCCAGAGCAACGCCGCACAATGGCAGCACATGCCACCCCAGCCTCCCCACGACACCGTCCAGAG
>NZ_ACQT01000157.1 GCF_000175235.1 Acidovorax delafieldii 2AN | reverse complement strand
AGCAGCTCGGCCGGCACGGCGATGCTGGGTTCGCCCTCCGGT
The DNA here is from genome assembly GCF_000175235.1 of Acidovorax delafieldii 2AN. Classification (GTDB taxonomy): domain Bacteria; phylum Pseudomonadota; class Gammaproteobacteria; order Burkholderiales; family Burkholderiaceae_C; genus Acidovorax; species Acidovorax delafieldii_B. The sequence goes on along the minus strand of NZ_ACQT01000157.1, from coordinate 8,840 downwards.
AGCAGTTCGGCGTAGCGCACCACGAACACATGCTCCAGCGCCGTCTGCGCACGCACCTGCTCCACCACGGGCAGCAGCACATCGGCGGCGACGATCACGCGCGCCTGCAGATCACCCAGCTGGTACTGCAGCTCGTGCCCCTTGTTCAGCGGGCCGCAGGGGCAGACGATGGCGCCGATCTTCTGGATGCCGTAGTGCGCCATGAGGTACTGCGGGCAGTTGTTCATGAACAGCGCCACAGGCTCGCCCTTCTTAACGCCCAGCGCCTGCAGGCGCGCGGCGAAGGCGTCGCTGGCCGCGTCGAGCTCGGCCCAGGTGATGGCGCGGCCGTACCAGAGGCAAGCGGCGCGGTCGGGGGTGGCGCGCGCATGGTGGCGCAGGTGTTCGTGCAAGGGCAGCGTTGCGGCTGTCTGTGGCATGGGGTTGTCTCCGTTGTGTCTGGAATCGCTGGTTCTTGGCGGCACCTCAGGGTTTGCGATAGGTGCCGCTCCATGCCAGCGTCTTGCCAATATATACCGCTGGGTAGAACAATGCTACCCATGGGTATAACCAAAGCGACACCAAGCACCACGCACGCCGCGCTGGCCGCATCTCCCGTGAAGGCGCGCGGCCGCCAGAAGGCCAGCACGCCCAGCACGGACGAAAAGCGCGAGCGCATCCTCCAGGCCGCCGAGGCGTTGTTCGACCGGCAGGGCTACGCCAACACGACGATGGAGCAGATCGTCCAGCAGCTCGGCGTGACCAAGCCCTACGTCTACTACTACTTCCACAACAAGCAGGAAATCTTCGAGACGCTGTGCTGGCGCCCCTCCGTGGCCTGCTTCACGGCCATGGACTTCCCCGAGGACGACCGCCGCCCCGCGCACACCAAGGTTGCCGAGGGCATGGAGCGGCTGATCCGTTCCACCATCGAGCACCACCCGGCGGCCTTCTTCCCGTACCGCGAGCCGCAGGTGTTCCGCCCCGAATACCTGGCCATGCAGAAAAAACTGGCCAACCACTTCTACGAACGCCTCTGCGCGCTGATGGAAGAGGCCCGAGCGGACGGCATGCTCGACTTCAAGGAAACGCGCCTGACCGCGCAAGCCGCCTGCAGCCTGCCGGGCTTCCTGTACCACTGGTACCGGCCCGACGGGCGCCTGTCGCCGGCCGAGGTGGTGCGCGAACTCTCGCAGCTGGCCTGGCGCGTGCTGGGGCTGCGCACAGCGCGCCGCAAGGCGGGAGATGGCCCGACCTCGCGCCGCAAACCGGCACACCCCCCCGCCAGCACACCACCCCAGGAGACCCACCCATGAAAGCCTTGTTCACCGCGGCCCTGCTCTGCGCCGGCAGCGCCTTCGCCCAGGACACCTTCAAGATCGCCTACATCGATCCGCTGTCGGGTCCGTTCGCCAACGTGGGCGAGCTGATGCTCACGCACACCCAGTACGCGGTGGAGGACATCAACGCCAAGGGCGGCGTGCTCAAGGGCACGAAACTGCAGTTGCTGCAGTTCGACAGCAAGCTCTCGGCACAGGAAAGCCAGAGCGCGCTGCAGGCCGCCATCGATCAGGGGGCGCGCGCCATCGTCACGGGCGGCTCGGGCTCGTCGGTGGTCACGGCGCTGGTGCAGGCGGCGGCGCGCCACAACCAGCGCAACCCGGGCAAGGAGATCCTGGTGCTCAACCACTCCTCCATCGACCCCGAGCTGACCGGCAAGGCCTGCAACTTCTGGCACTTCCAGTTCGAGGCCAACACGGCCATGAAGATGAAGGCCATCGCCAACTACGTGAAGAAGCAGCCCGACATCAAGAAGGTCTACCTGTTGAACCAGGACTACGCGCACGGCAAACAGTGGGCACACTACGGCCGCGAGCTCGTGGGCCTGGCGCGGCCCGACGTGCAGTTCGTGGGCGAGGCGCTGCACCCCATCGGCCGCGTGAAGGACTTCGCCCCCTACCTCGCCAAGGTCAAGAGCAGCGAGGCCGATTCGCTCATCACCGGCAACTGGGGCCAGGACATGGTGCTGCTGCTCAAGGCGGCGGGCGACGCGGGCTACAACCTGCGATATTTCAATCACAGCGCGGGCTCCATTCCCGGCACGGTGCTGGCGGTGTCGCAGGCCAAGCTGGGGCAACTCACCTGGGTGGCCGAATGGCACCCCGGCCAGGCCGAGACGCCCAAGGTGGACGCGTTGGCCAAGGCCTACAAGGCCAGGACGGGCAAGGACTTCCTGGCGCCGCGCATCGAGATGACGCCTCGCTTCCTGGCCGCAGCGATCAACAAGGCCCAGTCCACCGACCCGGTGAAGATCGCGCGCGCCCTGGAGGATCTGACGCTCGACTCCGTGGTCGGCCCGGTGCGCATGCGCGGCGAGGACCACCAGTTGCTTCTGCCCCAGGTGGTCAACACCATCGCGCCGGTGGACGGCAAGCTGGTAAAGACCGGCTGGGAGGGGACGAACTACGGCTTCCGCACCGACGCGGCCTATACCGGCAACGAGCTGGCCCAGGGCACGGAGTGCAAGATGGCGAGACCGTAAGCCCCCTGAGTCGCCTGCGGCGCCTTCCCCCTCAGGGGACGACGCCCTCGCTGCGGGGCTGCCCTTGCTCGGCGTCCCTGACCTGAGCAGCGTCAGTGTCGCAGGCCGAAGACAGCACGGCCGCTGTCGAAGTCAACACGACTACCATGGCCGGCCATCGCCTTCATTGCCCCGATCCACAAGGACCGCCCATGCCCGACTTTCGCAGCGACACCGTCACCCAGCCCACGCCCGCCATGCGCGCCGCCATGCAGGCCGCGCCGCTGGGTGACGACGTATTCGGCGACGACCCCTCCGTCAACGCGCTGCAGGAGCATGCGGCGCAACTGCTGGGCTTCGAGGCCGCACTGTTCGCGCCCTCGGGCACGCAGACCAACCTGATCGCACTCATGGGCCACTGCCAGCGCGGCGACGAGGCCATCGTCGGCCAGAGCTGGCACACCTACCGCTGGGAGGCCGGCGGCATGGCAGTGCTGGGCTCCATCCAGCCCCAGCCTGTGGAAACACAACCCGACGGCACGCTGCGCCTGGCCGACATCGCCGCCGCCATCAAGCCCGACGACCCACATTTCGCACGCACCCGCCTGGTGGTGCTGGAGAACACCACCGGCGGCCAGGTGCTGCCCACGCCCTACATCGCCGAGGTGGCGCAACTGGCGCGCTCGCGCGGCCTGGCCCTGCACCTGGACGGCGCGCGCCTGTTCAACGCCGCCACGGCCAACGCCGAGGCAAACGGCACCGACGTGTACGACGAGGCCCGTGCCATCTGCCAGCATTTCGACACGGTGTCGCTGTGCCTGAGCAAGGGCCTGGGCGCGCCCGTGGGATCGCTGCTGCTGGGCCGCACCGATTTCATCCGCCAGGCCAAGCGCACGCGCAAGATCCTGGGCGGCGCCATGCGCCAGTGCGGCCTGCTCGCCGCCGCCGGGCAGCATGTGCTGCAGCACCATGTGCGCCGCCTCGCCGACGACCATGCCCTGCTGCGCCAGTTGGCCGCGGGCTTGGCCGAGGCCGGGCGCAGCCACCCGGTGCTGCAAGGGCGCCTGGCCGTGGCCTCAGCGCACACCAACATCCTGTTCACGGATGTGCACGCCGACGTGGCGTCCGCCTTCACGGCCTGGCTGGCCCAGCACGGCGTGCGCGTGACCAGCAGCCTCTACGGCGGGCAGACGCGTCTGCGCTGGGTGGCGCACCTGGACGTGGGGCCCGAGGACGTGGCGCGGACGCTGGAATGCGTGCGCCGCTTTGGCGCTGCCTGATCGCCCTGCCTGATCGCTGTCAAAACGATAGCAAATAGTGCCCACCATGCAAGCGCCAGAGACCGGTTCCATCCGCACTTTGCATGGCCGCGGCGCGCGCCACAGAAACAGCCCATACCGGCAGCCACCGAGCAAGAGCCACCCGCCGCACCGGCCGCGCCCCCCCCTCCCGCAGCCTGCAGCGATGCGATAGTGGGGGGGGAGGGGCGTGCCTCCAGGGCCGCTTGCGCCAGCGGGAACGTCTCTGAAGCGCGGCCACCTCTGGCGGCCGCCCCTGAGGCGCGCAACGCCTCAGGAGGTATTTCCTAAGGCGTGGGGCGCGACCGGCCACCAAAGATCCCCGTGCCCACACGCACCATGGTGCTACCGGCCTGGATGGCGGCGTCGAGGTCGGCCGTCATACCCATGGACAAGGTGTCGAACTTCTCAAGCCCCGGCGCGCCCGTCTGCCGGATCTGCTCGAACAGGCGGCGGGCGCTTTCGTGCACCGCCCGCTGGGCCTCATGGCTGGGGGCGGGGTCGGGAATGCTCATGAGGCCGCGCACCTGAAGGCGTGGCAGTTTTGCCACAGCGCAGACCAGGTCCAGCACCTCGGCCGGAGGCACCCCCGCCTTGGTGGGCCCCGCGTCCACATTCACCTGTATGCACAGTTGCAGGGCTGGCAGATGGGCGGGCCGCTGGGCTGACAGGCGCTCGGCGATCTTGAGCCGGTCCACCGTGTGCGCCCAGTCGAAGTGCTCGGCCACCAGGCGGGTCTTGTTGCTCTGGATGGGGCCGATGCAGTGCCACTGCAGCGCCGCCGCCGGCAAGGCAGCGCGAACGGCCGCAATCTTGTCAACGCCTTCCTGGATGTAGTTTTCGCCAAAGGCGCGCTGGCCAGCGGCCACGGCTTCCAGCACCGCGTCGGCACCAAAAGTTTTGGAAACGGCGAGCAGCGAGACGCTGTCTGGGTCGCGCCCGGCGGCCGCGCAGGCCTGCGCGATGCGGGCCTGAACCTGTTGGAGGTTGTTGGCAATCGTGGTCATAATGAACAATAAGCGTACCAAACGATAGAGGGAATCCGTGGACATCACCCAATTGCTCGCCTTCAGCGTCAAAAACAAGGCTTCCGATTTGCATTTGTCCGCCGGGTTGCCGCCCATGATCCGGGTCCACGGGGATGTGCGGCGCATCAATGTCGATGCGCTCGACCACAAGACGGTGCATGCCATGGTGTACGACATCATGAGCGACTCGCAGCGCAAGACCTACGAAGAGTTTCTGGAGGTCGACTTCTCGTTCGAGATCGATGGCCTGGCCCGCTTCCGGGTCAACGCCTTCAACCAGAACCGGGGCGCCGCCGCCGTGTTCCGGACCATCCCGAGCAAGATCCTCACGCTGGAGCAGCTCAACGCCCCCAAGATCTTCGGTGACCTGGCGCTCAAGCCGCGCGGCCTGGTGCTGGTGACGGGGCCCACGGGCTCGGGCAAGTCCACCACGCTCGCGGCCATGGTGAACTACCTGAATGAAACCGAGTACGGCCACATCCTCACCGTGGAAGACCCGATTGAGTTCGTGCATGAGTCCAAGAAGTGCCTGATCAACCAGCGCGAAGTGGGGCCGATGACCCTGTCGTTCGCCGCCGCGCTGAAGTCCGCGCTGCGCGAAGATCCGGACGCCATCCTGGTGGGCGAAATGCGCGACCTGGAGACCATCCGCCTGGCCATGACGGCCGCTGAAACAGGCCACTTGGTGTTCGGCACGCTGCACACGTCGAGCGCCGCCAAGACCATCGACCGGATCATCGACGTGTTCCCCGCCGAAGAAAAGGAAATGGTCCGTGCGATGCTGTCCGAATCGCTGCAGGCCGTCATCTCGCAGACGCTGTGCAAGCTCAAGGACGGCTCGGGCCGCGTCGCCGCGCACGAGATCATGCTGGGCACCAGCGCCATCCGCAACCTGATCCGCGAGGCCAAGGTGGCGCAGATGTACTCCACCATCCAGACCAGCAACAGCGTGGGCATGCAGACGCTCGACCAGAATCTCACTGACCTGGTGCGGCGCAACATCATCAGCCCCGCCGAGGCCCGCAGCAAGGCCAAGATTCCCGAGAATTTCCCGGGTTGACCCAGCTCGCCGGCAGCCCCCCCCACTTACTGATACCGCGGCACCCCATGCCGCACACTGGAGCTATTTATGAAAGGCATTCTTGGCCTTCTGCGCATGAAGACACGCGGGAGCAAGCCTTCGGAGGACCACACGGACTCCGTGCTTTTTTCCACGGCTTTCGCGGGCCAGGGCGTCGACGATTCGATGCTCGTGCCCTGGGAAGCGCGCGCGGTCGAGGTCGGCGCCAAGCGCCTGCCCGCCAGCCGCGGCGGCAAGCTGCTGCAGGCCCTGTGGTCCAAGGACAAGTACATGGCGCACCTGGACAAGGACGCCGTGGAGCGCATGGAGCGCTTTTTCGAGTTTGCTGCCGTGGCGCCCAACCGCGATGTGATCCGCCAGGACGAGTACGGCAACTTCATGGTGGTGCTGCTGACGGGCACCATCGCCGTGGACCGCGTGCAGCCCTGGGGTGAGCACCTGCGCCTGGCCGAGACGCGGCCCGGTGACATCCTGGGCGAGATGTCGCTGCTCGACAGCGGCATCCGTTTCTCGGCCTGCACCACCCTGACCGATTGCGAGATCGCGGTGCTGAGCGCCGAAGCCATGGACGACATGATGACCAAGGACCCGCAACTCGCTGCCAGCCTGATCGCGCTGCTGGCGCGCAAGCTGTCGCTGCGCCTGCGGGTGGTGAGCGCCCGGCTGAGCGAACACCAGAAATGAACCCACGTCCTGCAGCCCCAGCCCCCCGGAAGGATTTCTGATGGAACGCGATCAGGCCAGTAAATTCATCAACGATCTGCTCAAGCTGATGGTCAGCCGCAACGGCAGCGACCTGTTCATCACGGCTGAGTTTCCCCCCGCCATCAAGGTCGACGGCAAGATGACCAAGGTGTCGCCCCAGCCCCTGACCGGCACGCACACGCTCACGCTCGCGCGCGCCATCATGAGCGACAAGCAGGTGGCCGACTTCGAGCGCACCAAGGAGTGCAACTTCGCCATCTCACCCTCCGGTATCGGCCGTTTCCGCGTGAACGCTTTTGTCCAGCAGGGCAAGGTGGGCATGGTGCTGCGCACGATTCCGCTCACGCTGCCCACCATCGACGGGCTGGGTGTGCCGCAGGTGCTCAAGGAAGTGACCATGACCAAGCGCGGCCTGTGCATCATGGTGGGCGCCACGGGATCGGGCAAATCGACCACGCTCGCGGCCATGGTGGACTGGCGCAACGAGAATTCGTTCGGCCACATCATCACGGTGGAAGACCCCGTCGAATTCGTGCATCCTCACAAGAACTGCGTGGTGACGCAGCGCGAGGTGGGCCTCGATACCGACAGCTGGGAGGCCGCGCTCAAGAACACGCTGCGCCAGGCGCCCGATGTGATCCTGATGGGCGAAATCCGCGACCGCGAGACCATGGAGCATGCCGTGGCGTTTGCCGAAACCGGTCACCTGTGCCTGGCCACGCTGCACGCCAACAGCGCCAACCAGGCGCTCGACCGGATCATCAACTTCTTCCCCGAAGAGCGCCGCGCGCAGCTGCTGATGGACCTGTCGCTCAACCTGCGCGCCATGGTGTCGCAGCGCCTGATCCCCAAGCAGGACGGCAAGGGCCGCGCTGCTGCCGTGGAGATCATGCTCAACACGCCGCTGATCGCCGACCTGATCTTCAAGGGCGAAGTCGCCGAGATCAAGGAGATCATGAAGAAGAGCCGCAACCTGGGCATGCAGACCTTCGACCAGGCCTTGTTCGACGCCTATGAGGCCAACCTCATCAGCTACGAAGATGCGCTGCGCAATGCCGACTCGCTCAACGACCTGCGCCTGCAGATCAAGCTCAACAGCCAGCGCGCCAAGACCACCGATCTGGCGTCCGGCACCGAGCACTTCGCGATTGTGTGACCCGCACGCGATGGCGCGCTCGCGTGCCACCGCGGTGCAGGCAGCGCCGCCGACGCTTGCAGTGTCTGTGCCGGCTACAGGACGCACCCGCCAGTGCATCGCCACCAACACGGTGCGGACGGCGACAAAGCGTGCACGCAGGCCGTGATCGCCGCTACGATTGCCTTTTTTTGACCGGTGCGCCGCCTCCACGCTGGGCGGCGCTGTTTCCACCCCACCTGCCCACTGCACATGCCAAGCACCAACCCTCGCAACTACGACGCAACCCCGGCCCGCAAGGTCGCCTTCCTGGGCCTGGGCGTGATGGGCTACCCCATGGCGGGCCACCTGGCCCTGGCGGGGCACGAGGTCACGGTATACAACCGCACCGCTACCAAATCAGTAGCATGGTGCGCAGAGTACTCCAGCGCAAAAGCCCCAAAACATGCCACAACGCCGCGCGAGGCAGCCACGGGCGCCGACATCGTGTTCTGCTGCGTGGGCAATGACGACGACCTGCGCTCCGTCACCCTGGGCGCCGACGGCGCCTTTGCCGGCATGCAGCCAGGCGCCATTTTCGTGGACCACACCACTGCGTCGGCCGAGGTGGCGCGCGAGTTGTACGCTGCCGCCAGGACGCTGGGGCTCGCGTTCGTGGACGCCCCGGTGTCGGGCGGTCAGGCCGGCGCGCAGAACGGCCAGCTCACGGTGATGTGTGGTGGCGACCCGGCCGCCTTCGACGCCGCCCGCCCGGTGGCCATGGCGTTTTCACGGGCCTTCACCCTGCTGGGCGAAAGCGGTTCGGGCCAACTGGCCAAGATGGTCAACCAGATCTGCATCGCGGGGCTGGTGCAGGGGCTGTCGGAAGCCGTGGCCTTTGGGCAGAACGCGGGGCTCGACATGAAGCAGGTGCTCGACGTCATCGGCAAGGGTGCGGCGCAGAGCTGGCAGATGGACAACCGCGGCAAGACCATGGTCGACGACCAGTTCGACTTCGGTTTCGCGGTGGACTGGATGCGCAAGGACCTGGGACTCGTCCTCGATGAAGCCCGCCGCAATGGCTCGCGCGTACCCGTGACCGCGCTGGTGGACC
>NZ_ACQT01000158.1 GCF_000175235.1 Acidovorax delafieldii 2AN | reverse complement strand
CCCGCTACACCGCCGCCGAGGTGCGCGAGCGCGCCCACGTGCGCGCGCAGCATGGCGGCAGCTGCTACCGCGTCGGGCGCTGCCGGCTGCCCAATTCCTACCTGTACGACGCCGAGATCATTCCGCGCGTGCAGCAATACATCCGCCAGGACGGACGGTTCGACAACACCAGCGTGTGGGTACTGGGCGAGCGGCGCCTCGTTACGCTCATGGGTTGCGTGCAGTCGCCCGAACAGGGCCGCGCGCTCGAGCAGGCCGTGGGCCTGGTGGACGACGTGATGGGCGTGGTCAACCAGCTGTCGGTGGGCGCAGCGCCGCCAGCCGCACGCAACCCGCCACAGCGGCCCTGAAATAGACCCAATTTGCAGAGAAAGCGCCTGATGCGCTGGATGCGTGGGCGCATTGCGCTATGAACTCGAAGCAATCGTGCTCGGGGCCGGTTGGCCGTCACCGCCGCGCCGCGGGCTGGCGTGCAAGGAAGGCGGGTGCGCCGGCTACGACCGGGTGGCGTTTCGGTAGGGAACGCCGTGGTGCATGCAAAGGGCCACCAACTCGGCCAGGGTGGGCGAGCCTTTCTTCAACTGCGCTTCAGAAAACACTCGCTACCAGGCGGTTGGCCAGAGACAGGGCCAGGGCACCAACCCGGTACGAGTACGAGCACACGGAGGCGCAGGGGCCGCTCGATTCAATGTCCCCGTCGTGTTCATGCATGCCGCGGTCTTCCACGGTCCGGCGGACGGCGCGCGCGGGGGTGTCCCGAAAGCTCTTTCGCTGGGCGAACTTCGCCCGTCGGGCGTGCTGAGCAAGCGGCCGTGATGCCAGGGTTGCGGCCCCAGGCACCGCCTTCTTCACAGCGCAAAGATCTTGCCGGGGTTGAGGATGTTTTTCGGGTCGAGCGCGCGCTTGATGGCGCGCATCATGTCCACGGCGCCCGCTCCGGTTTCGTCGAGCAGAAAGCCCATCTTGTGCAGGCCCACGCCGTGTTCGCCGGTGCAGGTGCCACCCATGCCCAGCGCGCGGGCCACGAGTTTGTGGTTCAGGGCCTCGGCGGTGATGCGTTCTTCGGGGATGTGGGGGGCGAGCAGGTAGCCGAAGTGGAAGTTGCCGTCGCCCACGTGGCCGACAAGAAAGTAGGGGATGCCGCTGGCCTCGGCCTCATCCACCGATTCGAGCAGGCAATCGGCCAGGCGGCTGATGGGTACGCAGGTGTCGGTGCTGATGGCGCGGCAGCCCGGGCGGCTTTGCACGGCTGCGAAGTAGGCGTTGTGCCGCGCGGTCCACAGGCGCGTGCGCTCCTCGGGCGTGCTGGCCCATTCGAAGGCGTTGCCGCCGAACTCGCGGGCGATCTCCTGCACGGTCTCGGCCTGTTCCTGCACGCTGGCGGGCGAGCCGTGGAATTCCATCAGCAGCATGGGCTCTTCGCGCAGGCTGAGCTTGCTGTGCGCGTTGACCATGCGCACGCTGTGGCGGTCGATCAGCTCGACCCGCGCAATCGGCACACCGAGCTGGATGGTCTGGATGGTGGTGCGCACGGCGGCCTCGATGCTCGGGAACGAGCAGATGGCCGCGCTCACCGCTTCGGGCAGCGGGTACAGGCGCACCGTCACCTCGGTGATCACGCCCAGCGTGCCTTCGCTGCCCACCATCAGGCGGGTGAGGTCGTAGCCCGCAGCGCTTTTGCGGGCGCGCGTGCCGGTGCGGATGATGTCGCCACTGGCCGTGACCACCTCCAGCGCCAGCACGTTCTCGCGCATGGTGCCGTAGCGCACGGCGTTGGTGCCACTGGCGCGCGTGGCGGCCATGCCACCGATGCTGGCATCGGCGCCGGGGTCGATGGGGAAGAACAGGCCGGTGTCCTTGATGGCCTCGTTGAGCGCCTTGCGCGTGATGCCGGGCTGCACGGTCACGGTGAGGTCGTCGGCGTTGATGCTGAGCACCCGGTTCATGCGGCCCACGTCGATGCTGATGCCGCCCTGCACGGCCAGCAGGTGGCCTTCGAGCGACGAGCCTGCACCGTAGGGAATCACGGGCACCTCGTACTGGCTGGCCAGTGCCACGGCGTCGGCCACGTCGCGCGTGCTTTCGGCAAACACCACGGCGCTGGGCGGCGGGGCCTGCAGCGAGCCTTCGTCACGCCCATGCTGTTCGCGCACGGCCTGGGCCAGCGAGCACTGCGCGCCGAAGCGCGCCTGCAGCGCGTCGATGAGCGCCTGCGGCACCTCGCGCAGGTGGATTTCGGGCAGCAGGTGCGAGGCAGCGGTGGGGGCGTTCATGGGGGCTCCGGGCGTGGTTGGCAGGTGAGGTTGTGGTGGCGGCCGCAGGCCGGCGCGCCACGGCGGTGGGGCGTCATCGCCTTTTCATGGCGCGCCAACTACACTGTATTTTCATCAAATTATTCGATTTCGAGGGAGGAAGCGGTATGGCGACAGCCAGTGTGGGGACATGTCTTTCGGCCGGGTGGGCTTTGTTCAAGAAGAATCCTCTCACCCATGTGGTGGCGTGGGTGTTGGTGAGCGTGGTGGGCAGCATCAGCGTGGGCCTGCTGGCCGGGCCCATGCTGGTGGGGTACATGCGCATGATCGCCCGCGAAGACCGGGGCGAGAAGGCGCAGATCGGCGACGTGTTCCGGGGCTTTGACGACCTGGTGCCGGCCCTGGTGGCGGGGCTGATCAGCTTTCTGGTGCTGTCGCTGGGCTTCGCGCTGTGCTTTATCCCGGGGCTTCTGATCATGGCGCTGCCGGTGGTGGCGCTGTACCTTGTCGCGCACGGCGAGCAGGACGGCGTTGCGGCTTTCAACCGCGCCTGGAGCACGGTCACCAAGAACCTGGGCTCGGCGTTCTGGTGCGCGTTGGTGCTGGGCATTGTCGGAGGCCTGGGGGCCCTGCTGTGCTGGGTGGGGGTGCTGGTGACGGCGCCGGTGTCGATGATCGCCTCGTACTACATGGCCCGACAGCTGCTGGGCGATGACGTTGCTCGCCTTCCTGCGCTCTGAGCCCGGCGCCTGGCGGGGGATGAGCGCGGCCGAACGCCGCAGCCGGCTGGGCGCGGGCCTGCTGTGGCCCGTGGCCATGGCGGCTTCACCCTGGATGTTGCAGTCCGCCGTGGGACCGGGATGCCTGTTTCGCGCCGCCACGGGTTTGCCCTGCCCCTTGTGTGGTGGCACCCACGCCTGTGCAGCGTTGGTGCAGGGCGAATGGGGGGCGGCCTGGCAAGCCAATCCGGGGGCGGTGGGCCTGCTGGTGGTGTTGACGCTGCTGGCCCTGCAATGGGTGGTCGAAGGGTTGGCAGGGCGTCAGCGCGTGCGGCCGTGGCCCTGGTCCGGCGCGGGTGTGCTGCGGTGGGGGTTGGGCATTCTGCTGGTGTCGTGGATGGCTCGGCTGGCCGGCTGGCTCTGAGCTGGGTTCGCGCGGCGGCACACGCAGATGCGCCGCGATGGGCCCTCGGACCCACCGCGGCGCGGCGCTTTCAACTGGAGTGGCGGCTATCGCGCCGCCGGGCGTTGGTGCCGGTTCGACACCCCGGAGATCATGGCGTTGCGCTGCCTTGGCTTCGCCCAGGGTGCGAACCTGCGTTCAGGATCAGGATTTGGCCCCCTTCTCAAATTCGGTGCGCGAAAGGCTGCCGTCGTGGTCGGTGTCGAGCTGCTGGAAGCGGTTGGCGATGGCGGGCAACGTGGCGGCTTCCTGCGCGCTGAGTTTGCCGTCGGCATTCACATCTGCGCGCTCGAAGGCGCTGGCAGTGCTGTTGCCCATGCTGGGGCCGGTGGTGACGTTGGGTGAAGACGTGGCGGGTCCGAAGGAGGGTCCCCCTTGTGCCTTGTGCGCTGCGGCCGGTGCGGTCTGTGCCTGCAGGGCGGCACCGCCGCCCAGTGAGAGTGCTGTGAACAGCAGTACGCTGCGGGCGTCAAATGCAGAGGTGCGGCGTTGGGTGGCTTTCATGGGATGAAGAGCTCCGTCAAAGTTGAACAGGGTTTCATTGCACCGCAGCATGGCGGTGGAGGCCAGCACTTTTGCCGGCTGTTGCCCTGACCAACATTTGTCTGCGTGGTGTAACGGACAATGCGCCCCTGCAGTACAAGGAGCACACATGGGCAACCGACTCACACAGATCGCCACGCGCACGGGCGATGACGGCTCGACGGGCCTGGGCGACAACACGCGCGTGTCCAAGGACAGCCCGCGCCCGCACGCGATGGGCGATGTGGATGAACTCAATTCGCACCTCGGTCTGCTGCTGTGCGAACCGCTGCCGCAGGCGGTGCGCGAGTTGCTCATCGATGTGCAGCACCAGTTGTTCAATCTGGGCGGTGAGCTGTCCATCCCCGGGTTCGAACTGCTCAAGGACGAGGCCGTGCTGCAGCTTGACGAGGCGCTGGCGCACTACAACGCGGCGCTGCCGCGCCTGCAAGAGTTCATCCTTCCTGCCGGTACACGCGCCGCGGCCCAGGCCCATGTGTGCCGCACCGTGGCGCGCCGCGCCGAGCGTGCCGTGGTGGCGCTGGGCAAGATCGAAGCCGTGCGCGCCGCGCCGCGCCACTACCTCAACCGGCTGTCCGACCTGATGTTCGTGCTTTCCCGCGTACTCAACCGCATGGATGGCGGCGATGACGTCTATTGGAAGAGCGAGCGTCTGGCCCGCGCGGCCACCGAGTAACCAGCGCTGTGGAGGGGCTTTTCGGCGTTGGCGGGGTTCATTGACAGTCGTCAAGAAAATGGACTGGCCGGCGGCGCTGAAACGGTCCACAATGTAATTGGTAACCAATTGCATCTTTCTTTCGGGGTACCTTATGAACATCAGCCATCTCAAAATCGGCACCCGTCTCGGCCTGGCCTTCGGCCTGCTGATCCTGATGATGCTGGGCATCGCCGCTGTGGGTGTGCAGCGCCTGGGGAGCGTGGGCGAAATCAATGCTCGTCTTATCGAAGACGACTGGGTCAAGGCCGAGGCAGCCACCACCATCGACACCACCACGCGGGCCAACGCGCGCCGCACGATGGAGCTGGTCATCGCGGCCGACGCCGAGCAGCGCACGCGGGTGAAAGCGGCCATTGCGACCAACAAGAAAACCATCGATGACGCCCTGGCGGTGCTGGACCAGCGGGTGCAGATGCCCGAGGGCAAGGCCAGCCTGGCGCGCCTCAAAGACCTGCGCGGCAAGTACGTGCAGTCGTTCAGCAAAGTGGCGCAGCTCATGGATGCAGACGACCGTGAAGGCGCCACCGCACTGCTGCGCACCGAAACCCTGCCCGCGCTCGACGCGCTGCAAGAGCCGATCAATGCGCTGACGGCGCTCGAAAAGAAACTGGTCGAAACCAACGGGAAGGCCGTGATGGCCGACATCCAGAACGCCCGCATCCTGATGCTGGTGCTGGGGGCGGCGGGACTGCTGGCCGGCGTGGTGCTGTCGTACGCCATTGCGCGTTCCATCATCCTGCCGCTGCGCCGCGCCGTGAGCGTGGCCAAGAACGTGGCGGCCAGGTGACCTGGGCAGCCGCATCGAGGTCGACGGCAGCGACGAGACGGCCGAGCTGCTGGCCGCGCTGCGCGCCATGAATGACAGCCTGGCCTCGATCGTGAGCAACGTGCGCGGCGGCACTGAAGCCATTGCCACCGCCACCAGCCAGATCGCGGCAGGCAACATCGACCTGTCGTCCCGCACCGAAGAGCAGGCCAGCGCGCTGGAGCAGACGGCCGCGTCAATGGAAGAGCTGGCCGACACCGTGCGGCGCAACTACGAGCAAAGCCGCCATGCCAATCAGATCGCCGAGGCTGCATCGCAAGTGGCGGTGAAGGGCGGTTCGGTGGTCTCGCAGGTGGTGCACACGATGGAAGCCATCAACACCTCGTCGCGCAAGATCGCCGACATCATCGGCGTGATCGACGGCATTGCCTTCCAGACCAACATCCTGGCGCTCAACGCCGCCGTGGAAGCCGCCCGCGCGGGCGAACAGGGCCGTGGCTTTGCGGTGGTGGCCAGCGAGGTGCGCAGCCTGGCCGGCCGTTCGGCTTCTGCCGCCAAGGAGATCAAGTCGCTGATCGAAGCTTCGGTCAGCAACGTTGCCGAAGGCTGCCAGCAGGTGGAGCGCGCCGGGAGCACCATGGACGAAATCGTGGTCAATGTGCGCCGCGTGACGGACATCATGAACGAGATCACCTCGGCCAGCCAGGAGCAGACCGCGGGCATTGACCAGGTCAACCAGGCGGTGGGCCAGATGGACCAGGTCACGCAGTCGAACGCGGCCTTGGTGGAAGAAGCGGCAGCGGCAGCGCAGTCCCTTGAGCACCAGGCGCAGGGGCTGGTACGGGCGGTCAGCGTGTTCAAGCTCGGTGCGGCGTCGGGCCAGCTTGCCCTCACCGGCCGCTGAGTTCCGTAGCGCCAGGCTTTCAAGAACCGACCTTCCGGAAGGGACCCCTGTGGCTTATTTTGAATGGGCCGATGACATGGTCATCGACAACGGCCCCATCGACCAGGACCACCAGACGCTGGTACGCCAGGTCAACGAACTGCACACCGCTACCAGCGAAGGCCGCGGCCACGAACTGGTGGAGCGCCTGCTGGGCGAACTGGTGCGCGACACCATCGAGCACATCCGCCGCGAAGAACAGGAGATGGCCCGGGTGGGCTACCCGCGCCTGGTGCAGCACCAGCAGGGGCACGAGGAGTTCGTTGCGGGCCTCAAGGCCCTGCAGAGCAAGTTCGAAGGCGGCAGCATCACCGTGGCATCGCAGCTGTCAACGCTGCTGCGCGACTGGCTGTCGCTGCACATCCGTCGCTACGACAAGGATCTGGCGGTCTTCCTGAGCAAGAAGCAGCGCGCGGCGTCACGCCACTGAAGCGTGCCCAGCGAAAGCCGCGCTGGGCGCGGTTCGCACGCCGCACCCGGCTCCGCCAGCGCAGTGAGCGAGGCGTGAGGGCTGCGGGGTCGCGGTTGTTGTGGGTTCGATGGGCCCAGCGCGGGCCGGATGTTGCAGTGCGCTGGGTACGTCCCACCCCGGCCGATCACGGGTGGCACCGGGCTTTTATCGGGGCGCCAGGATGGCCATGGTGATACGCGACACGCAGGTCAGCTCGCCAGCATCGTTGGCCATGTCGATCTGCCACACCTGCGTGGTGCGGCCGATGTGCACCGCCCGCGCCGTGCCCGTGACCCAGCCACTGGACGCAGCGCGGATATGGTTGGCGTTGATGTCCAGCCCCACGCCGCGGTGGCCCTCGGGGCAGGCGTAGAACGCGCCAATCGAGCCCAGGGTTTCGGCCAGCACTACGCTCACGCCCCCGTGCAAGATGCCGAAGGGCTGGCGGGTGCGCTCGTCGACGGGCACGCGCCCGCGCAGGAAATCGTCACCCACCTCGGTGATTTCGATGCCCAGGTGCGTGGCAGCGGTGTTGGCGTTGGTCTCGTTGAGCAGAGACAGCGAAATGGGTTTCTTCCAGATGGACATGGCTTCCTTGATGAGGCCGACGCGCCGCGCCACAGGGGCGCTGGGGTGGCCGACTAGAATGGACGGTTGCCCGGAGGTCAGCACCTTGCCGGACCTTGCAGGCCCGTGCGGGCTGCGCGCGGGTGCCCTTCCATTGTGCGTTTTTCCCGGAGCCCGGTCTTTCATGCAACGTCGCCAATTTGTCTCTCTTGCGTCCGGCGCTGCTGCCGCCGCTGTCGCAGCCCCTGTTTTTCTTCGCAACGCCCTGGCCCAGGAGGCCGGTATCACTGGCAAGACACTCACCATCGGTTGCTCGGCGGCGCTGACCGGACCGCTGGCCGGGCTGGGCCAGGACGTGAAGCACGGTGCCGAAGCCGCGCTGGCGCACATCAACGGCCGTGGCGGAGTGAACGGGCGCACGCTGCAGCTCAACATGGTGGACGACGCTTACGTGCCCCAGCGCACCACCGACAACATCAAGCAGATGCTCTCGCAGGGCAGTGCCTTTGCCTTGCTCTCGTGCGTGGGCACCCCCAACAACACCGCCATCCTCCCGCTCATCGAAGAGGCGGGCGTGCCCTATGTGGCTCCCATCACCGGCGCGTCCTCGTTGCGCAAGGGCGCACGTAACGTGTTCCACGTGCGTGCCAGCTACACCGACGAAGTGCATCGCCTCGTGCAGCGTCTGGCGGGCATGGGCCTCAAGGGCATCGGGGTGGTGTACCTCGACAACGGCTATGGCCGTGAAATGCTGGAAGACGCCACCCGTTCGCTGGCCGAGCTGAGCCTCAAGCCCTCGGTGCAGGCGGCGCTGGCGACCGACGGCAAGAACCTGGCCGAGGTGCTGGCCAAGGTGTCCGACGCCCGTCCGTCCGCCGTGCTGCTGGCCACCGCCGGCACCGTGTCGGTGGACCTGGTGCGGGGCCTCAAGAAAAACGTGCCCGGCGTGCTCATGGCTGGCCTGAGCGTCACCCTCACCAGCGACGGTTTGCGGCAACTGGGCGAGGCCGGCAGCGGCATCGCCGTGACCATGATCGTGCCCGACCCCAACCGTGCCAAGACCCAGTTGGTGCGTGACTACCAGACCGCCATGCGTGCGCGGGGCCAGCAGGATTTCACCCAGGGCAGCCTGGAGGCGTATGTGAACATGCGCGTGCTGGCCGAGGGGCTGGAGCGAGCCGGCGCCGATCCGACGCGCGCCAAGCTGCGCACTGCGCTGGCAGGCATCCGCAACTGGGATCTGGGGGGATTCGTGGTCGATTACAGCGGCCAGGCGCCGTATGTGGGATCGCGCTTCATTGACCTCGGGGTGCTGGGCGGTTCGGGGCGGTTCCTCGGCTGAGTCGGCCCGCCGCCGGGCCCGGCCGCG
>NZ_ACQT01000159.1 GCF_000175235.1 Acidovorax delafieldii 2AN | reverse complement strand
GCGGCCGGCCGCATCGATGTCGCCATCGGCGTGGCCAGCGGCATCGAGGAAGAACAAGGGCGCCTCGTGGCGCTGGAGCTGACCACGCCTGAAGGCACGCCGCAGCGCCTGCCGCTGGACCTGCTGCTCGTGCGCCTGGGTCTGGTGCCGCGCCTGGGGCCCATCACCGAATGGGGCCTGGCGCTGGAGCGCAAACAGCTCGTGGTGGACCCCGCCACCTTTGCCACCAATGTGCCCGGCATCCACGCCGTGGGCGACGCCATCACCTACCCTGGCAAGCGCAAGCTCATCCTGAGCGGCTTCCACGAAGCCACCCTCGCCGCCTTTGGCGCGGCTGAATGGCTCGCGGGATGCAAGCTTCCGCTGGAATACACAACCAGCAGCGCGAAGCTGCAGGCGCTGCTCGGCGTCGCAAGCCGCTGAGGCCCCCGCCCCCGCGATCAGGCGGCCGCACGAACCGGCCCGCAGCATC
This sequence comes from Acidovorax delafieldii 2AN, assembly GCF_000175235.1. GTDB lineage: Bacteria > Pseudomonadota > Gammaproteobacteria > Burkholderiales > Burkholderiaceae_C > Acidovorax > Acidovorax delafieldii_B. Next base: position 8,296 of record NZ_ACQT01000159.1, on the reverse strand, counting down.
CCCATCCAGGCTCCGAGCACAGCCAGCGTCGGCAATAATGGCCGGCGGAGGTGTTCGTGTTGACCCATTCTCTTGCTACCGGTCTGGACTTTGAAGACATGTTCGACCTTGCCCCCGTGTCCCTGTGGATGGAGGACTACAGCGGGCTGAAACAGTTGTTTGACCAATGGCGTGCCGAAGGCGTCACCGATCTGCTGGCATTCCTGCACGAGGATCCGCTGCGGCTGCAGCGCTGCAGCCAGGCGTATAAGGTGCTGCAGGTCAACCAGTACACCCTGGACCTGTTCAAGGCCCCCGACCAGCAGACGCTGCAAAGCCGTCTGCACGAGGTGTTCCGAGGCGACATGCTCGACAGCATCGTGGCCGAACTGCTGGCGCTGTGGGAGGGCCGGCAGGGCTTCGAGACCCGGTCGGTGAACTATGCCCTGGATGGGCGCCGGCTCGACGTTCAGGTCCGCGCCCGCGTGCTGCCCGGCTATGAAGACAGCTGGAACCGCGTGTTGGTGTCCCTCGAAGATGTGACGGCCGAGGTTCGCGGCAAGGAACGCCTGCTGCACAGCGAGCAATATGCGCGGGACCTGTTCGAGTACTCGCCGGTATCGCTGTGGGTGGAAGACTTCAGCGAGGTGAAGCGGCTGCTGGACGAAGTGCGATCACGCGGAATCACCGATTTCAGAACCTTCCTGAAGGTGCACCCCGAGTTCGTCACGCGCTGCATGCATGAAATCCGCGTGATCGACGTCAACCACCGCACGCTCGAGATGTTCGCGGCCAGCAGCAAGGTGGAACTGGTGCAGAACCTGTCGCGGGTCTTTCGCGGGGAAATGTACGAGTCGTTCGCCGAGCAGCTGCAGGACCTGTGGGAGGGCAAGCTGGTGCAGCAGCGCGAAGTGGTGAACTATGCGCTGACGGGCGACACGCTGCACATCCACCTCGAGTTTTCCGTCATGACCAGCCATGCCGAGAACTGGGGGCTGGTTCTGCTGTCGCTGGTGGACATTACCGCGCGCAAGAAAGCCGAGGCCTACCTCGAATACCTGGGCAAGCACGACGTGCTGACGCAGTTGCGCAACCGTGCGTTCTACATGGAAGAGCTGAACCGCCTGTCCCGCAAGGGGCCGTGGCCGCTGTCGGTGATCGCCATCGACATGAACGGGCTCAAGGCGGTCAATGACGAGCACGGCCACGCCGCAGGCGACGCCATGTTGCGCCGCATTGGCGAGGTGCTGGCCAAGGCGGTCGATGCACCGGCGTGCGCCGCCCGGATCGGCGGTGATGAATTCATGGTGCTGCTGCCTGCAACGGACGAGCGCGGCGCCCTGGCGATGCAAGAGCGCATTCTTTCGCTGCTGGAGTTGAACAACCAGTTCTACCCGGGGCAAAGCATCGAAGTGTCCATGGGATCGGCCTGCGCGCTGGAGGGCGCTTCCGTCGAAGCCGTGGTGCACCGCGCGGACCAGGCCATGTACGCACAAAAAACCCGCTTCTACGCAACACGCGAGCAGGATCGGCGCCTGAACGCTGCCTGAACGCCGGCCGGGCCACTACGCAACCGCCACGACCATCCTCGCGCAGGGAAGAACCCGTTCGCCAGCCCCTGTACGCCCGCAGCGCCCGGCCCGGCGCTGCCTCGCATGTACCGCAAGAATCCGCATGAAAACATCCACCGCAACCGCCAATGAGGCGCTGACACCTGTAGCCACCGAGCAGCGCGTGTTCCACTGGCACGACCATGCATCGCTGTGGTTCAGCCTGGGGGTGGGGCTGCTGGTGATGCAGGTGGGCGCCTACCTCATGCCCGCGCTGGGCACGCAGGAGGCGATGCTGGCGATCGTGGCGGGCTCCGTCCTGGGTGCCGGACTGCTGGGCTGGGTGGCCAAGATCGGCTGCGAAAGCGGCCTGGCCAGCGCGGGATTGATGCATGCCGTGTATGGCCGTGCTTTCGCGCGGCTGCCGGTGGTGCTGAACATTGCACAGCTGCTGGGCTGGGGTGCGTTCGAGCTCGTGGTGATGCGCGATGCCACGGTGGCCATCGGGCGCCAGGCGGGCGCCATGGCGGGGACCCAATGGCCCTGGCTGGCCACGCTGGCATGGGGCGGCGTGGTGATGCTGCTCATCAGCGGCTCGATGGTGCGGCTGGTGCGCAAAGTGATCGCGCGGGTGGCCCTGCCGCTCGTGGTGCTGTCGCTGCTGTGGCTGAGCTGGCAATTCCTTTCACTGGCCCATGCCCAGGGGCTTGGCGCGCTGTGGGGCCGCAAGGGGGAAGGCGGCATGGGCGTGCTGCCGGCGCTGGACCTGGTAATCGCCATGCCCATCTCGTGGCTGCCGCTGGTGGCCGATTACGCTCGCCACGGCAAGCGCGGCGGCGACGCCCTGCGCGGCACCTGGCTGGGGTACGCGCTGGCCAACATGTGGTGCTACGCCCTCGGGATCCTGGTGGCCCTCACGCTGCCCAGCGAGAACCTCGTGCAGGCCTTGCTGCTGGCGCAGGGTGGACTGATCGCGCTGTCGCTGATCCTGGTGGACGAGGTGGACAACGCCTACGGCGACACCTATTCCGGCGCCGTGTCGGCACACAGCCTTGCCCCCCGCTGGAGCGTGCGCCGCTGGGGCCTGGCCCTGACAGCGCTGAGCACGGCGCTGGCGCTGGCGCTGCCGATGCACAGCCTTGAGCCCTTCCTGCTGCTGCTGAGCTCGGTGTTCGTGCCACTGTTTGGCGTCATCCTGGGTCGCCTGGCCGGGCGTGCCGACGCGGGCGCACTGCTGATCACGGCCCGGCGGGTGCACCCCGGCTGCGTGGTCCTGTGGCTGCTGGGGATCGCGGTGTACCACCTCTCACCGCTGGTGCTGGCTGGGCTGGGCTCCGCACTGCCGGCGCTGGGCTTCAGCTTTGCCCTGGCATGGGCGACGCACCCGCGCCCCTGAACCACCGCGCGGTGCCGCCCGCCGCCCTGAAGCCAGCGGGCGCCTGCCCTGGCAGGCGCTATCCGGCAGCCAGCGACTTGGGGGTTCGTGCCGTGCGCCATCAGAGCCCAGGCTGCCGGCAGGGCCTTGCGGTCATTGCTCCATTTTTCATAGCTGCAGGCGCTTATGGGACGAGCACCACAGGCACAAAACACTTCAAACCGCCGCCATCACCCCATCCAGCACGCGCTGGGCAATCGGGGCAAAACCGTGGTTGAGCGGGCCGTGGCCGCGGCCGGTGCGCACCTGCGCCCCGGCCGCGATGGCACCCAGAATGTAGGCGCGGCCCTTCTCCACGGCCTCGGGCAGTTCATGCCCCTGCGCAAGAAAGGCGGCAATGGCCGACGACAGGGTGCAGCCCGTGCCATGGCCGTTGTGCGTGGCGATGCGGGCGCTTTCAAGGCGCTTGCGCAGGCCTGCCTGCGTGGCCAGTAGGTCCACCACGCGCTCGCCTTTGAGGTGCCCGCCTTTCAGCAACACCGCGGGCGCCCCCAGGCGCAGCAGTTCCTGGGCTGCATCCTCGAGCGCATCGATGCCATCGATCGGGTGGCCCAGCAGCAGCGCCGCTTCGTCGAGGTTGGGAGTGACCACCTCCGCCAGGGGAAACAGCTCGCTCACCAGCACCTGCACGGTCTCGCTGGCGATCAGCCGGTCACCGCTGGTGGCCACCATGACGGGGTCGAGCACCACATGGGGAAGCCCGTGCGCACGGATGGCCTCGGCGACCACGCGCACCACATCGGGGGATGCAAGCATGCCGATCTTGACGGCGTCCACGCCGATGTCCTGGGCCACGGCATCGATCTGCGCGCGCAGCATGTCGGGCGGCACCCCGTGGATCCCCGTCACGCCCAGCGTGTTCTGGGCCGTGATGGCAGAAATGGCCGTCATGCCGTAGCACCCCAGGGCGCAGAAGGTCTTGAGGTCGGCCTGGATGCCCGCGCCACCGCCGCTGTCGGAGCCGGCGATGGACAACACGCGCACATAGCGCGGCTGCGGCGAAGCGGGAGGCGTGGGAATTGTCATGGCAAAAATTATGGCCTATGCGCCAGGTCAAGCCGGCGCGCAAGGGGATATGCTGTAATTCCTGCCTACGGACGAAACAGGGGTGTCCCGCCAGTGTGGCGCGCGACTGAGAAAGACCCTGGAGCCATTCAACAGCCGCTGCGGCGCTGGGCTCCGCTACCCGATCCAGGTAATGCTGGCGTGGGGAGTTTCCAGCAACGGCACAGCCCCGTTTTGTCCTCCTGTTGCTCACAGAAGGACGCATGAAACCCCAACCTTCCTCCATTGTCATTCTGGGTGCCGGCCTCATGGGCCGGCTTCTGGCCGTTGAACTGGCCCGCCAGGGCCATGCCGTCGAGGTTTTCGACAGCGGCGGTCCGGCTGCCGAGCATGCCGCTGCGCCCATCGCAGCCGCCATGCTGGCGCCGTTGGCCGAGTCCGCAGTGACCGAGCCCGGCGTCGTGCGCATGGGGCAATATTCGCTCACGCGCTGGCCGCAGATGCTGGCGTCGTTGACGCAGCCGGTGTTCTTTCAGCAGGAAGGCACGCTCATCGTCTGGCACCGGCAGGACGCCGCAGAGGCGCAGCGCCTTCAACGTCTGCTGCAAGCCACCCAAAACACCATCCCCGATCTGCCCGCGATGCAGGTGCTGGACGGTGCCGGCGTGGCCGCGGCCGAGCCCACCCTGGCAGACCGTTTCGTGCAGGGGCTGTACCTGCCGGGCGAAGGCCAGCTCGACAACCGCCAGCTGCTGGCCACGCTGGTGCATGAGATGGGCCGGCTGGGTGTGCACTGCCACTGGCACACGCCCCGCGATCCGGCCGAGTTTGCGCCCGGTACGCCGGGACAGGCCGACTGGCTGATCGATTGCCGCGGTCTGGGCGCAAGGAACCAGTGGCGCGCCCTGCGCGGTGTGCGCGGCGAGGTGGTGCGCGTGCACGCGCCTGAAGTTACCCTGCGGCGGCCCACGCGCGTGGTGCATCCACGCTACCCCATCTACATTGCGCCCAAGGAAGACCATCTTTTCGTCATCGGTGCGACCGAAATCGAGTCTGAAGACCTGTCGCCGGCCAGCGTGCGTTCCACGCTCGAACTGCTGAGCGCAGCCTATGCCGTTCACACGGGTTTTGCCGAAGCCCGCATCATTGAAATCGCCACCCAGTGCCGGCCCACATTGCCCGACAATCTGCCAGCGGTGCGCCGACCACGCCCACGTGTGCTGGAGGTCAATGGCCTGTACCGCCACGGTTTCATGATTGCCCCGGCCATGCTCGACGTGGTGCTGGAACTCATGGCCAGCGGACAATCGCCGCTGGCATCCCGGTTTGATCTTGCATTGCCCATCGGAGAAGACACCCCAGCGGCCCCATGAACATCCTGATCAACCAGACCCCCCGCGAATTGCCGGACGGCGCGACGGTGGCGGACGCCATCGCCGCCCTGGCGGCGCGCCCGCCCTTTGCCGTGGCGGTGAATACCGTCTTCGTGCCCAATGCCCGCTATGCCGAGCACGTGCTGGCCGACGGTGACCGGGTGGAAATCATCTCTCCTGTGACGGGTGGCTAACCCCACTGCTTGCCATGACCTCTTCCCCTACAGACGACGCCCTGGTCCTTTACGGACAAACCTTCGCCAGCCGGCTGCTGCTGGGCACCGCCCGGTACCCATCGCCCAGCGTGCTCGAAGCGGCAGTGCAACGCGCGCGCCCCGCCATGCTCACCGCTTCGCTGCGCCGCCAGGGCAGCAGCGGCGCAGACGCCGGCAACAGCTTCTGGGAGTTGCTGCGCCGCCTGGACGTGCCCATCCTGCCCAACACCGCAGGGTGCCACAGCGTGCAGGAAGCCGTGACCACATCGCACATGGCGCGCGAAGTGTTCAACACCCCCTGGATCAAGCTGGAGCTGATCGGGGACGACTACACGCTGCAACCCGACACGCTCAACCTCGTACAGGCCGCCGCGCAACTCATCAAGGATGGTTTCAAGGTGCTGCCCTACTGCACCGAAGACCTGGTGCTGTGCCAGCGCCTGGTCGATGTGGGCTGCCAGGCCGTCATGCCATGGGCTGCGCCCATCGGCACCGGCCGTGGCCCCATGAACCCCTATGCGCTTCAATTGTTGCGCGAACGCCTGGACGTGCCGCTGCTGGTGGATGCCGGTCTGGGCTTGCCATCGCACGCCTGCCAGGTCATGGAATGGGGCTACGACGGCGTGTTGCTGAACACTGCCGTGGCGCTGGCGCAAGACCCCGTGACCATGGCCGGAGCATTTGCCGACGCCGTGCAGGCCGGCCGGGCCGCACGCCGGGCAGGCACCATGGCGGCCCAGGACGCGGCCCAGGCCAGCACCCCGGTGCTGGGCACCCCTTTCTGGCACCACGCCCATGCGTGATATCGCCGCGCTGCGGCGGGCCATCGTGCAGCACCATGCTGCTGCGTTTCCGGGCTTCCCGCCGCAACCCGCGCCTGCACCCGCCTCGACCGAACCCGTGTACCAGGCCGCGCTGCAGGCCTGCAGCGATCTTGGCTTTGTGGCCCACGATGCCGAGTGCCTGGCCCGCGCCTGGCAGGCACGCGCACTGCGCACCGGCCATTTCGCGCCGGAGCAATGGCCGCACGAGCCGCAGGATTTCGGCCTGCAGACCCTGCCGCGTGCGCATGGCTTCGCCGCCTGCCCGCAAGATCTGGGGCTCTATGCCGTACTGCCCGATGCGCAGTGGGTGGGCCGCATGGCACGGGCCGGCGTACCCACCGTGCAGTTGCGCTTCAAATCGGACGACCCCAGCGCTGTGGCACGCGAGGTAGCGGCGGCCGTGCAGGCCGTGCAGGGCACACCGGCGCTGCTGTTCATCAACGACCACTGGCGGCAGGCCATTGCAGCCGGCGCCTACGGTGTTCACCTCGGGCAGGAAGACCTCGATGCGCTGCTGCCCGCCGAGCTGCATGCGCTGCGCGCGTCGGGCCTGCGCCTTGGCGTGAGCACACACGGCTATGCCGAAATGGTGCGCGCCGATGCCGTGGGCCCGAGTTACATCGCCATGGGGGCGGTGTTTCCCACCACACTCAAAAAGATGGCCACCGTGCCCCAGGGCGTGGGACGCCTGTCGGTCTACGCGCGCCTGATGCGCAGCTATCCGCTGGTGGCGATTGGCGGCATCGGTGCCGAGCAGTTTGCCGAGGTGTTAGCCACGGGCGTGGGCTCGATTGCCGTGGTGCGTGCGCTGGTCAATGCGCCCGATCCAGAAGCGGCGGCCCGCACGCTGATGGCCCACATGGAGCAGAACACCGACTGAAAACCAGATCCCTGCCCAGGTCAGCTCCCAAAGGCCCCTCTGGCGGTGCCGATGGGTTAAAGCTTGGGTTCGGGTTTGCGTTGCTCCAGCTCCAGGCGCACCTCGACCTGGTCGTTGGCCATGCCAAAGCCTACCGGCTGACCCGCGCTTGGCGGCGCTGTGACGGGAACCGGCGGCAAGTCGCTGAGGGTCAGGTGGGGTGGATCGGACAGATCCAGATCCAGTTCGTGGGCCTCGAACGGCGCCGGCGGCGGCGAAATGGCAAGCGGCTTCGCAACGAAAGACTGGCCAAAATCAAACTCAAGGCCGGCCGCGACCGAATCGAGCGGCAGCTCCGCCGCAGCAGGCATGGGTGGGGGAGCGGCCCTCTCCCCGGAAGCGACGCCCCCTTGTGGGGCAGGAATGTGTGCAGCGCTGCTTGCCGCTGCGATGGACGGAGCAGGCGCCGCAGCCGGGGCCGATGTCTCTCCTCCCTGTGGGGCCAGCGGCGTGCTGCGCGCGCGTGGCGGCGGTGCGCCGCGCAGGCTGGCCGGCGTGGTCTGTGCAATGGCCAGCAGCAGCAGCAGATCATCGTATGCAGCCAGGTCGAAGGCAGGGGCCTCGGAACGGCCATTGCGCACAAACAGGTATTTTTCGAGCAGCCCCTGCACGGACGCTGCGGACCACTGCGCTTCGATGGCAGCCAGCGCATCCACGTAGTGCTCGAGCGTGCGCCCCTGGCGGCTAAACGCCGAAAACTCGGGAACCTGGGCGTTGAAATGGCTGCAGAACTGCGCACGCAGCTGCGCAAAATCGTCCGAACGGCCCAGCGTGTGGTACAGCCGCAGAAGTTCGAGGTAGGCGGACGGCGAAGTTTCCCGGTGCGCAGCAATGTGCTTCTTGAGCACGTCCACGGCCTGATCGTGCTCACCCACCGAGACAAAGAACTCTGCCTGCTGCTGGATGTCGAAAAGCTCTTCGGGATTGACGATGTGCGGCGCAGCGGCGGCACCCTCTGCCGGGCTGGCCACGGCGGTCACCGGTGCCGGTTCGGGG
>NZ_ACQT01000160.1 GCF_000175235.1 Acidovorax delafieldii 2AN | reverse complement strand
GGGTGTGGTGGCGGGTCGCGCACGCTGGCGGCCAGCTTTTGACCGGGTGGATCCGGTGGCGCGTGCGTGCGGACGCGTTCGCCGGGTCCATGCATGGCGGCATCAGGCGCGGCCGCTGAACGCCCGCGCAACGCCGCGCAGCACGCCCCCAACCACATGCGCTCTCGCAATCAAATGCGGTTACAGTGCGATACATTCCCCGCGCAGCCCGGCGCTGGGCGTCTTCGGGGCCGAGCCGCCCTTCGCGCGGGGTTGATCGCCTTTTGTGTAGCCGCGCTTCGTTTCCATGACCACCGTACCTGCTGCATCCACCCACTGGGTGGTTCGGATGAACTACCGCAACCGCAGTGCCTCATGGTTGTTCGTGGTGGCGGTGCTGGGGGTGCATTTCCGGGACATCGGTCTGGGGACGGGGGCGTGGGTGCCCATGCTGGCGCAGTTTGTCGTCTATCCGCACGTGGTCTACCTGCGCGCCCGCCGCGCCAAAGACCCGCTGGCGGCCGAGATCCAGAACATGCTGCTCGACAATTTCTGCTTCGGCCTGTGGGCGGCTGCCCTGGGTTTTCCGCTGTGGATTGGCTACATGCTGATCATCTGCGGCTGCATCAATGTGACCGCGTTCCGGGCGGGCAAGGGCGCTGTGCAGGCGCTTGCCGCAGCGGCGCTGGGCGCCGCGCTGACCGTGGCCGTGACCGGCTGGCGTTTTACCCCCGATACGTCGTTGCTGGTCAGCGCCCTCAGCATGGGATGCCTCACGACCTATCTCGTGCTGTTTGCCAGGGGTGCCCATACGCGCACCGTGGTGCTGGCCAATACCCGGGCCCAGTTGCGCCAGAGCCAGGCGCAGTTGCAGAGCCAGTTGCAGGCGGTCCAGTCGCTGCAGGCCCAGCTGACCGAGCAGGCCAATCGCGACCCCCTCACCGGCCTTTACAACCGCCGCTACCTGAACACCGCCCTGCCGCGTGAACTGGACGCCAGCGCGGGTGCCGGCCTGCCGCTGGCGGTGCTGCTGATGGACCTGGACCATTTCAAGCTGATCAACGACCGCCTGGGCCACGCCGCCGGCGACGACGTGCTGTGCCAGGTGGCTGCATTGCTTCTGGAAGGCACACGGGCCAACGACATCTGCTGCCGCTATGGCGGAGAAGAGTTTCTGCTGGTGCTGCCGGGCATGGCCCTGGACGCGGCGCTGGCGCGTGCACAGGCTTTTCGGCAGAAGGTGGCCGATCGGCAGTGGTGTGCCGATGGCCAGCCGGTGGCGGTCACGCTGTCCGTGGGGGTGGCCTGCACCCTGGGCGCGGCACTGTCTCCGGCGGCGCTGATCGACAGGGCCGATCGGGCGCTCTACCAGGCCAAGGCCGAGGGACGCAACCGCGTGAGTGCGGCAAGGCCTGCTCCGGCAGGCGGCGCCGATGCCGTGGCGTCGCCCACAAGTCCGGCGCCGTGAGGCCCTGCGGGCGGCGACTCCATCAGGCGTGCATCAGCAAATCGGTGCTTCGGCGGGGTAGGGCGGCAACCCGTGGCGCATGCGTGCCCGGTCACAGGCATCGCTGCCGGCTGCGAATTCGCGGCAGGGCGAGGGGCGCCATTCGTAGATGCCGCAGGCGGCCTGAGTACCCAGCTTGCCCGTGAGCGCGGCGCAGCGCGGCGGGCTGTGGTCGGTGCCGCGCATGCGGCAGGTGGTGCCGGTCACTTCCACCACCAGGCCGTCGGGTACGTCACCGCCTCCTTCCTGCGTCTCATGCACCGAGAAATCCACGCGGAAACTCGCGCAGCATGCGCCGCAGGTCAGGCAGGGGTGGGGAGCGATGGGCATTGTGCGGCGGCGGCTCAGACAGGGGTTGCACGGTCGGGGAATGCCTTGGACCAGTGCAGTATCTCGCACGACGCCCGCAAGCCATGCCGCCAGAAGGGGTCGGTTTCGACCAGCGCCTGCACCTCTGCACGGCTGTCCGCACGCACCACCCACAACCCGCCCACCGGCGGCAGCCCTGGGTCTCGGCGCAGCGAGCCGGCCACCAGGATGTGTTCCTGGTGGCCATCCAGCCACGCGAGGTGGGCCTGCATCTGTGCCTGGCGCACGGAGACTTGGTGGGCGTGATCGTGAAATCGCACCGCAAAGAGCGAAGGCGCGGCGTCTGCCATGTCAGGCCACGCGGCCGAGCAGCAGGTATTCCATGAGCGCCTTCTGCACATGCATGCGGTTTTCCGCCTCGTCCCAGACGACGGATTGCGGGCCGTCGATCACGTCGGCTTCGACCTCTTCGCCGCGGTGCGCAGGCAGGCAGTGCATGAACAGGGCGTCTGCCTTGGCGGCGGCCATCATTTCAGCGTCCACGCACCAGTCGGCGAAGGCGGCCTTGCGGGCTTCATTCTCGGCCTCGTAGCCCATGCTGGTCCACACGTCGGTGGTGACCAGGTCTGCGCCCTTGCAGGCTTCGAGCGGATTGCTAAAGAATTGATAGCTACCGGCGCTTATTCCACTTGCACCTGCGGCCAATTTTTCATCCACTTCGTAGCCACGGGGGGTGCTCACGTGCACCTTGAAGCCCAGCAGCGATGCGGCCTGCAGCCAGGTGTTGGCCATGTTGTTGCCGTCGCCCACCCAGGCCACCGTCTTGCCTTGGATGGAGCCGCGGTGCTCGATATAGGTGAAGATGTCCGCCAGGATCTGGCAGGGGTGGAACTCATTGGTCAGGCCGTTGATGACGGGCACGCGCGAGTCGGCCGCGAAGCGCTCGATCTTGGTCTGCTCAAAGGTGCGGATCATCACCAGGTCCACCATGCGGCTGATAACCTTGGCGCTGTCCTCGATGGGTTCGGCGCGGCCGAGCTGGCTGTCGCCCGTGGTCAGGTGCACCACGCTGCCGCCCAGCTGGTACATCCCGGCCTCGAAGCTCACGCGCGTGCGCGTGCTGGCCTTCTCGAAAATCATGGCCAGCGTGCGGTCTGCAAGCGGGTGGTGTTTTTCGTAGGCCTTGAACTTCTTCTTGATGAGCGCGGCACGCTCGAACAGGTAGGCGTATTCGTCGGCGGTGAGGTCGTTGAACTGAAGGTAATGTTTCATGGTGGTTTCGTTGCGGGCCGGCTCATTCCGCCAGCAGGGCCTTGACCAGGGGGGTGAGCTTGGCGACGATTTCGTCTGCCTCGGCGATGGTGAGGATCAGCGGCGGCACGATGCGGATCACGCTGTCGGCCGTCACGCTGATCAGCAGGCCGGCCTCCGCAGCCCGGCCCACCAGCACGCCACAGGGCTTGGCCAGTTCCACGCCCAGCATCAGGCCCTGGCCGCGCACTTCCTTCACACCCGCCAGGCCACCGAGTTGGTGTTGCAGCGTGGTCTTGAGGTGCAGCCCCACCGTGGTGGCGTTATTCAGCAGGCCGTCTTCTTCCATGATGCGGATGGTTTCATTGCCCGCACGCATGGCCAGGGGGTTGCCGCCAAACGTGGTGCCATGGTTGCCAGGCTGCAGCACGTTGGCGGCCTTGGGGCCGGCCACCACGGCGCCGATCGGCACACCCGAGCCCAGGCCCTTGGCCAGCGGCATCACGTCGGGCACGATGCCGGCCCACTGGTGGGCAAACCACTTGCCGGTGCGGCCCATGCCGCACTGCACTTCGTCGATCATCATGAGCCAGCCGCGCTCGTCGCACAGCTTGCGCAGCTGCTGCAGGTATTCGACGCGCATGGGGTTGATGCCGCCTTCGCCCTGGATGGTTTCGAAGAACACCGCCACCACGTTGGGGTTGCCTTCGGTGGCCTTCTTGATGGCTTCGATGTCATTGAGCGGCACGCGGATGAAACCTTCGACCAGCGGGCCGAAGCCGCTGTGGATCTTGGGGTTGCCCGTGGCCGACATGGTGGCGATCGAGCGGCCGTGGAAGGCCTTCTCGTACACCACGATCTCGGGTTTGGCGATGCCCTGGTCCACACCGTACTTGCGTGCGATCTTCAGCGCGGCCTCGTTGGCTTCGAGGCCCGAGTTGCAGAAGAACACGTTGGTCATGCCCGAGCGCTCGACCAGTTTGGCTGCGAGTTGCTCCTGGCCGGGCACGTGGTAATAGTTGGACGAATGGATGATCTTGCTGATCTGGTCCTGCAGCGCGGGCACCAGCTTGGCGTGGTTGTGGCCCAGCGTGTTCACCGCAATGCCGCCCAGGGCGTCGAGGTACTCCTTGCCGTTCACGTCCCACACCCGGCAGCCTTGTCCATGCGACAGGGCGATCGGCACGCGGCCATAGGTGTTCATCACGTGGGGCGAGGCGGCCTCAATGAAAGCGGTCATGCAGTGATCTCCAGACAGTGCGTGAAAGGCCGGCCCGCAGGCCCGAACCCAAAAAAGCGAAGCACGATTCTAGGGCGAGCGCAGGTGTTTGCGGATGACGATTGCGCATCACTGCAATGCGTTGGGCGAGGGCGGTTGAGGCTAGCTCTTATATAAGAGTTAGAATACGCGTTGCGGCGCAGCATGCGGTGATCCTGCAGTATCCGCCACCTCACCACTCAGACCCCCGATGGTTTCCCTCTCCTCCAAAGAAGTCTTCATTCAGGGCATCACCCACGAAGGGAAAACCTTTCGTCCCAGCGATTGGGCCGAGCGGCTGGCCGGCGTGATGAGTTGCTTTCGCCCTGGCGGAGCGAAGCCCGGCAGCCATCTGAGCTATTCCCCCTGGTGCATTCCCACTACGCTCAATGGTGTGAAGTGCGTGGTGGTGCATAGCGATTTGCGCGACCACGAGCCCATGGCCTGGGATTTCGTCATCAATTTCGCGCGGGACAACAACCTGCAGATGGTCGAAGCCTGTCTGTTGCCCGACGCGCCTCCTGCGCTTCCCTGAACCGGCGGCCGCTTCTTTTGCGAGGGCGTTTGGACCTCCGCGGGGATACCGGGCCAACCTGGCCTTTGGTGTCTGTTGTACCGCCTTGCCTCCTGTAGCTCCCTTGCAGCGATCTCTCCGCGCCATAACTGGGCGGATCCCGATATTCCCGTGTTCGGTGGTTTTGGGGGGGGCAGGGGCTCGGCCTTGGCCCGCTACCGGCGCACCAACGAAAAAACCGCCCGAAGGCGGTTTTTTCGTTGCTGGCAGCGCACCCGTTACAAACGGCGAACGGCGCAGGCCGTCCGGGCTGTTTGCCTGAAGAGGGTCAGGCGGCCAGTGCCAGGGCTTTCACCTTGGCAGACAGGCGGCTCTTGTCGCGAGCAGCCTTGTTCTTGTGGAAGATGCCCTTGTCGGCCACGGTGTCAACCACGGCCTGCATCTTGGCGAACAGTTCGGTCGCCTTCGTCTTGTCGCCAGCCAGAACAGCCTTTTCGACGTTCTTGACGGCGGTGCGGTATTTGGAACGCAGCGAGGTGTTCGCGGCGTTGATCTTGATGTCCTGACGGACGCGCTTGCGGCCCGACGCCAGGCGCGGGTTCTTCTTCTTGGGCTTGGTGGATGCCATGGATGTGTTCCTTGATGTCTGAGGATGATGCCAGCAAAGCCCGCGATTATAGCCTAGTCGATGGCGCGTGCGCAGCACCCCCCCAGTGCAGCCGGGCGGAGCGTGCCGCCGCCAGGTAAGGGTACGCAACAGCCGGGGCAGTGCCGCGGCGCAGGGGCGGGCAGCGAATACACTCCCGGCGGTGTCCCTGCTCAAAGCCGCCTCCACCGTCTCCGTGCTGACCTTGGCCTCCCGTGTGACGGGCCTGGTGCGCGACCTCCTGATGGCCTCGATGTTTGGTGCGAATGCGCTGACCGACGCCTTCAACGTCGCCTTCCGCATTCCCAATCTGTTCCGGCGCCTTTTTGCCGAAGGCGCGTTCAGCCAAGCGTTCGTGCCTGTGCTGGCCGCCTCCAAGGCCCAGCATGGCGAGGCCGCCACGCGCATCCTCATTGCCAGCGTGGCGACGGCGCTGGCCTGGGTGCTGCTGCTCACCTGTGTGCTGGGCGTGGTGGGCGCGCCGCTTTTGGTGTGGCTGCTTGCCAGCGGCCTGCGGCAGAGCCCGGCCAGCTTCGACGCAGCCGTGGTCATGACGCGCTGGATGTTTCCGTACATTGGTTTCATGTCCATGGTGGCGCTCTCGGCGGGCGTGCTCAACACCTGGAAGCGCTTTGCCGTACCGGCCGCCACGCCGGTGCTGCTGAACCTGTGCATGATCGCCGCGGCCTGGCTGGGTGCGCCGCAGCTGGCGGCCCGGGGCATAGAGCCCATCTATGTCATGGCCGGCGGCGTGATGCTGGGCGGCGTGCTGCAGCTGGCCGTTCAGTTGCCCGTGCTGCACCGCTTGGGCCTGCTGCCGCGCATTGGCGTGACCTGGGGCGCGGTGCGCGCAGCCTGGGCCGAGCCGGGCGTGCGCCGCGTCCTGACGCTCATGGCCCCCGCGCTGCTCGGGGTGGGCGTGGCGCAGGTGTCGCTCATGATCAACACCCAGATCGCGTCGTACCTTGCACCCGGCAGCGTGACGTGGCTGTTTTACGCGGACCGGCTGATGGAATTCCCCACCGCGCTGCTCGGCGTGGCGCTGGGCGTGGTGCTGACGCCCCAGCTCGCCGCCGCCAAGGCAGCGGGCGATGCGCAGCGGTATTCGGCCATGCTCGACTGGGGCCTGCGCATCGTGGTGCTGCTGGCCGTGCCCTGCGCGGTGGCGCTGCTGACCTTTGCCACGCCGCTGGTGGCCACGCTGTTCCACCATGGCGCGCTGCTGGACAGCGACGTGGGGCAGATCGCCATTGCGTTGGCTGGGTACGGCGCTGGCCTGCTGGGGCTGGTGGCCATCAAGGTGCTGGCGCCTGGCTACTACGCCAGCCAGGACATCCGCACGCCCGTGAAGATCGCCATCGTGGTGCTGGTCATCACCCAGCTGCTCAACGCCGCGCTGGTGCCTCTCATGGCCCATGCGGGGCTGGCGCTGTCCATCGGGCTGGGCGCGCTGGTCAACGCGCTGTGGTTGCTGGTGGGGCTGCTGCGCCGGGGCAGCTACAGGCCCCAGCCTGGCTGGGCGCGCTTTGCACTGCAGGTGGTGGCCGCCAGCGCGCTGTTGGCGGTGCTGCTGCTGTGGGCGGCGCAGTATTTCCCGTGGGTGGAGATGCGCGGCCAGGGCGGTAAGCGCGCAGGGTTGCTGGCGCTGGTGCTGTGCGCCTCGGTGGCGCTGTATTTCGGCGCGCTGTGGGCGGCAGGGCTCAAGATGCGCCAGATGCTGCGCCGCTGAAAGCACAACTGCGGCGCCGCGAAACACCTGGAGAGAACCGCGTCCTTGCGTGGCTTGACGCCGCGCAGCGCCCACCGTACAACCCTGCCATGTCCCTCAGCTATTCCGTTCCGACCTCGCTGGAATACTTCGCCGCCCTGGTGCAGAGCGACGAGCATTTTCCGCTGCTCGAAGCAGCGGCCAGCCTGGCCCAGGACGAATACATCGACCTCGACGTGCAGCAACTGCTGGGCGATATGGACCAGTTGCTGGCGCGCATCCAGCGGCGCATGCCGGCCGATGCGCCGGCGTTGCAGCGCCTGCGCATGCTCAACCAGTTCTTCTTCAGCGACCTGGGTTTCACCAGCAACGTCAACAATTACTACGACCCCGAAAACAGCTACCTCAATGCCGTGCTGCGCACACGCCTGGGCATCCCCATATCGCTGGCCGTGCTGTGGATGGAACTGGCGCAAGGCCTGGGCCTGCATGTGCGGGGCATCGCTTTTCCGGGCCATTTCATGGTGAAGGTGCTGCTGCCCAAGGGGCAGGTGGTGATGGACCCTGTCTCCGGGCAGTCGCTCAGCCGTGAAGAACTGTCCGAGCGCCTGGAGCCCTACAAGCGCCAAAGCGGCCTGGTGGACGACTACGACGTGCCGCTGGGTCTGTACCTGCAGGCGGCCACGCCGCGCGACATCATTGCGCGCATGCTGCGCAATCTCAAGGAAGTGCACCGCACGCAGGAAGACTGGCAGCGCCTGATCTCGGTGCAGGACCACCTGATCGTGCTGCTGCCGCAGGCGTGGGGCGAATGGCGCGACCGCGGGCTGGCGCACGCGGAGCGCGGCAACGTGGCGCAGGCGGTGACCGATCTGCAGACCTACCTGGCGCATGCAGAGGACGGGCTGGACGTCGATGCCATCGCCGAGCGGCTTGCAGCCTTGCGGCGCCTGGGCCAGTAACGTTTCGCGCTCTGCGGGTGCGGCCGTTCACGCGGCGTGCGCGCCAGGCTGCGAGGGCGTTCCCGCGCGGCCGAACTGGTGCCATGCCCGGCGCAATTGCGTATCCGAGCTGAACCCCGCCAGCGCTGCCGCCTGGGTGACATTCTGGCCCGACTGCAATGCCGCTTCGGCCGCCGCAAGGCGGATGCGCCGCAGGTACTGCAGCGGCGCGATGCCCGCATGTTCCAGAAACAAGCGCGTGAGGTGGCGCGGCGAGGTGTGCGCCACCTCGGCCATGGCCGGCACGTTCCACGGGGCCTGGGGCTGCTGGCCCACGGCGTCCTGCACGCGGTGCAGGGCGGCGTGCAGGTGGTTGCGGTGGTGCAGAAAGGGCGAGAGTTCAGGATCGTGCGGCCCGCG
Source organism: Acidovorax delafieldii 2AN (assembly GCF_000175235.1). Lineage (GTDB taxonomy): Bacteria > Pseudomonadota > Gammaproteobacteria > Burkholderiales > Burkholderiaceae_C > Acidovorax > Acidovorax delafieldii_B. The sequence continues at coordinate 205 of NZ_ACQT01000160.1, read as the reverse complement.
CCGCAGGGCCACCACCATCGTCTGCGCCACCTGGGCTGCGATGGCCGGGCCACAGGTGTCGGCAATGCGCTGCAGCGTGAGGTCGATACCTGTGGTCACGCCCGCGCTGCTGTGCAGCGGGCCGTCGGCCACGAAAACGCGGTTGGCCACCACATCACAGCGGGGTTCGGCGAGCGCCAGCTCGTCAAGGTGCTGGTGGTGCGTG
>NZ_ACQT01000161.1 GCF_000175235.1 Acidovorax delafieldii 2AN | reverse complement strand
CCGCCCGACATCGCCGTCACCCTCAACCTGGGCCGCGACTTTGCCCTGCAGGGCCAGGGCATCACCACCCGCCTGACCGGCGAGGTGGAGGTGCGCAGCAGCCCCGTGCCCGGCGCACCGCCCCGCGTCACGGGCGAGGTGCGCACCGAAGAGGGCCGCTACCGCGCCTGGGGCCAGGTGCTGGACGTGGAGACCGGCCTGATCCGTTTCAACGGCCCCTACAACAACCCCTCGCTCGACATCCTGGCCCTGCGCCCCAACATCAGCGTGCGTGCGGGCGTGCAGGTCACCGGGAGCGCGCAGGCGCCCCGCGTCAAGCTGTATTCCGACCCCGAGTTGCCCGACGCAGAAAAGCTCTCGTGGGTGGTGCTGGGCCGCAACACCGCCGCTGGCGGCGCCGAAGCCGCCGTGCTGCAGCAGGCCGCCTTGACCTTGCTGGGCCGCGGCAGCAGCAACCCCACCGCGAAAGTGGCCAGCCGCCTGGGCCTCGACGAGATCGGCTTCAAGGGCCCGGGCACAGGCGAGGACGCCGCCAGCGCCGCACTCACCTTTGGCAAGCGCCTGTCCAAGGACATGTACGTGACCTACGAGCGCAGCCTGTCGGGCACGCTGGGCACGCTCTACATCTTCTACGACCTGTCGCGCCGCCTCACCTTGCGCGGACAGACGGGAGAGAAGAGCGCGATGGACATCATCTACACCGTGCGCTACGACTGACAAGCCAGTCAACGGGGGGCGCCAGCGCGCGGGCGGGTGCGTGCCAAGCCTCTACAATCCCGGGCTGCCTCCTCGTAGTTCAATGGATAGAACGAGTGCCTCCTAAGCGCTAGATACAGGTTCGATTCCTGTCGAGGGGACCAAGTGATCGCATCACACCGCATCACAACACCTCTTAAACCCGCATGTTTCCTAGCATCGCGGGTTTTTTATTGCTTCATTAGATTTCACAACGTACCATGCCATCACGGTATTTTCACGGTACTTTTGACGGTATACGGGACGTACCGCAAAGCCAGATACCGTAAAGAGGCACCACATGGCACTGACCGACACCTTTGTTAAACAAGTGAAAGACACCGGCAAACCAGCCGGAACCAAGTACGCAGACGGCGGCGGCATGTTCCTGTTGGTGAAAGCCAGCGGCAAATACTGGCGCTGGGACTACACCTTTGCCGCCAAACGCAAAACGCTGGCGCTGGGCGTGTACCCCGAGGTATCACTGGCGAAGGCCAGACAACGGCGCGACAAGGCCCGCGAACTGCTGGCGGACGGCATCGACCCCGGCATCGCCAAGCGCGAGGAAAAGCAAGCCAAGGCGGCAGCCGCTGGAAACACCTTTGAGGCAGTTGCGGAGCAGTGGCTAAAGGCCACCAGTGCCAAGCGGGCCGCCATCACGCAAGACAAGGTTTCAACGTGGCTGCGCAAGGACGTGTTCCCCTACATCGGCAAGATGCCCATCACCAGCATCGGGCCGCGCGACGTACTGGCCGTGGTGCGCAAGATGGAAGCGCGGGGCGTCTTCGACAGTGCAAAGCGTATCGGCCAGATATGCGGCCAAGTGTTCCGGTATGCGGTGGCCGAGGGCACGGCAGAGCGGGACGTGACCACCGACCTGCGCGGCGCATTCCAGCACGCAGAGAAAAAGCACTATGCAGCCATCACCGACCCGGCAAAGCTAGGCGAGCTGCTGCGCTCCATTCACACCTACACCGGGCACACTTACAGCGTGGCGGCGCTGAAGCTGTCGCCACTGGTGTTCCTGCGCCCTGGCGAGTTGCGCACCGGCGAATGGGCCGAGATTGATCTGGAGGCGGCAGAGTGGCGCATCCCCGGCAGCAAGATGAAGATGAAGATCGACCACATCGTTCCGCTATCGCAGCAGGCCGTCGAGATTTTGCGAAGCCTGCACCCCATCACCGGGCATGGCCGCTACGTGTTCCCCAGCCTGCGCACCGGCGAACGTCCCATGAGCGAAAACACGGTGAATGCAGCCTTGCGCAGCATGGGCTACAGCAACGAGGTACACACCGCCCACGGGTTCCGGGCAACAGCACGCACCATCATGGATGAAGTCTTGGGCGAGCGCGTGGACCTGATCGAGCACCAGTTGGCCCACGCGGTGAAGGATGCCAACGGGCGGGCCTACAACCGCACGGCACACCTACCGGCACGGCGGGAAATGATGCAGCGCTGGGCGGACTACCTGGACAAGCAGCGCATTGGTGCGGACGTGGTGGAAATCAGGGCAAAGGCAGCATGAAGAAGGCGCCACACGCCCCAAACCCACGGGCGGCTGACGATGTAGAAAGCCTGACCGACCCCGACACACATAACGCGGTGCGCGCTGTCCTGTCCCCCGGACGATGCAGCAACTACGGCGCAGCGATGCACCTGTGGCAACAAGCGGCAGACAACGATTTCAATGACGACGTCGTGCACTTCTTGGGCTATGTCGCTAGAGCGATTGTGAAGGCAGACGCCGATGGGGGCGCCCCCGCGAAAATCAAAAATGCCTGCGGACTTTATGGCCGCAAGCGAAGCCGTGTCGAGGGCTGGGCGACCGAATACCTGAGGATTGCGGCCATGTTTGACGTAATTGGGGATGACGGCAACCCGACCCAAGGCCCGCACCCTCTGCCAAGCGTTGACGATGTGAAACGAGCCATTGAAAGCCACCCCGACGCGAAAACATTGCGGAACAGCAAAAAACAAGCCGCTGCCAAAAAAGCACACTCGGCAATGCGCAAAGAACCCTAAATTTGCCAGCCTATGTAGTGGGAAAAGTGGCTGACTTTTCCCATTGCATGACTTTGAAACTCTGCGACATGCGACACCAAGTCGCATCAAGAAGGAGTTTTAAATGTCAACACATCGCTTGTATCGGAAAAGCCATCTAGTCGGGCACGACGGCTTACTAGGGGTGAGCGCCGCCACGTTATACCGCCTGATTGCAGCCGGAAAATTCCCGCCACCTGTCCGCTTGGGGCAACGTATCAGCACATGGCCAGCCGAAGCTGTGCACGCCTGGATAGACGCAGCAAAACGTCAATGTGTGGAGGATGCACGATGACGCCCCGCCGCCTGCCTGCGAAGCCCCCCGCACCAAAAGCCGCAGCACAACGAATCACTGGTGCGAGCATATGGGCCGCCCGCCGCGAGAAAGACAAAGAGCGCCTTTTTGTAGCCGCAGCGCAAAAGGTGGCGCGCGCCCACACCCAGTCCGCAGACACACCGACCGGGCAGCCCCCCGTTGCCTGGCGGGCCGCTTTCGAGCTGGCCAAAGACAAGAGCGCGGGCATCACTTTTTTGTCGCAATTCAACGCGGCAAGCGTTGAAGCGCCAAAGGGTGTTATTTCGTATTGCTTCACGCCCGAGGCCGCTGAAAAAGTCCTACGTGCCTATCGGCCTGTTGGAGGTGCCAATTGAGCCGCGCCCAATGGTCTGCCGAGCAATGCCGCTTGCTTACTACGCCCCAATCGCGTTACCTGCGCCGCGCCCCCGCGGTGGGCTTGCTGGGCGCGCTACTCGCGCGGGCAGTGCCTGACAAGCCGACGACGACGACCAGCGCGAAGCTGGCGCAGCCGACTACGCCGACCGAAGGGGGCGCGCAATGACGGCACCGGCCGAAGATGACGCGCCCAGCGCGAAGGCCAAAAGCACCATGGCCGCGCGCCTTGCGCTGCGTGGTTTCGAGCTGCGCAGTTCGCCACGGGGTTGGGAAATCGTGGGGCCTGGTCGCCGGGTTCGATGTGTGTTTTGGGCGCATCTTGTCGCCTTCGTGCGCAGCCTGGAGCGCAGCACATGAGCGCGCCCGAACACGATTGGCTTCTGCCGCCTGCTGACCTTGCGCAGCGCCTACCGGCATGGCTGGTGGCGTTGCCGCGCTGGGCACCCTGGGCAGCAGTGTGGAACGTGAAGCGCGGCAAGTTCGACAAGCTGCCCAAGAATCCCCACCGGCCTATGTACGGGCTCAGCACGACGACACCGGAAAAATGGGCCGGGCTGGACCGCGCACAGCGCGCTTATGCAGCGCACCCCGGCGCACTGCATGGTGTCGGTTTTTGTATGACGGGCCTTCAGGGTGTTGTGGCCGTTGACCTGGACCGCTGCAGCGCGCGCGATGGCTCGCCCACACCGTGGGCGCGCGATGTGTTGGAGCGTGCCCTTGCTGCAGGTGGGTATTGCGAGCGTTCGCCATCGGGCACCGGCTTTCGCATCTTCATGCAAGACGACGAGATCGACGACGACGATTGGTGCAATCATGAGGTGGGGCTCGAGGTGTACGTGGGCACGGCGCCGCGATTCTTGACCGTGACCGGGCACCCCTGGGGGCCTGCAACATGAGCGCGGCAAACTTTCTGCGCTACTTGCGCACCACACACGGCAAGGCGGGGAAAGCCACCACGCGCACCGCAGCGGGCGATATGCCCGATGCGGTGGACCCCGACGCGCTGCCCGCCTTAGAAACCTTGTGCGACACGATGGGCTATGGCACCCCTGGCGCGCGGCTCCTGCTGACCGGCGAAGCCGCCGACCGCAGCGAAGCACTACGGGCCGCAGCCCTGGGCCTGCGGTGGGCGGGCCTTGATGGGGGGCAGATTCTTGCGGTGCTGGAGAACAACCCGCACGCCTGGGAGGTCGCACTTGCCCACCGGCACGACGATGCCGACCGGGCGCGCGCATACCTGTGGAAGCACCACGCGGGCAAAGCCGCTGCCGAGGTCACCACGACGTGCCTTGACGTGGTGGCGTTGTTTGACGTCGTGACCGCTGCAGCCCTGCCTGATGCCGACCCAAAGGCACCGCGGGCCGGGGGCCTGCAATGGGCCACCGTAGGGCAGTTTTGCGCCGACGAGACGAGGCTGGAATGGTTCGTCCACGGGGTGCTGCCCGAGGCCGAGCTGTGCGCGGTTTTTGGCGCGTCCGGGGCGGGCAAAACGTTCTTTGTTCTGCACCTGGTGGCCGCCATTGCGAAGGGGGGCACGTTCTACGGAATCGAGGCCGCGCAAGCGCCGGTGGCCGTCGTCGCACTGGAGGGTGTGCATGGTTTCCGTGACCGCCTACGGGCCTACAGCACCCGGCACGGCGCGGTGCCCAATCTGCACATTGCACACGGCACTTTGAACCTGCGAGAGCCGGGCAGCGAGCGCGAAATTGTGCCGCACCTGCAGGCCATCGGGCCGCGGGGCTTGTTGGTGGTGGACACGATGGCGCAGGCCACACCGGGCGCCGATGAGAACAGCGGCAAGGACATGGGCGCCGTGGTGGCGCGCATCAAAGCCATTCACCGGCGCACCGGGTGGGCGGTGCTGCTGGTGGCCCACAGCGGCAAGGATGCGCGCGCCGGGTTGCGCGGGTGGTCGGGAATCAAGGCCGCACTCGATTGTGAAATCGAGGTGATCCGCACCGCAGGCTATCGCGCCGCAACCATATCGAAATTGAAAGACGGCGCGGGCGAAGGCAACGAATTCAGGTTCGACATTGAAACGGTGGTGCTGGGTGCCGACCGCACCGGCGCTGTGCTGGTCGAACGTGGTTCCTCGCAATTTGAGCCGGGCACACCGGCGCCTGCGAAGCCGCAGGGCAAGAATCAAGAAGCCGTTTTTGCAGCGTTTGAGCAGCACCAGCAGGGTGGGGCTATCGCCCGTGCTGAGCTGCTGCGCCATGCCACCGGGGCCTTGGTGGGTACCGGTAAGCCGAGGGACCGGGCACGGGAGGCACTTGAGGGTCTGTGTCGTCCTGGCGGTGCGCTGGTGGCCGATGGCGACGTAGTGCTACGCACACCGAGCGGGTTCACCGGTGGGTCAGGGGGTGCGATTGCATGGGGTTGACGCCCCAAAGCCCGAAAACCCGAAATCACCCGAAAACGGGTTTTTTCGGGCAGGCAAACACCCGGAAAAAACACCCGGAATTCCCCCCCCTATAGGGGGATTCCGGGTTTCCGGGCGGGGGCCCCTGGGTGAGTTCTTTTTTTTCAACTTTTCAAAGGAAAACAATCATGACCATCGTCACCAAGACGACAAACACCGATGCACCCACCGGTGGCAAAACCAATGACCTGCAGGCGCTGCGCCGTCGTCATACCGCAATCGAGAAAGAGTGCAGCGCACTGGCCGAGGCCACTGCAGATAAGCGCGCCGCGGTGCAACGCCTGAAAGCCGCGCATGCCGACGCCCAAGCCACCGCGCGGGCCGCGCAGCGTGACTATTCCGCCGCCCTGGCACGTCGCGCGGTGCCCAAATCGTCCGCCGACGCACCGCCCGCACCGGGGCAGTCACTAGCACACGCGCATGGTCTGGCGGCGGCAATTGAAATCGCCGAGGGCATGGTGGCCGAGGCAGCGGCGGCGGAGGAACCGGCGCTTGCCCGGCTGGCCGATGCGCGGGACGCGCTGGACCACGCGGAATTTCAGGCCGCGCGGGCTGAGTTCGAGGCAGGGCTTTATGCGCTGATGCCCGCACTCGCACACCTGCGCAGCGCGACACTGCGACGCCAAGCGCCATGGCGCATGCCGGACCTGGGGGAGTGCTGGCGCGCGTGGGAGTACGCGCAGGGCACGGCTGAGCCATTGGGCGAGCGCCGCTGGTTCAATCAGTTGGTGTAGTGCGAAAAACGGGAAATCACTGCGCCTCTCTGGACCCGTACGTTCAAGAAACATGCCAGGGACCCCGGCGGATGGCGAGCGCCGCTGGTGCTGCCCGGCCGGTGCCGTGCCCACGGCGCTGGTGCCGTGCCCACGGTGCAGGCGCAGGCGCAGGCGCAGGCGCTGGACGCGGGAACAGTTGCACTTCTACGACACAGCAAAATATTTAGCGCAACCACGATACACGGATAGCGTGCATAGGTTGCTGGTGCAGGTTGTAGGTTGATGCGTTGCACCACCAGCGGTGCAACAGTTCCATGCACGGAAAGCGTGCACTAGGTTGCAGGCGGCGTGATTGGTTGTAAACCTATGGCTTGTTTTGCGATTCTGCAAAAACCTTGGAAAGTGGCGCTTCCACTAACTCGCAGGAACTGACCATGACCAACTTCACCGCGCCCGACACCAGCCGACTGGATTGCAAAGCCACTCAGGCGGCGGCGCTTTGCGATGCGCTTGTCGAATTGGCTCACAACGATGTCACGGACCTGCACACGGTGCGCGGCCTACTGCACACGATGCAGGACGTGCTACAGGACGTGCAAGCTATTGCCCATCAAGTCGAGTTTGAATGCACCGTGGTGCCCGTCACGATGGCGTGCCCCCCGCACGCCGCCGCCTGTGAATTTCGCAGCGTGTCGCTGGCACCACAGCGGGGGGCACTTTGAAAAATAACGGTACTTTTGACGGTACTTTTCAGAAAAAGAAATCTGAAACCTAGCATTCATGGGGGCTTCAAGCGGACATTCGATTCCTGTCGAGCCAGGCCATTTCGGCAGATTCAATGGCGAAACGGCCGAAAGTCCTTGTCTGGAGTGCGCAAGCAGCTCTCAAAATTGAAGCATGTGCCACCGGCCGCTCGGCCACAGGGCCATGACCCTTGCGGCCCGCCAGCCGCCTACAACTGAAACCCCACCGCCCGCACCACGCCTTCGGCAACGTCGCGCAGCCACGACGGCGGGCGCGAGGAATGCAGGTGGGCGTCCGCCATCTGGCCCTCGCACCAGGCGGACAGCCACTGCACCTGGTCGCGCCCATAAAAGGCCGTCATGTGCTCGTAATTGAGGAACAGGCTGCGGGCATCGAGGTTGAGCGATCCGGTGAGCGCCACGGTGTCGTCGATGACCACCGCCTTCGCATGCACCATGCGATGCACCAGCCACACCCGCGCACCCGCAGCCGCAAGCTGGCGCAGTGCGCGTTCGCGGGCCCAGTCTGCCAGGCGGTGGTTGGAGCGCGCCGGCAGTACCAGGTGCACCTGCACACCGCGCCGGCAGGCAATGCACCAGGCATCGATCAGGGCGTCGTCGGGGACGAAATACGGGGTGACGGCCACAATGCGCTGCTGCGCGTGGTACGCCCCCGTGAGCAGCAGCGCATGCACGGTGTCGTCGGGCTGGTCGGGGCCGCTCGGAACCCACTGGGTTAAAGGTCCATCGGGAGGCCCGATCAGGGCCTGGCGCGGCAGCGGCATCTGGCGGGTGAACCGCACGCGGCCCGTGGCAGCGCGCCAGTCGGCGCGGAATTGCGCCTGGGCCAAGGCCGCCAGCGGGCCCTCGACATCGAAACTCAGGTCCACCCAGGCGGGCGCACCCGGCCCATCCACGAAATACTCGCAGGCCAGATTGCGCCCGCCGCTCCACAGGCGTGCGCCGTCGGCCACGGCCATCTTGCGGTGGTTGCGCAGATTGGTGCGCCCGCGCATGGGGTTGTGCAGCAGGGGCATGAAGCGGCGCACCTTCACACCTTGGTGTGCCAGCCGCTGCAATAGCCCACGGGGCATGCGCAGGCTGCCCACGGCATCCACCAGCAGCCGCGTGGCCACGTCGCGCTGTGCACTGCGCGCCAGGGCCTGCGCCACCTGCTCGCCGACGTCGTCATCGCCAAACACGAAAGTGCACACGTCCAGGCTGTGGGTGGCCGAATCAATGAGCGCCAGCAGGGCCTGCAGCGCCTCGGGGCCGTCCGCATGAAAGTGCACGCGGACATTGCGCACGGCAGGTGCGAGGTCCATGCCCGCCA
>NZ_ACQT01000162.1 GCF_000175235.1 Acidovorax delafieldii 2AN | reverse complement strand
CGGCGTTCATGCAGGGCGTGGACCGCAGCCGCTGGGCGCATTCATCCGACGTGCTTGACTACACCACTTTGCGCGGCCTGCGCGTGGGCGTGGTGGGCGCAGGCTCGTCGGCCATGGACAGCGCAGCCACCGCGCTGGAATGCGGCGCCGCCAGCGTGGACCTGCTGGTGCGCCGCACCGATCTGCCGCGCATCAACAAGTCCAAGGGCTCCGGCGTGCCGGGCCTCACCCATGGCCACTACGACCTGCCCGACGAATGGAAGTGGCGCCTGCGCCACTACATCAACGTGCAGCAGGTGCCGCCACCGCACGGCAGCACGCTGCGCGTATCCCGGCACCCCAACGCGCACTTCAACCTGGGTTGCCCGGTGCAGCGCGTGGACCTGCAAGGCGACACCCTGCGCGTGGCCACGCCCAAGGGCACCTTCGTGTTCGACTTCCTGATCGTGTCGACCGGCTTTGCCATCGACTGGCGGCAAAAGCCCGAGTTCGCGCACATCGCGCCCCATGTGCGCGCATGGGGCGACCGCTACCAGCCGACGCCCGGCGATGAGGACCAGGAACTGGCCGATTCGCCCGACCTCGGCCCGGTGTTCGAGTTCCAGCCGAAGACCCCCGGCAGCTGTCCGGGCCTGGAGCGCATCCACTGCTTTTGCTACCCGGCGGCGCTGTCGCATGGCACGGTGTCGGGCGACATCCCTGCTATCAGCGATGGCGCGCGGCGGCTGGCCAACGGGCTGGCCAGCCTGTTCTATCGCGAAGACATCGAGCAGCACTACGCCAACCTCCTGGCTTATTCCGAACCCGAGTTGCTGGGCGACGAATGGACGGCTGCCGACACGGCACGCCGTGTGGAGCAACCCCTGGCCCCGGCAAGCCGCGAGCGCGCCTGACACGTTCTGGCCGCCTGCGGGCGGCCTCTTCATTTCCTTGCATCCATGACCACTGCCACCCCCGACACCATCGACACCCTGCTCGCGCTCACGCCCGAGCGCCCGGCCTTTGCCACCCGCCACGCCCGCGACAAGGTGGCCGTTGCCACGCAGGGCTGCTACAACGCCCTGTTCAGCCCCGACCTGTCCGGCACACTGACCCAGGCCGAACGCCTGTGGGTGGCGAGCGAAATCGCCCGCGAGAGCGGCACCGCCACGCTGGCAGCGCACTACACAGGCCGCCTGGCCGGCAGCACCCTGCCGCCCGCGCTGCAAACCTTGCTGGAGCAACCCGGCAGCACGCCTGCCGACACACGCCTTCAGGCCATCGCCCAATTCACCCGCACCCTCGCCACCCACCCGGACCGCGGCGATCGCGCGGCGCTGCTGGCACTGCCTGCGGCAGGCCTTTCGGTGCCCGACACCGTGCTGCTGGCACAACTCATCGGATTCGTGACCTACCAGTTGCGCCTGGTGGCCGGCGTGGCTGCGCTCGATGCCCTGGGCGGTGGTGGTGAGGGCGCCGCTGCGCCCGCCGCAGCCGACGCCACACCCTTCGTGCACCCCGCCAACCTGCCCGCGCCTGGCGAGCCATTGCGCCTGAACGGCTACACCAGCGAGACGCTGGGCTGGACATCCTGGCTGCCCGTGGTGGACCCCGCCACCGCCACGCCCGAGCAGCAGGCCGTGCTCGACCTCAGCCATCCGAAGGCGCGCAGCTCCGACTTCTACCTGCTGCTGGTGCACCAGGCCCGCGTGTTGTCGGAGCGCTCGCAGGCCTTCAACGCCATCATGTACGCGCCCGGCGGCCTTTCGCGCGCCGAGCGCGAAGTCGCCAGCACAGCCGTGTCGCGCGCCAACGGCTGCGTGTACTGCGCCTCGGTGCACGCCCAGCGGTTCGAGCAACTGGCGCGGCGCAACGATGTCATGGCCCAGCTCTTTGCCGACCCCGACCACGCCGGCACCAACGCCCGCGAGCGCGCCATCGTGCAGGCCGCACTGGCACTGACGCGCACGCCGGGCAGCTTCGCGGCACAGCACCTGCATCCGCTGCGCGCCGCCGGGCTGTCGGATCTGGAAATCCTCGATGCAGTGCACGCCAGCGCACTCTTTGCCTGGGCCAACCGCCTCATGTTGAACCTGGGCGAGGCGGTGTTCCCGCAGGCCAACTGAACTGCACGCCGGCTTTTGCCGGCAGCCCGCACATGGGCAGGATCAGCAAAGATTGCGGCGCATTAGCACCGGCGGCTTCGCGCCAGGCGAGATCCGCCCCCTAGAATGCCCCGAGCAGGAGAGCACGGCGGCCCGCAAGGCCGCTGCTGCACCGAAGGCGCAAACTCCCATACACGCTCAGGTTCCGTACTGCACCATTCATCACAGCCGTCTGGAGAGCCGCCACCACCTGTCAGCAGCGTTGTGGCGCACCGAAGGAGCAAACCGTGCGCCATGTGGGCCGTGCGGTGAATCTCTCAGGTACCAAGGACAGGGGGAGCGGCAGCTTGGGCAGACACGCGCCCGCTGCACGCTATTGAATTCATAGCTGCAAGCGCACGTCTTTCAAGCGCCAGAGCCCAGAAAGGCTTTGAAAATCATGCGCGTGATCGTTTTGGGCGCCGGCTTGCTCGGCGTGACTTCGGCTTATTTCCTGCAACAACTCGGCCATGACGTGACCGTCATCGACCGCCAGGGCGCGCCCGGGGCAGAGACCAGCTTTGCCAACGGCGGCCAGATCTCGGTGAGCCACGCCGAGCCCTGGGCCAACCCCAGCGCGCCGCTCAAGGTGCTGCAGTGGCTGGGCCAGGAGGATGCCCCCCTGCTGTTCCGCCTGCGCGCCGACATGCGCCAGTGGCTCTGGGGCCTGTCCTTCCTGCGCAACTGCACCCCGGCGCGCACGCGCCACAACATCGAGCAGATCGTGCGCCTGGGCACCTACAGCCGCGATACGCTGCAGCAGCTGCGCGCGGCCACCGGCATCCAGTACGACCAGCGCACGCAGGGCATCCTGCACTTCTATACCAACCAAAAAGAATTTGACGGCGCCCTGGCCCCGGCCGAGCAGATGCGCCAACTCGGCTGCGAGCGCCAGGTCATCAGCGCCGACGAAGCCGTGCGCATCGAGCCCGCGCTGGCCCACATCCGCCCCCAGCTCGCGGGCGCCACCTTCACGGCCGAGGACGAATCCGGCGACGCCAACCAGTTCACGCGCGAGCTGGCCAAGTTGTGCGAGGCGGCGGGCGTGCAGTTCCGCCTGGGCCACCACATCACCGCGCTGCGCGAGGTGGGTGGCCAGATCGACCATGTGGAAGTGACCAACGCCGAAGGCCGGTTCGAGCGCGTGCGCGGCGATGCCTTCTTGCTGGCCATGGGCTCGTTCAGCCCGCTGCTGGCACAGCCGCTGGGCATCCGCCTGCCCATCTACCCGGCCAAGGGCTATTCGGTGACCATGCCGGTCAAGGACGCCAGCAAGGCGCACCAGGTGAGTCTGACGGACGACGAGTTCAAGCTCGTGTTCTCGCGCTACACCAGCGAGCGGGGTGGCGACCGCCTGCGCATTGCAGGCACGGCCGAGCTGAACGGCTATGACCGCAACCTGAACCCCGTGCGCTGCGAGGCCATCGTGCGGCGTGTGGAGCAGCTCTTCCCCGGCGCGGGCGACACGACGCAGGCCCAGTTCTGGACCGGCCTGCGCCCGGCCACGCCCAGCAACGTGCCACTGATCGGCGCCACCAAGGTGGCCAATCTGTTCCTCAACACGGGCCACGGCACGCTGGGCTGGACACACGCCTGCGGCTCGGGCAAGGCCCTGGCGGACATCGTGAGCGGCCGTGTGCCCGAGGTGGACTTTGCGTTCCAGGGCGTGGCCGCCGGGCGCAGCACACCGCCGCTGGTGGCAGCCCCGAAGCGCGCCTGAGCCCCCCGGCCTGCCGCCGCCGCCAGGCGGTTTGCAGGGCGGTGCACCCAATGGCGACCGCCAAGAAGACGGCCGTACAAGGCAGGCAGGATGGCCCGCCGAAAAGCGCAGAGAAGTGCCCCATGCCGGACGGCACAGCGGAGCAGCCCGTCAGGGGGAGCAGCCCTCCCGCAACGAGCCCCAACCCCAAAATGGCCGGAAAACCGACCCTCCGGTGCCTAGGGCGCGCCGCCCGTGGCCTGCGACACAAACCGCGCCACGGCCTGCATGTCCTGCGGGCTGAGCTTTTCGGCGTACGACGGCATGATGCCGATGCCATTGCGCAGCGCGCGCAGCACGCGCTGTGCATCGGGTTTGAGTTCGTCGAGGACGGGCCCCACCTGCCCTTCGGCGCCAGCCGCCTGCAGGGTGTGGCAGGTGGCGCAGGCGGGCTGCAGCGTGGTGAACAGCAGCTTGCCACGTGCGAATTCGGCGGGCTCGGCCGCGTGGCTCCCACCGGTGAGCCAGGCCAGGCACCCCACCACGACAGCGCGGGGCACCCACGCCCCGGTTGCCACCGCCACGTCAGGCCACCGTCACGGTCACAGCGTGGTCGCTCCAGCTGGTGTTGTTGTAGCCGCCCACGTTCTCCTCGCGTTGCTCCGCCTGCACGTTGCCTGCGGTGTCGGTCGCGCGGCTGGCCAGCACATGGGTGCCCGCACCCAGGCGCACCGGCAGCACGAACTGGCGCCAGGCGAACCGGCCCAGATCGGGGCCCACGAGTTGCGCGGCCTGCCAGGTCTTGCCGCCGTCCACCGACACCTCCACCCCCTTCACGGGGTGGGTGCCACCAAACGCCACGCCGTGCACCTGCGCCACGCCGGCCTTGAGCGGGCCTTGCTCGGGCAACGGGCCATTGATCCAGGACTTGACCGTCATCTCCCACACCGAAGGCTGGTCCGGGCTGGCCTTGGTGCCCGGTGGCGACATGCGGTAGCCGTGCTGCATGATGCGCGCCTGGGACTGCGCCGGCGTGAACGCCACGCGCTTCACATACTTGATGTTGTTCACGCCCTGGTAGCCCGGTACCACCAGGCGCAGCGGCCCGCCGTGCGCGAGCGGCAGGGGCTCCCCATTCATTTCCCAGGCCAGGATGGCGTCGTCCATTGCCTTCAGGGGCACTGAGCGCTCGACCAGCACGCTCAGCGGGTCCACGCCTTCGGGCAGCTTCTCCCCCCCCGTTCCCGTGACGTACGCCATGCCATCGGCCAGGCCGCCCAGGGCCGCCACCACGGCGCGCAGCGGCACACCGCTCCAGACCACGCAACCGGCGGCGCCCACCGTCCAGGGCGTGCCGCTGGGCTTGCTGGGGAAGAACCCACGTCCGTTACCCGAGCACTGCAACACCGTGGCCACTGTCTCTAGGCCGAGGGTCTTGAGTTCGGCCAGCGTGAGCGTGCGGGGGCTCTTCACCCCTTCGATCGCTACCGACCAGGCATCGCGGTTCTCCAGGATGGCTGCGTCGGGTGCGGGCAGGTTGTTGCGGACGTACAACTGGCCCGATGGCGTGATCACGCTGGTGCCAAAGGCCGCACGGCGCGTTTCCAGGGTGCTGCCGCTGTGCACGATCAGCGCATTGGCGCTCTTCCAGCCAGCGTAGCCCGGCAGAGGCTTGGGAGCAGCTGCGGCCTGGGCACGTGCAACGCCAGTCCAGCCCGCCAGCCCCAGCGCGCTCAGGGCGGCGGCGCTTCCGGCCAGCATGTGGCGGCGTGGCAGTGTCATCGGGTTCTTCATGGGCAGGGTCCTCTGGAAAACAGTGAGACAGATGAAGTCCGCCCCACAGCAACGGTGGCACCCGGCGCTGCGGGAAGGGGCTGGGCCGATTTTGTGGGGACCGGTGTTTTTGGCGAAGTGGTTTTGATACAAAGGTGTAAACAATGGCAACAAATCCGCCATGAACGTTCGCGAATTCACAGCGCTCGGGCATATTTACCCAGCCTGCCCGCAGGCCCGGCATGGCCAGCGCCGCGCACATGGGTTGGTAGGGGTGCCGCGAACCTGGGGCCGGTGCCGCCGGCACAGGGCCCGCCACATCGGGGCACACGCCGCCTGCAGAGACAAAGAGATAACGGCCTCGCAAACGCAGGGCGGCGCGCGACCACCCGACGGCCCCACACGTTCACAAGGAGACGAGACGCCATGCACCGCCACTTTCACGCCACCGCCCTGGCCTTGCTGTGCCTGCTGGCCAGCCCCTGGGCACGGGCCCAGCTCACGGCCCTCGTCGCAGTGGAGCCCACGGCCAAGAAGGCGGCCCACACCATCGTGCGCAACGCATTGCAATCCGGCCTCGCGCAGGCGGCGGGCCAGCCCCTCACGCTCAGCACCAGCGAGGACCTGGCCGACGTGATGCGCGCCACCCGCAGTGCAGGCTACGACGTATTCATTGGCCCCGCCCAGGTGGCGGCCTCGGCCCTGCAACGCGGCTACGAACTGGTGGGGTCGACAGAAAAGTCCGAGCAATACCTGCTGATTGGCGCCCCCCAGCTGGCGGCCGTATCGGGCATGAAGGGCCAGCGGCTTTACCTGCCGCAGCAGGATTCGGTCTACACCTACATGGCCCGCGGCATGCTGAACGAAGCCGGCCTGTCATTCAAGGACCTCAAATCGGTGCAGCACGAAAAGTACCCCCAGGCCGGCCTGAGCGCGCTGACGCTCGGCCTCGCCGATGCCACGGTGGTGCGCGCCGACGAGTGGGCGGCCTGGACGGCCGGGCACCCCCGGCGCCGCGCGCGTGCTGGCCACGTCGCACCCGGTGCCGGGGGGATTCTCGATCGTGGTGCGCAAGGATCTGCCGGCCGAAATGCGCAGCCGGCTGGGGCAGTGGTTCAGCGGCGCCGCCTCGGCGTCCACGGGGCTCACTCCCGTCACGCAGCGCCCTGATGCCCAGGAATACCGGCGCGTGGCCGAGCTGGGCTTGTTCACACCCAACAGCCTGCCGGGCGTGAACCGCGTATCGGCCAAGGAAGCGCAACTGCTGCAGACGCAGGGCGCTATGGTGGTGGATACACGCACCGAGAAGGAATACAAGGCGCGCCGCATCCGGGGCGCGGTCTTTGCCGCCTATGTCGAGAAAAGCCTCAAGGACGTGGCTTTCGACCCCGCCCAGGACGACTTCCAGGCCCTCGACAAAGTGGCGCAGGTCGACAAGGCCAAGCCCGTGATCTTTGCCTGCAACGGGGCCGAATGCTGGAAGTCGTACAAAGCCGCCAAGGTGGCCACGGCCAAGGGCTTCAAGGCCGTGTACTGGCTGCGCGGCGGCCTGCCCGAATGGGATGCCGCCGGCCTGCCGACCGAAGGAGGCTGAAGCTCCGCATCCACCACCACCCCGACGACCGCGCGACATGGAACGCGCGCGGATACCGCCCCGCAGCGCCTCCGTGTGAGAGGCCGCTCCCGATTGGCGGGGCAGCCCGCGGCGCAGGCCTGCGCTTCAGATGCCGACGAACACCGTGAGCACCCCCGTGTACTCATACAGGTGGTGGTGCGCGATTTCGCCACCGGCAAAAAAACCCACCAGCGGCACGTCGCCCAGGGCGTGGCGCACGATTTGCAGCTCGGCACTGGGCCCGCCGAAATGGGGGCCCCCGCGCCCCGAGCAACTCACATAGATGGCGCCGCGGATGGAGCGGCCTGGCGGCTGGCCCGCCGCCGCTCTGGCGCTGCCAGAAGTATCTACCGGGCCGGCCTGCGCCCCCGTGGACAGGGGCACTTGCTCGAGTTCTTCCGGCGAAAGCTCTTCGCGGATTTCCGCGCAGATGCGCATCAGGTCGGCGCGCGCCGCCGCCACGTTACGCTGGCAGAACGCGAGGTGCATGCCGGATTCCACCTGGTCGGCCAGGGCCACGCCCCGGCGCGTGCCATCGAGCCCCACGATGTGGCGCACACGGGTGTCGGTGCCAAAGTGGCCCGTGCGCTGCGCTCCCTGGGGCTGCTCGCCGGCATCGACCAGGCCCGCCAGCGTCGCGCGCACCTTGCGCAGTGCGGGCTGCGGGTCGCCATCCAATGAGACCTCCAGCGTGTCCAACAGCACATCGAGCGCGGGCTCCCCGTCCAGCTCGAGCACCACGTTGTCCTGCGCGGCGGTGACGGTGTGCAGCGCCCCGACAGGCTGGCAACCCTGCGTGACGCGCGACAGCAGCGCCACACCGGGCCCGAAAGCCACGCCCGACAGCCCTCCATCGAACACGCCCCCGGCAGCCCCCTGCCCCGCCATGTTGCCGTTGCCCCCCACGGCAAACTGCACGCTGGCGCCGCGGCTGGCGCTGAGCCCGCCGAACAGGTAGCCGGTGGTGGTGCGCGCCGCCATCTCTTCGAGCAGCTCCGCCAGCTCGGCCGTATGGCCATTGGCGTGCACCAGCGCGGTATGCGCCTCGAACCCGCTGGCCGGGTTGCGCGGCAGCGGGGCCACGCCGGAAAACACGCGGTACTGATCGGCCGGAATGTCCAGCAGCATCACCGACAGAGCGGGTTCATCGAAATATTCGGCATTGTTGGCCGACACGCCCACGCCCACGGTGCCGCTCCAGTCGGTCACCTCGGGCAGTTCGGCCCCCAGGTAATCGAGCAGGGGCTGCGCCTCGCCGGCGTAGTGGTCGGTGATGTAGGCCAGGCCCAGCGTGGGCGCGCTGGCATAGGCGGGCAGCGCCATCTGGGCGCGCAACTGCGCCACCACCAGGGCGGCAGCCATGCGCCACTGGGGATGGGTGGCGTGTCCAGTGGGAAAGAGGGGCATGGTGTGGCCTCGCA
>NZ_ACQT01000163.1 GCF_000175235.1 Acidovorax delafieldii 2AN | reverse complement strand
GAAGCGGCGCGCGTTGTCCATGTAGTGCTGCGCACTCTGGCGCAGCCCCGCGATCTGCTCCGGGCTGAGATCGCGCACGGCCTTGGCCGGGCTGCCGATGATCATGGAGCCGTCGGGGAATTCCTTGCCCTCGGTCACCAGCGCGCCGGCGCCCACCAGGCAGTTCTTGCCGATCCGTGCTCCATTGAGCACGATGGCGCCGATGCCGATCAGGGTTTCATCGCCAATCGTGCACCCATGCAGCATCACCTGGTGCCCTACGGTCACGCGCTCGCCCACGACCAGCGGCTTGCCAAAGTCGGCGTGCAGCACGCTGGCGTCCTGGATATTCGAGCCCGCCCCAATCGTGATGCTGTCGGTGTCGCCGCGCACCACCGTGCCGAACCAGACGCTCGCGCCTTCACCCAATACCACGTTACCCATCACCTGCGCACTGTCGGCCACCCATGCCGAGTCGGCCACGCGCGGGGCAACACCATCCAATTCGTAAATCGCCATGCACCACACTCCCTGAAAATGGAACGGCCCTCGTTTGCAGAGCATGGGCTCTGGGCGCAGGGCAGGGCCTAGAATTGTAAGGATGGAGCTTCGCCAACGTGCATTGCAGGTCTTGTGCCTTGCCGATCCTGAACAAAAAGCCGCTGATGCGCTCGCCCTTCAGGCGCTTGCAGCTACGCTTTCAATAGCAGAACCCCCCCCTGCCGCCCCCGCCGAAGCCGGTGCCCTGCCCGGCCATCCCGAGCGCCCCCTGCTGCTGCGCCATACCGAGGTGGCACGCCGATCGCCCGCCACGGCCGAGGGCCGGGCCGTTCTCATCCACGCCATTGCGCACATCGAGTTCAATGCCATCAACCTGGCCCTGGACGCGGTGTGGCGCTTTGACGGCATGCCCCGTGCGTACTACCTCGACTGGCTGCGCGTGGCGGCCGAAGAGGCGCAGCATTTCCGGCTGCTGCGCGACCACTTGCGCCTCCAGGGGCATGACTACGGCGACTTTCCGGCGCACCAGGGGCTGTGGACCATGTGCGAAAAGACGCAGCATGACATCGTGGCGCGCATGGCGCTGGTGCCCCGCACCATGGAAGCGCGCGGGCTCGACGCCACGCCGCAGATCCAGCGCAAGCTGCGCCAGGTGGGCACGGCCGATGCGCTGGCGGCCGCCGATATTCTCGACACCATCCTGCACGACGAGGTCGGCCACGTGGCCATCGGCAACCACTGGTACCGCTGGCTTTGTGCGCAGCGGGGGCTGGACCCCGAGGCGCTTTACGCGCAGCTGGTGCGCCAGTACGAGGCGCCGCGGCTCAAGCCCCCCTTCAACGAGGCTGCCCGCCGCAGCGCCGGCTTCACCGAAGCCGAAATGCTGTGGCTGCAGCAGGGCTGATGACCGCGCCCGATCCGCGAACCTTTCTACAATGCACTGATGCTCCGCCCGGCCCCTTGCCCCGGCCCTTCCTGTCTCCTGAAACACGCCCATGTCCACACAACCCGCCACCGGGACGGCTCCGCCGCCCCAGAGCCACTCGTCCGTCGCCATGATTGCCCGGCAGGCCATCGTGAACGCGCAGCACATGGTGGTCGGCTATGAGCTGTTCAACCGCTCGCGCACGAGCGCGGGCCACACGGCCGCCACCGACGTGATCCTGGTGTTTACCGCGCTGTCCCACGCCGGCACCGAAGAGCTGGTGGGCAAGAAGCTCATCTTCGTCAACTGCACCCACGAAAGCCTGGCCGGCGGACACCTGGAACTGGTCGATCCCGACAAGGTCGTGCTCGAGATTCCCCCACTGGGCCATGCGGCCAGCGCTGAGGTGGTGGCGCGGCTTCCCATTCTGGCGGGGCTGCGCGAGCGCGGCTTCCACCTGGCCTTCAACCACACCGTCCTCGAGTCGGCCTACGCGCCGTGGCTGCCGCTGGCCGACTACATCAAGCTGGACCTGTCCGCCCTCGCCCCGGATCAGCTCGCCGTGCTGATCAGCTATGCGGGCCGCCACTCGCAGGCCGAGCTGATCGCCGAAAAGGTCGAGACCGCGCAACAGTACGACATGGTGTCCAGCCAGGGGATCGAGCTGTTCCAGGGGTACTGGTTTGCGCGCCCCGCGCTCGTCGAGGCGAAGCTGCTCACGGCCTCGCAGGCCAGCATCGTGCAGCTCATCAACCTGGTGCGCAAACAGGCCAGCACCGACGACATCGAGGAAGTGCTCAAGAAGGATGCCGGCCTGGCATTCAACCTGATGCGGCTCATCAACTCGTCCGGGTTCGGCCTGAACCGTGAGATCACCTCCTTCCGGCAGGCCGTGATGCTGATGGGTCTGAAAAAGCTCTTCCGCTGGGCCGCGCTGCTGCTGACGGCCTCGCGCACCAGTGGTACCCCCTCGTCGGTAGGCCACACGGCCGTGGTGCGGGGCCGGCTGATGGAACTGCTGGCCCTCGAAACCCTGCCCCCCGAAGAGGCCGACCTGGCGTTCGTGGTGGGCATCTTCTCGCTGCTCGACGTCATGCTGACCATGCCCATGGACGCCGCACTTGGCCTGCTGAGCGTGCCCGACGCCGTGTCGGACGCCTTGCTGCACCGCAAGGGGTTCCTGGGGGACCTGCTCACGCTGGCCGAAGCCTGCGAATCGAGCGACGACGCCGTTTTCGACCGTGCCGCGGGCACCCTGCACCTGACCAGCCAGCAGATCAACTTTGCCCACCTGCAGGCGCTCGCCTGGGCCGACCAGCTCACCGACTGACGGGCGACCGCGCTCTCGGGACCTGGCCAGCCGGGGAGCGTCCTCTCTGAGGTGGGCGCGCCCGCCTGTGCGGTCACCTCTGCAAGCGCCCCGGGCCGGTCAGTGGCATGCCGGGCAGAAGTCGGCGCTGCCAGGTCGTGCCGCCCCACCTCCCGCCACGTTCATGCAGGCTGGCGCAGCTGCTGGCAGCCTGCCGTGCGGGCCGCACACTGTGAAGAATTGTTCGGTGTTGCCCTAGAATGATCTGGAGCGTTTCACCCCCACTACCCCCCTACCTGCGTATCCATGTCGAGCACACCTGAACAAGACATCCCGGAAGCCTCCGCCGAAGCCCCAGAAGGCACGGAGGCCGACAACCTGGCCATCATTGCGCGCCAGGCCATCGTGGATGCCAACCGCGCTGTGTACGGCTATGAGCTGTTCGACCGGTCCACCGCGTCCCACTCGCACACGGCCGCCAGCGATGCCGTGCTGCTGTTCAACGCACTGTCGTACGCCGGCACCGAAGCCCTGGTGGGGAAGAAGATTGTTTTCATCAATTGCACCCACGACAGCCTGGCGGGCGGCCACCTTGAACTCATCCACCCCGACAAGGTCGTGCTGGAAGTGCCTCCGCTCGACGACAGTGCCACGGCCGAAGAGATCGAGGCCCGCGTCGCCACGCTGGAGGCCCTGCGCGCCCGGGGCTTTCGCCTTGCCTTCAACCAGCACGTGCTCAAGCGCAACTACGTGTCGTGGCTGCCTCTGGCAGCATTCATCAAGCTCGACATGCAGGCCTTCAAGCCCGAACTGGCGGGCCCGCTGGTCAAGTTTGCCGCCACGCACAGCCAGGCCAAGCTGATCGCCGAAAAAGTCGAGACCCCCGAGCAATTTCAATTGATGGCGGACCTGGGCGTGAAGCTGTTCCAGGGCTACTGGTTTGCCCGGCCCTCCCTGGTGAAGGCCACCACCATCCGGCCCTCGCAGGCCACGATCATCCAGCTCATCAACCTGGTGCGCAAACAGGCCAGTACCACAGAGATTGAAGAACTGCTCAAGAAAGACCCCACCCTGTCTTTCAACCTGCTGCGCTTCATCAATTCGTCGGGCTTCGGCCTGTCGTGCGAAGTCACCTCGTTCCGCCATGCGGTGATGATCCTCGGGCTCAAGAAGCTGTTCCGCTGGGCGGCCCTGCTCATGACCACCTCGCGCGCAGGCGGCGCGCCACCGGCGGTGGGAACCACGGCCGTGGTGCGCGGCCGCCTCATGGAGCTGCTGGCGGCCGAGCTGCTGCCCCCCGAAGAGTGCGACAACGCCTTCGTCGTGGGTGTTTTCTCGCTGCTGGATGTGATGCTGGGCGTGCCGCTGGAAAAGGCGCTCGAATCCGTGGCCCTGCCGCAGCCCGTGACGGACGCACTGTTGCATGGCACCGGCGTTTTTGCCCCTTTCCTTGACCTCACGCGCGCCTGCGAAAGCGGCGACGAAGTGGCGTTTGCCAAGGCCGCCGACGCGCTGCACCTGTCCAACCGCCAGGTCAACTGGGCCCACCTGCAGGCGCTGACCTGGGCCGAGAGCCTCGGCGAAGAATAAGCACCGCCCGGCAGGCGCCGGGCGCAGGATGCGCGCCACGGGATGCATCCAAGCTTCCCCGCCAGCGCACGGCCCGGCGGATGGGCCACCCGACCGGGGCCCCAGCCCAACATCCCACACAACCTTCGGCAGCCCTGCAAGGCAGAGCTGCTGGTTGCGTTCGCGCCTTACTGGGCCTGGATACCCGCGCTGCGGATGATGCGCGCGTTGCTCTGCGACTCCTGCGCGATCTGGCGGGCAAACTCGACCGCTGTTCCACCGGTGGGCACATTGTCGGTGGCGTCGAGCTTGCTGCGGATATCGGGTTGCGCCAGGGCCTTGTTCACCTCGGCATTGAGCCGCGCCAGCACGGCAGCGGGAGTATGGGCAGGCGCATAGATGCCGAACAGCGACGACAGGTTGGCCGCTGGCAGCCCCAGTTCTGCCAGCGTGGGCACGTCGGGCAGGCTGTCGAGCCGTGCTGGGGCACCTACCGCCAGCGCCTTGAGCCGGCCTGCCTTCACGTGCTGCAGCACGGCAGGCCCGGCATTGGTGGACAGCACCTCGAACTGCCCGCCCAGCGCATCGTTCATCTGCTGGCCGCCCCCCTTGTAGGGCACGTGGGTGATCTGCACATGGGCACTGGCCATGATCTGCTCCAGCATGATGTGGCCCAGAGAGGCCGGCCCCGACGTGGTCCAGCGGATCTCGCCTGGCCTGGCGCGCGCGGTGGCCAGCAGGTCGCGAAAATCCTTCGCCTTGCTCGCGGGGGTGCCCAGCAATAGCACGGGCGAATACATCACGCTGACCACCGGGGCGATGTCTTTTTGCGGATCGAAGGGGGATTTGCCCAGGTGCGGATTGAGCGCCAGCGGGCTGATGGCGGCAAATCCGAGCGTGTAGCCATCAGGGGCGGCCTTGGCGACCGCGTCCATGCCGATGCTGCCACTGGCGCCAGCCTTGTTGTCAATGACCACCGGCGTGCCCAATTGCACCGCAAGCTTGTCGGCCAGCGCGCGCGCCACCGTGTCGCTCACGCCGCCTGCGGGGTAGGCCACCACGATCCGGATGGGTTTGGCCGGCCAGCCGGCGGGTTGCGATTGGGCGTGGCCCAGTGGCGCGAGGGCGCTCAGGCACATCAGGGCCAGCAGGTGGCGGCGGCTTGGAATTGGCATGTCGGCTTTCAGAAACTCAGCGAAAGCTGCGCATTTTCGCGCGGATCGGCTGCGCTTGCCCACGGGCCCATCCGGGGGGGCCGCATCAGCCCCGTGGATGGTGGCGTTCGTGCAGTGCCTTCAGGCGCTCGCGGGCCACGTGGGTGTAAATGGTGGTGGTGGAAATATCCACATGGCCCAGTAGCAACTGCACCACCCGCAAGTCGGCGCCGTGGTTGAGCAGATGGGTGGCAAAGGCGTGCCTCAGCGTGTGCGGCGACAGCGGCACGGTAATGCCTGCCACTGCGGCCCATTTCTTGACGATCACCCAGAACATCACGCGCGTCATGCCCGCTCCGCGGTGCGTGACGAACAGGTCGTCGGTCTGCTGCCCGCCCAGGATGGCGCCACGCGCTTCGTGCAGGTAGCGCTCAATCCAGTTCCGGGCCTCTTCGCCAAAGGGCACCAGCCGCTCCTTGCTGCCCTTGCCCATCACGCGCAGTACACCCTCGGCCAGGCCAAGCTGGTAGGTCTTGAGCGTGACCAACTCGGTCACCCGCAACCCGCTGGCGTACATCAGCTCGAGCATGGTGCGGTCCCGCAGGCCGAGCGCAGAGCCCACATCGGGCGCATTCAGCAAGGCTTCCACCTGGGCCTGCGAAAGGGTCTTGGGCACGCGCAAGGGCTGGCGTGCCGCCTGCAGCCGCACCGTGGGATCGGCGCTGATGCGCCGCTCGCGCAGCGCCCAGTGAAAGTAGCGCCGCAGTACCGTGAGGCGCCGGTTGGCCGAGGTGGCGCGGGTCTGCGCATGGCGCTCCGCGAAATAGGCCTGCAGGTGATGCTCGGCCGTGCTGT
This sequence comes from Acidovorax delafieldii 2AN, assembly GCF_000175235.1. Lineage (GTDB taxonomy): Bacteria > Pseudomonadota > Gammaproteobacteria > Burkholderiales > Burkholderiaceae_C > Acidovorax > Acidovorax delafieldii_B. The sequence continues at coordinate 2,298 of NZ_ACQT01000163.1, read as the reverse complement.
CCAGTGCCAGCGCCGGCTGCTGCTGCGCCAACCAGGTGGCATACAGCGTGAGATCACGGCGGTAGGCGGCCAGCGTATTGCGCGCCAGGCCGTCTTCAAGCCACAGCGCATCCACAAAGGTATCGATCGCGGCAAGGCTGGCAGCAAGCATGGGAGCGTCCGGCGTGCGCTTTGCACGCAAAAAAAACCGCCCGGTGCGCGGGCGGCTGGGTTCACAGGGGTGGAATCAATCCAGCGTCAGCTTCTGCTTGGCCACCACATCCTTGTACACCGCGTACTCTGCCTTGATCTGCGCGGCGAACTGTTCCGGGGTGTTGCCCACAACGAGCGAGCCCGTGTCTTCGATGCGCTTCTTCACGGCCGGGTCTTCCAGCGCCTTGCGCACGGCGGCGTTGATCTTGTCAACCACGTCCTTGGGCAGGCCCTTGGGGCCGACGATGCCGTAGTAGGCCATGCGGTTCACGGGCTCCAGGCCCAGTTCCTTGAACGTGGGCACGTTGGGCAGCGATGCCACGCGCTGGGGCGCAGCCACCACGATGGGCACCAGTCGGTTTTCCTTGATGAAGGGCAGCGCCGAGGGCAGGTTGTCGAAGATCATGGGCACCTGACCCGCCACGGTGTCATTCAGGGCCGGGCCAGCGCCCCGGTAGGGGATGTGGGTCACGAAGGTGTTGGAGAGGTTCTTGTACAGCTCCATCTGCAGGTGGCCGATGCCACCCGTGCCCGACGACGAATACGAATACTTGCCCGGCGACTTCTTCAGCTCGGCCACGAACGCCTTGTAGTCCTTGGCGGGAAAACTGGGGTGCACCGCAATGATGTTGGGCGTGGCCGCGATATTGATGATGGGCGTGAAATCGGTCAGCGGGTTGTACGGCGTCTTGGGGTTGATGGCCGGATTGGCCGCCGTGGTGGACACCGTGGCCACGCCCAGCGTGTAGCCGTCGGGTGCCGACTTGGCCGTCTCGTTGGCCCCCACGATGCCGCCGCCACCCGACTTGTTCTCCACGATCACGCTCTGGCCCAGTGCGCGGCCCAGCGGGTCGGCAATGACGCGGGCGATGATGTCGGTGGTGCCGCCGGGTGCAAACGGCACCTGCAGCTTGATGATCTTGTTGGGGTAGCCCTGGGCTGCGGCAGTGCCGGCCGCGGCCGCCAGGGTGAGAGCGAGCCAATGACGACGGTGCATTCAGTTCTCCTTTGTGAGGGTGACAGACCCGGCAATGGTATGCGCAATGCGTGACCACGCTCCCCATGGATTCCCCATGCGGACCAACCCGCAGCCTGAAGGGCCTTCAGGTATTCTCGGCGCCGTGAATTACGCCCAGCTTCTTCTCCCCGATTTCACCCTCATCCTCTTCGGCTACCTCGTCTGCCGCTACACGGCACTCAACCGCTCCGTCTGGCAGCCGGTGGAGAGCCTGGTGTACTACCTGCTGTTTCCCGTTCTGCTGTTCCAGTCCATCGTGAAGAGCCCGGTCGACGTGCGGGCCGCCTCCGGCCTGATCGGCGCCGGTGTGCTGGCCGGCCTCGCGGGCATTGCGCTGGCCTACAGCCTGCCCCATTGGCCCTGGCTGGGCCGGCGGATCGATGCGCGCGACCATGCCGCCAGCGCGCAGGTGGCATTCCGCTTCAACTCCTTCATCGGCCTGGCCCTGGCCGAGCGGCTGGCCGGTGCGCAGGGCCTGCTGCAGATTGCCGTGCTCATCGGCGTGTGCGTGCCGTTGTTCAACGTGGCGGCCGTGTGGCCCATGGCACGCCACGGCCAGCACGGCTTTGCGCGCGAACTGCTGCGCAACCCGCTCATCCTGGCCACGGCATCGGGCCTGGCGGCCAACCTGCTGGGTTTTCGCATTCCGGGCTGGCTCGAGCCCACGGTGGGCCGCATCAGCGCGGCCTCTTTGGCATTGGGCCTGATGGCGGCGGGCGCAGGCATGCAGTTCGGCCTGCTCACACGCAGCAAGATGCTCAGCGCTGCCGTGCTGTCCATCCGCCACTTGGTGCAGCCGCTCATCGCCTTCGCGATGGCGCACCTGTTCGGGCTCGATCCGGTGCAGACCACCGTGCTACTGGCGTTTTCGGCCCTACCCACGGCATCCACCTGCTACGTGCTGGCCGCGCGCATGGGCTACAACGGGCCGTACGTGGCGGGGCTGGTGACGCTGTCCACGCTGCTGGGCGTGGTGAGCCTGCCCTTTGCGCTGGGCTTTCTGCGATGACTCTGCACGTGCTTTCGCGCCGCGCCTGGCTGCTGGCCTGCGCCGCGGGTGCTGCCAACCTGCCCGCCTGCGGTCGCAA
>NZ_ACQT01000164.1 GCF_000175235.1 Acidovorax delafieldii 2AN | reverse complement strand
CTCGGCGGCGCGCGGTGCGGGCGGCATGGCCGTCAGGCCCAGTCCCCCGGCCACGCGCTCGGCCAGTTCGGGGTCTACATGCAGCAGGTGGCCCACCACGGCTTCGCGCACATGCGGCGTTTGCACCTTGGACAGCTCGAACACCGTGGCCGAGGCAATGTGGGCCTGTTCCACCGGGCTCTGGCTGCGATAGAACATGCGCGCCTGGCTGTAGTGGTCGGCAAAGCTCTCGGGGCGGATGCGTCCCTTTGCCCCATCGTCGGCCTGCGCGAAGTGCCGCAAGCCCTGGCCCTGCGAAGCGCGCGGCGTGTCGGTCTGCAGGCTGCTGGGCTCATAGTTCACGCGGCCTTTGGGGATCTGCATTTGCATGTGGCCGTCGCGCTGCAGGTGGTGGAAGGGGCACTTGGGCGCGTTGATGGGAAGTTGCACGAAGTTGGGGCCGCCCAGGCGCAGCAGCTGCGTGTCGAGGTACGAGAACAGCCGGCCCTGCAGCAGCGGGTCGTTGCTGAAGTCGATGCCGGGCGGCACGTTGGCGGGGCAGAAGGCGACCTGCTCGGTTTCGGCAAAGAAGTTGTCGGGCCAGTGGTTGAGCACCATGCGCCCCACCGGCTGCAGCGGCACCAGTTCCTCGGGGATGAGCTTGGTGGGGTCGAGGTGGTCGAACGGAAAGCGCTCGGCGTCCTGCTCGGTGAAAAGCTGCACCAGCAGCTCCCATTCAGGAAAGTCGCCGGCCTCGATGGCCTCGAAGAGGTCGCGGCGGTGGAAATCGTTGTCGGCCGCCTGCAGCTTCATGGCTTCGTCCCACACGGTGGACTGGAGGCCGAGCTTGGGGCGCCAGTGGAATTTCACGAACGTGCTCTCGCCGGCCGCGTTCAGCAGCCGGAAGCTGTGGATGCCAAAGCCTTCCATCATGCGCAGGCTGCGCGGCAGGGTGCGGTCGCTCATGGCCCACATCACCATGTGCAGCGTTTCTGGCATGAGCGAGACAAAGTCCCAGAAGGTGTCGTGCGCGGTGGCGGCCTGCGGAAACGCGCGGTCGGGTTCCATCTTCACGGCGTGCACGAGGTCGGGAAACTTGATCGCATCCTGGATGAAGAACACGGGGATGTTGTTGCCCACCAGGTCCCAGTTGCCTTCGGGGGTGTAGAACTTCACGGCGAAGCCGCGCACATCACGCGGCGTGTCCACCGAGCCCGCGCCACCCGCCACGGTGGAAAAGCGCGCGAACACGGGCGTCTGGACGCCCGTCTCGGTGAGCACGCGCGCGGTGGTGTACTGCTTGAGCGAGTGCGTGAGTTCAAAGAACCCGTGGGCCGCGCTGCCGCGCGCATGCACCACCCGCTCGGGGATGCGTTCATGGTCGAAGTGGGTGATCTTCTCGCGCAGGATGAAATCTTCAAGCAGCGCCGGGCCGCGGGCGCCGGCGCGCAGGGAGTTCTGGTTGTCCGCCACGGCTATGCCCTGCTGCGTGGTGAGGACGGGGTGCTTGCCCGTGGGCTGCTGCTGCAGTTCGCCGGCCTGGCCGCGGTAGTGGTCGGCCTGCGTGGTGGAGGGCGTGGGAGGCGCTGAAGGCGTGGAACGGCTGGCCGCGCTGCGCGAGGTAGGGGGTCTTGCCATTGGGGGCTCCTGGGTTCCTGGGTAAAGGGGGCAACGAAAGGCGTCCATCATTCGTTCCAACGCCGTGCCCTGGCGTAGGACGCCCGCCCATGGGGGCGTCATCGCGGGGCGGCGAATCCGCGCCCGGTGGGCTTTGGCCTGGCCGAGACGTAAGCGCATGCAACGCACCCCCGCCGGACATAGGGTTTTGTTACGCTTGCCGATTGCTTCGGAGGGGAAGGCGTGGACACAAGAAAATGGGTAGTGGCTGCCGCACTGTCACTGGCGGCCTGGGGCGCACACGCCCTGCAGATCAGCAGTTTTTCGCCCCAGGGCGAGGTGGCGCGGGTGCGCCAGATGGTGGCCAAGTTCGACACGGCCGCCGTCAATTTCGGTGACCCCAAGGCGCCGGCCCCCGTGAGCCTGAGTTGCAGCGATGCAACGGCCACACGGGGCACCGGCCGCTGGACCAGCGAGCGCGAATGGGTCTTCGATTTCGACAACGACCTGCCGCCCGGGGTGCGCTGCACCGTCACGGTCAAATCTGGATTCAAATCGGCTGCAGGCGCTTTGCTGACGGGCGCGACGAGCTATCAATTCAATAGTGGCGGGCCTTTCGTCCAGAACATCCGGCCCGGCACCTACCAGGAGATCGACGAAGAGCAGTTCTTCGTGCTGCAGCTCAACGGCCCGGCCGCCGTGGCCAGCGTGCAGGCCAACGTCTGGTGCACGTTGGAGGGCGTGGGCGAGCGCGTGCCTGTGCGGCTGATCGAGGGAGCGCAGCGCAGCGAGGTGCTCAAATCGCTGGGGCTGGAGCAGCGTGCGCAGCAGGAGCCGCTGCAGTTCGTCGCACTGGCGTGCAACCGCCGGCTGACCTCGGGTTCGCGCGTGCAGCTGGTGTTTGGCAAGGGCGTGGCCACGCCCAGCGGCGTGCCCAATGCCGTGGAAAAGCGCTTCGACTACCGGGTGCGCCAGCCGTTTGCCGCCGAATTCAGCTGCGAACGCGAGAACGCCCAGGCCGCCTGCCTGCCGATTCGCCCGCTGCAGCTATCGTTCAATGCGCCGGTGCCGCGCAAGCTGGCGTCGGCCATTCGCCTCAAGTCGGCGGCGGAAACCCTCAAGCCCCAGGTGGACGGCGCCGCGCAGGGTCAACCGGCCGATGCCCTGGTGGGTAGTGTGCAGTTTGCGGCGCCGCTGGCCGAAAACACGGCCTTCACGATCGAGCTGCCCAAGGATTTCAAGGACGCATCGGGCCGCGCGCTGCGCAATGCAGGCAGCTTTCCGCTGAAGGTGGCCACGGGTGGCATGCCGCCGCTCGCCAAGTTTGCCGCGGCGCCTTTTGGCATCGTGGAGCGTTTTGCCGAAGGCCCCCAGGGCCCCGCGCTGCTGCCCGTGACACTGCGCAACGTGGAGGCGGCGCTGCGCGTGCAGGGCCTGCAGCCGGGGGCCGCGCCCACGGGCAAGGTCAGCACGCTGCGGCCCACGGCCGACGCCGACATCATTGCCTGGTTCCGCAAGGTGCAGCGCTATGACAGCTACATGGTGGACCGCAAGCAGGCGCGTGCCGATGCCACCGGCCCGCTGCCCCGAGTGCTCGACAGCGCCGCGGAGAACGTGCAGTCGCGCATGGTGTCGCTGCTGGCGGGCAAGGGCGGCGTGAAGACGCTCGATTTGCCCAAGCCCGCCGGCAACGACCCACGCCCCTTCGAGGTGGTGGGCATTCCGCTCACCCCCGGTTTCCATGTGGTCGAGATCGCGTCGCAGAAGCTGGGCGCCTCGCTGCTGGACGAGCGCCATGGAGAAGGCCGCACGATGTATGTGCGCACCTCGGCCCTGGTGACCAACCTGGGCGTGCACTTCAAGCTGGGGCGTGAGAACGCCCTGGCGTGGGTGACCACGCTGGACCGGGGCCAGCCCGTCGCGAATGCCAGCGTACGGGTGTCGGACTGCTCGGGCCGCCAGCTTGCCACCGCCACCACCAATGCCCAGGGCATTGCCACCCTGGAAGGGCTTTCGCCCGAACCGGCGCTGTGCAGCGACACCGACGGCGGCCAGGCCTATTTTGTGAGCGCGCGCAGCAAGGGCGCAGACGGCGTGGAAGACATGGCGTTCACCTGGAGCGACTGGCAGCGGGGCATCGAATCCTGGCGCTTCAATGTGCCCACCAGCACCGAAGCCCAGCCCGATGAGCGGGCCCACACCATCTTCGATCGCACCTTGTTGCGCGCCGGTGAAACGGTGTCGATGAAGCATCTGCTGCGCTCCGAAAACCGCAAGGGTTTCGGCCTGCCCGCGGAGCGGCCCGGCACCCTGGTCATCACCCACACGGGCAGTGGCCAGCAGTACACGCAGCCCCTGGCATGGCGCAGCACCGCCACCGGCGGCCTGAGTGCCCAGAGCAGCTTTGCTGTGCCTCCGGCCGCCAAGCTGGGGCTTTATGAGGTGGAGCTGCGCAGCGACAAGCCGGGCGGGCGCAGCTTCGGCTCGGGCCAGTTCCGGGTGGAAGAGTTCCGACTGCCCGTGCTGGAAGGGCGCATCGCGCCCAGCGACAAGAAGCCCCTGGTGCATGTGCGCTCGGTGCCCACCGATGTGCAGATCAATTACGTTGCGGGGGGCGGCGCCGCCAACCTGCCGGTGCGTGTGTCGGCCCTGGTGCGCGGCAAATACCTGCAGTTCAGCGACTACGACAGTTTCAGCTTCAACCCGCCGCGCAAGCGCGAGCAGTCCAGCGCCCACAGCGATGACGAAGAGGCCACCGCCAGCCAGGATGCCCGCGTGATCGCCGACAAGCTGCCGCTCACGCTGGACCGCAACGGCGCGGGCAAGCTCGGCATCGACAACGTGCCCCAGGCCCGCCGGCCGCAAGAGCTGCTGCTTGAGGCCACCTACGCCGACCCCAACGGGGAAGTGCAGACCCTGCGCAGCACCCACACGCTGTGGCCCGCCGGCGTGGTGGCGGGCATCAAGACCGAAGGCTGGGTATCGGCGCGCCAGAAGATCCGCTTCCAGGCGCTGGCGCTCCAGCACGACGGCAAGGCCGCGCCCGACACCGGCCTGCAGGTGCAGGCCATTGCGCGCATCACCACCACCACCCGCAAGCGCATGGTGGGCGGCTTCTACAGCTACGACAACCAGACCGAGACCAAGGACCTGGGCACTGTCTGCTCGGGCAAGAGCGACAGCCGGGGCCTGCTGCTGTGCGAGGCCCGGCTGGACGAGGCCGGCGAGGTGGAACTCGTGGCCACCGCCACCGACAAGGACGGCAACACCAGCGAAGCGGCTGCGTCGGTGTGGGTCACCCGCCAGGGCGAACTGTGGTTTGGTGGCGAGGACCACGACCGCATCGACCTGCTGCCCGAGAAGAAGAGCTACCAGCCGGGTGAGGTGGCCAAGTTCCAGGTGCGCATGCCCTTCCGCTTTGCCACGGCCCTGGTGGCGGTGGAGCGCGAAGGCATCATCGAGACGCAGGTGGTGCAGCTCAACGGGCAGGACCCGACCGTCAGCCTCAAGGTGCAGGAAGGCTGGGGGCCCAACGTGTATGTGAGCGTGCTGGCCTTGCGTGGACGCCTGCGCGATGTGCCCTGGTACAGCTTCTTCACCTGGGGTTTCAAGTCGCCGCGCGAGTGGTGGACATCCTTCTGGTACGAGGGCAAGGAATACCAGGCGCCGACGGCGCTGGTCGATCTGTCCAAGCCCGCGTTCCGCCTGGGCCTGGCCGAGATCCGCGTGGGCACGCAGGCCCACCGGATCGACGTGAAAGTGGCAGCCGACAAGGAAAGCTACCCCGTGCGCGGCAAGGCGCAGGTCACCATCACGGCCACGCTGCCGGGTGGCAAGCCCGCCGCGAATGCCGAGGTGGCCCTGGCCGCCGTGGACCAGGCCCTGCTGGAGCTGATGCCCAACACCAGCTGGAACCTGCTCGACGCCATGCTGCAGCGGCGCAGCTGGGGCGTGCAGACCTCCACCGCGCAGATGGAAATCATCGGCCGGCGCCACTACGGCAAGAAGGCCGTGCCTGCGGGCGGCGGCGGTGGCCGCGCACAGACGCGCGAACTGCTCGACACGCTGCTGCTGTGGGAACCCGCGCTCAAGCTCGACGCCAACGGCCAGGCCAAGGTGACCGTGCCGCTGAACGACGCGCTGACCACCTTCAAGATCGTGGCGGTGGCCGATGCGTCCACCGGCCTGTTCGGCTCCGGCGCTACCCAAATCCGCGCCACGCAGGATTTGCAGATCATCAGCGGCTTGCCGCCCCTGGTGCGTGAGGACGACCAGTTCCGCGCCCAGCTCACGCTGCGCAACACCACCAAGGCCGCAATGAAGGTCGAGGTGGCGCCGCGCGCCACGCTGCTCGACCTGAAGCCCCAGACCGTGGACATCCCCGTCGGCGAATCGCGCGAGGTGGCCTGGAATGTCACCGCGCCCGCCCAGCTTGCGCAGACCCGTGCCCAGGCCATTCTGTGGGAGATCGAGGCCAAGGACACCGTCAGCGGCGCGCGCGACGCGCTCAAGGCCAGCCAGAAGCTGATTCCGGCCGTGCCGCTCACGGTGCAGCAGGCCACGCTGGTGCAGGTGGAAGGCAGCTTCAATCTGGACGTGAACCCGCCCGCCGACGCATTGCCCGGCCGCGGCGGCCTCAAGATGTCGCTGCAGCCCAAACTGGCCGAGGGCCTGCCTGGCGTGCGCGACTGGTGGGCCCGCTACCCGTTCGCCTGTCTGGAGCAAAAGACCAGCAAGGCCGTGGGCCTGCGCGACGGCGCGCTGTGGCAGACCGTGGTGGCGCAGCTGCCCACCTACCTCGACAGCGACGGCCTGGCCAACTACTTCCCGCCGCGCGATGGCGATGCCAGCCGGGGCAGCGATACGCTCACGGCCTATGTGCTGGCGGCCACGCACGAGGCCGCTGCCATCAACCCCGCCTTTGCGCTGCCGGACGACGTTCGCGCGCCCATGGAGCGCGGCCTGATCGCCTTCATCGAAGGCCGCATCGAACGCAGCTTCTGGAGCCCGCGCAAGGACCTGGACATGCGCAAGCTTGCTGCCATCGAGGCGCTGTCGCGCTACGGCAAGGCCCAGGGGCGCATGGTGGGCAGCATCACCATCGCGCCCAACCAGTGGCCCACGCATGCGGTGATCGACTGGGTGAACATCTTGAAGCGCGTGGCCGATGTGCCCGAGCGCGACAAGCGCCTGGCCGAGGCCATGCAGATCCTGCGCGCGCGCCTGTCGTTCCAGGGCACCAAGCTCATCTTCAGCACCGAGCAGGACGACTACTGGTGGTGGCTGATGCAGAACGGCGACGTGAACACCGCGCGCCTGATGCTCGCGGTGATGGACGACCCGGCCTGGAAGGACGACATGGGCCGCCTGGCCAACGGCTTCATCAGCCGCCAGCAGGCGGGCGCGTGGCACACCACCACGGCCAACCTGTGGGGCGGGCTGGCGCTGGAAAAATTCAGCGCCAGGTTCGAGGCCACGCCCGTGTCGGGCACCACCAAGGCCGCCATGGGGGGCAACAACGCCAGCGTGGACTGGAGCAAGGTCGAGCGCATCAAGACGTCGGACGCCAGCGGCGCGGCCCACCAGACCACCTGGTTTGGCGCGCCGGCCGCGCCCGGCATGCTGCGCGGCAATGGCATGTTCCTGCCCTGGGGCAAGGCCGGTGGCAAGGAGCAGTTGGCCGTCACGCACCAGGGCCCCGGCAAGCCCTGGCTCACGCTGCAGTCAGTGGCAGCCATCGACCTCAAGGCGCCGTTTGCGGCGGGTTATGCCCTCAGGAAGACCATCACGCCGGTGGAGCAGGCCAACAAGTCGCTGCCCGCAGGCCAGTACACGCGCGGCGACGTGCTGCGCGTGACGCTGGAGGTGAACGCCAGCGCCGACATGACCTGGGTGGCCATCACCGACCCCATCCCGGGCGGCGCCACCATCCTGGGCAGCGGGCTGGGCCGCGATTCCGAGATCGCCACGCAGGGCGAGAAGAGGAGCGGCAGCGGCTGGCCTGCGTTCGAGGAGCGCAGCTTCGAGTCTTTCCGCAGCTATTACGAGTACCTGCCCAAGGGCACGGTCAAGATGGAATACACCGTGCGCCTGAACAACGCCGGCGACTTTGCCCTGCCGCCCAGCCGCGTCGAGGCGCTGTACGCGCCAGAGATGTTTGGCGAAGCGCCGAATGCGCGGGTGAAGGTGCTGGCTACGCCCTGACCGGTTGCGCCGCATGCTATTGATTGAATAGCTTGTTGTGCCCGCGGGGTTTGCGCTACAGGGTGTTTTTGCATGCAGGGTGGCGTTGCGCGTGGGCGGAGGCTCTCTGAAGCGATGCGTGCAGCGGGGGCCGCGAGGTGCCGCGGTTTTCTCCCCGTGGGGCGCTGCCGTTGGCCCAGGTGCCGGGTGCGTGCCTGGCGCTGGTAGGGCCCTGCACTGCCGTGCGAGAGGCGCAACGGCGCAGTGGCCCAGAAGCGCGCGGCGGCTGTGCAGGCATTGCAAGGTGCGCGGCCAGCACCCCGCTGGCGGCACTGCGCGGCGCGGGGACGTGACAGTCATGGACGGGGCGCATCCTCTTTTGCGGCGCGTCGCCTGTGTGACGCAGGGCACAGGCTTTCACGCGCCTGACTTTTGCTTGTCACAAGGCGTATCTAGACTGCGCCGATGTCTTCGATTGAGCTCAATGCGGTTGCCAAATCGTGGGATCAGGTCACTGCATTGCATTCGCTGCAACTGCGCATCGACCCTGGTTCTTTTTGCGTCCTGCTGGGCCCGTCGGGCTGCGGCAAGTCGACCACGCTGCGCATCATCGCGGGCCTGGAGACGGCCACTTCGGGCCAGGTGCTGATCGACGGCAAGGACGTCACCCACCTGCCGCCTGCGCAGCGCGGCGCGGCCATGGTGTTCCAGAACTACGCGCTGTTTCCGCACCTCACGGTGGCGGGCAACATCCAGTTCGGCATGTCGGTGCGCAAGGTGCC
>NZ_ACQT01000165.1 GCF_000175235.1 Acidovorax delafieldii 2AN | reverse complement strand
CCGGCTATGGAGTGCGGCTGGGCGCACGGCTCGATGCCACCACGGTGCGCGCCTGGTGTTCCCTCAGCGTGCAGCCCAAATCGGCGCCGGCCGTGTTGCGCGCGCTCGAAGCGATGCCCGAAGTGGAAGAGGTCTCGGCCGTGAGCGGGCCGTTCGATTACCTGGCGTTTGTGCGCTGCACCAGCCATGAGCAGTTGGACGCCCTGCTGGACCGCCTGGGCCAGCTCGACGGCGTGCACCAGACCCAGACCAGCATCGTGCTCAGCCGCAAGATCGACCGCCGGAGCATTGGGTGACGCTGCGCCGAGCGGCTGCGCAATTGCTTGGCGCCGCTTGCGCCCACCAAAGAACGCCCACCAGCGCAGCGGACATTGCGCTTGCGCTGGCCATCAGCGATGGGCAATACCCGTCGCCGCGCTGCGCATCCCGATAAATCGCTATATTTAATATAGCTGCAAACGATCTACTGGCAAGCGCAGCAGCGTTTTTCATCCCCTATCGAACTGGTCAGCGTTCTTGCCCTGAATGGGCGCGTAGAACGCCTTGATGGCAACCATGTCTGACTCCAGGTCGCCAGTGGGCTCGAACACCGGGCCAAGCCCGCCCACCTTGCGCCCGTAGTCCACGAACGCAAGCACGATGGGCACGCCAGCCTGCTGCGCGATGAAATAGAAGCCGGTTTTCCAGTGCCGCGTCCTGCCGCGCGTGCCCTCGGGCGGCACGATGAGCTGCATGGGGCCCGTGGCGGCCCGCATGGCCGCGGCCGACAGCGCCACCAGGTTGCCGGCCTGGCTACGGTTCACGGGGATGCCCCCCAGCCAGCGCATCAGTGGCCCGAACGGCCAGCGAAAAAGGCTGTGCTTGCCCATCCAGTACACGCGCAAACGCAGCGCAAACGCGAGCATCAGCGTGTAGGGCAAGTCCCAGTTGCTGGTGTGGGGCGCGGCAATCAGCACACTTTTGGCGGCAGCGGCGTCAAGTTTGCCCTCCACCTTCCACCCCGTCACGCGCAGGACGGCGCGCGAAACGGCTCGCAGCAGGGTGTTGACGATCGGCGTGTCGAAAATGGTGTGGTGCATGCGGGACAACGGGCAACAGAGGGCGGCGGCGCGAGGAACGGGGTTGGCGATGTGGGCGCGATGGCGGCGGCGATGAGCCGATGGTTGCGGCCGGCTCCTCTCGGGTCGCGTTGAGTCACCGGAACTGGAACCGGAACCGGAACCGGAACCGGAACCGGAACCGGCCAAGTATCCGCGAAACTTTTTGCAACATTCTTGTGCCAAAGCAGCCGAATGGCCGGGCCACGGCATCTTGGCCTCTGCCCGCCCGGCCTCCTTCCACCCCAGCTTGCGCCGGCCTGTGCCCGCTCACCACCCACAGCCCGCAGAGGTTGGCCGAGCCGGCTGGGCATGCCCCTCCAGCGCAGTGCCCCCCGCCTAGCTCAGTGCTTTGTTTTTGATAGCTGCTTGCGCACATGGGCCAAGCGCTGCAGCCAGATTTTCTATAAAACCTCAGCCGGGCAGGCTTCTGGGTGCGATGGGATAATTGCCTTTTCCCTTCTGCCGTTGCCCGCCTCACCGCAGCCGCGCTCTCTTTCCCTTGCCTTCCTTTTGACCGTGGAACCCACTTCAAGCCCCTGGCGCATGTCCGTCGCCCCAATGATGGACTGGACCGACCGCCACTGCCGCTACCTGCACCGCCTGCTGAGCCGCCACACCCTGCTCTACACCGAGATGGTGACCACGGGCGCGCTGATCCACGGCGACGTGGAACGCCACCTGCGCTACAACGCCGAGGAGCACCCGGTGGCGCTGCAGCTGGGTGGCAGCGAGCCGGCGGACCTGGCGCACTGCGCGCGCCTGGGCGAGCAATGGGGGTACGACGAGATCAATCTCAACTGCGGCTGCCCCAGCGAGCGCGTGCAGCGCGGCGCCTTTGGTGCCTGCCTGATGAACGAGCCGCAGCTGGTGGCCGACTGCGTCAAGGCCATGGTGGACGTGGTGCAGATACCGGTGACGGTGAAGCACCGCATCGGCATCGACAAGGACGAGAGCTATGGCTTTGTGCGCGACTTCATCGGCACCGTGGCCGCAGCCGGGTGCGAGGTGTTCATCGTGCATGCGCGCAACGCGTGGCTCAAGGGTCTGTCCCCCAAGGAGAACCGCGAGGTGCCGCCGCTGCGCTATGCCGTGGTGCACCAGCTCAAGCGCGACTTTCCCCACCTGACCATCGCCATCAATGGCGGCATCCAGACCGACGACGTGGTGCACGAGCAGCTCGGCCACCTCGACGGCGTGATGGTGGGCCGCGAGGCTTACCACAACCCCTGGTGGCTGGCGCGCTGGGACGCGCTGTACTACGGTGCGCCCGAGAGCTCGCTCACGCGTGATGACGTGGAAGCCACCATGGTCGAGTACATGGCACGCGAAGCAGCGGCGCACGGCACCCCCTGGGCGAGCATTGCCCGGCACATGCTGGGCCTGCGCCACGGGCTGGCCGGCTCGCGCCGGTGGCGCCAAGTGTGGAGCGATCACCGCCTCAAGGGGTTGCCGCCGCACGAAGTCATGGCCCTGGCGCACGCCGGGCCTGTGCCTGCCTGACCACAGTTCAGCAGACGCCGGTGTGCCATGGCCGGACGGGCACCCATGCCGTCCGAAAGGCCCTGAACGGTAGCTACCCAGCACCGCCCGAGAGGCAAAGCCCGCGCGCCCGGCCAGACGGCTGAACGCCCAGGCGTCCCGCGCCGTTCAGCCGCCCTGCAGCTGCCGGGCCAGCCACTGCTGCAATGGCTCAGGCCGCCCGAAGAGGTAGCCTTGCAGCCCGTTGCATTGGCTGGCCACCAGAAAATCGGCCTGGGCCCGGGTTTCGACGCCTTCGGCCACCACATGCAGATTCAGGTGGCGCGCCACGGAAATGATGGACTGCACGATGGCGGTGTCGTTGGGGTCGTGGGGCGCATCCTGCACAAAGCTCTTGTCGATCTTCAGCTCGTACAGCGGCAACCGCTTGAGGTAGGCCAGGCTCGAATAGCCGGTGCCGAAGTCGTCGATGGAAAAGCGCACACCCAGGCGCCGCAGCTCGGTCATGCGGGCGATGGTGTCGTCCAGGTTCTCGATCAGCAGGCTTTCGGTCACTTCGAGGATCAGGTGGGCGGGGTTCGCGCCCGTGCTGACCAGCACGCCACGCATGCGCTCCACGAAGTCATCCTGGCGGAACTGGCGCTCGCTCACATTCACCGAAATGGACAGGTCGCGCTGGGCAGCCTGCAGGCGCGCCAGCGTCTCGCAGGCCTGAAGGATCATCCAGTCGCCCATGCGCAGGATCAGGCCCGAGGCTTCGGCCACCGGAATGAAGCGCGCCGGCGGCACGCTGCCACGCACCGGGTGGTTCCAGCGCATGAGCAACTCGCCGCCCACCACCACGCCGGCGGCATTCACCTGGGGTTGCACAAACGCTGCAAGCTGGCCTTCTGCCGCTGCGTTCTTCAGATCCTGCTCCAGCGTCAGGCGCTCCTGCACATCGGCCTGCATGGCGGCTTCGTAGAAGCGAATGCGGTTGCGCCCCAGGTCCTTGGCGCGGTACATCGCGGTGTCGGCCTCGCGCAGCAGGTCTTCCACCCCTTCGTCGGGCTTGGGGAACAGCGTGATGCCGATGCTGGCGGTGCTGCTGTAGAGATGCTGGTGGATGGTGTAGGGCGCCTCCAGCGCCACACGCAGGGTTTCGGCCACGGCCATGGCCGCCGGCCCGGCATCTTGCATGCCGCCGGCGAGGTCGTGGACGAGCACCACGAACTCATCGCCACCGAGGCGCGCCACGATGTCGCCGGGTGCCAGCAAATCGACCAGGCGCTGCGCCACCTGGACCAGCAGCAGGTCGCCCAGCGAATGCCCCCGCGCATCGTTGATCTGCTTGAAGTTGTCGAGGTCAATGAACAGCAGCGCCCCCACCTGCCCCGCCCGCCGCGCGGCGTCGAGCGAGCGCTCCATGCGGTCCAGCAGCATGCGGCGGTTGGGCAGGCCGGTGAGCGCATCGAAATAAGCCAGGTGGTAGGTACGGGCTTCGGAGAGCTTGCGCTCGGTGATATCGCGCGACAGGGCAATGAAGCGCGGAGCCTCGCCGGGCGCCGCGTTCTCCTTGCGGGCAATCGACAGCTCGAACCAGCGCTCATCGCCGCCGCTGCCCAACCGGTACTGGTGGCCGGCCGAATGCCCCGTGTCGTGGGCTGCCTGCAGGGCCGCCAGGCAGCCGGCGGCGGCGTCGGGCGCAACGATGTCCTGCATGCGCTGCCCCACCAGCATCTGCGCAGGCGCGGGCAAGAGGGCTGCGCGCGAGTGGCGCAAATGGTGGATGCGGCCGTCCAGACCCAACTCGAACAGCAGGTCGGGGATGGCGTTGAGCGTGCTCTCGAGGTCGTCGCGGGTGCCGCGCAGCTCGGACGTCATGCCCCGCGCCAGGCGCAACGCCCGTTCGCGCGCTGTGGCGAGCAGCCACACCGACCCGCCCAGCAGCAGCCCCATCAGGGCGCCCACGCCGGCCACAAGCGCATGGGCACCGGTGCCGTAGCGCGCTTCGAACGCCGCCAGCGGATGCATGCGCAGCGTCCAGTGCCGCCCGCCAATATCGACACGGCGCGTGGTGGACATGGCGCCCTGTTCATCCCCCCCGCCCAAGGCTTGCCAAAGAGCCTGCTGTCGTCGGCAGAAATGTCCCCATCGAAAATCTCGAGTCCCACGTCAGCGTCGAACTCTGCACTCAGCCCGGCGATGACCTCGCTCATGCGAAACGGCGCCGACACCCACCCCCGCAGCGCATCGCGACGGCTCTGCACGTCATTCAGGCGCGCCAGCCGGTCGTACACCGGCTGGTACATCACCAGGCCGGGCTGCATGCCCTGCTCTTGCCCCTGTATCAGCGGCAGCCGGCCCGACACGGCCAGCTGCCCCGTATCGCGTGCCCGGTCAAGGGCTTCGCGGGCGATGTCCATGGTGCTCACATCAAAACCCAGCACCTTGAGGTTTTCACCCTCGAGCGGCTCGATGTGCGTGATGGGGGTGTAGACCGCGCGCGGCCCCGGCGGGCGCACGGCGTAGGAAGCAAAGCCCCGCTGGCGCATGTCGGCCAGGTGCGCGGGCAAGGCGTCACCCGGCAGGTACAGCACCAGCGAAACACCCTGCAGCCCCGGCCGCGTCGCCTGCAGCTGCAACGCCCCCACGTAGGCCTGGAACTCCTCGCGGTCGATGCGTTCAGACCCGTCGAAGTAGCCCTTCACGCCACGCAGCACGAGCTCGTACGCCGCCATGCGGTCGCGCAGGTTGTAGGCGATCTGGTCGGCCGAAGTCTGCAGGTCGCGCCAGCGCCGGTCGTTCACCTCGCGCTCTTCGGCCCGCCAGTACAGGTAGCTGAGCCCCACCACCACCAGGGCCAGCAACAACGCGAACGCTGCTGGCCGCCAGGCGCCGGCTGCACTGCTGTCGTCTGGCGTGGTCGAAAAAGGTCGGTTCATGCGGTGGTTGAAATGCCGGCGGGGCTGCCCGCGCGGGCCAGCCCTTGTGTCCGCACGCGCCTGACGGCGGTGCCGCGCCATTATCGGCAACTCAAACCGCGATTCGCCGCAGTGTTGCCAGGGCGCTTCAGAAATAATGGGGGCTGGTTGATCCCACCCCTGGTCTGCCGGAAAAGGCGCCAACCTGCTCTCACCCCGCATCCAAGACACCTATGCCATCGCACGACTTTGAACTGGAAGAATTGCAGTTCCGCGCTTTTCATGCGCAGCAGTTGCCCCTGTTGCACCAGGCGTGCGAGACCTTCGTGGCCATGATCACCACCGTGGTCACCGCGTCCGGTCGGGTCGAGCTGGCCAAGGTGGAAGGGCGGGTCAAGGACGCCGACGAGTGCATCCGCAAATTCACGCGCAAGTACCGGCCCGCGCTCGAAGAAGCCAACGTGCCCTACGAGATAGCGCCCTACATCACCGACCTGATCGGGGTGCGCGTGGTGTGCCTGTACGAGGATGAGCTGGAAAAGGTGGCCGCGCTGGTGCGCTCGCATTTCGACGTGATCGACGTGACGGACAAGGTAGCCGCCGTGGAAGGCACCGAGGCCTCGTTTGGCTACAAGGGCCTGCACCTGGACCTGCGGCTCAACGCCGCCCAGCGCGCCTTGCCCGAGTACGCCGCCTGCGCCGACCTGCCTTTCGAGCTGCAGGTGCGCACGATCATCCAGGATTCTTGGAGCGTGCTGGACCACAAGATCAAATACAAGAAGTCGATTCCCGGACAGCTCAAACGCCGCATCAACGTGCTTTCGGCACTTTTCGAACTGGCCGACCGGGAGTTTCGCCAGATCCGTGACGCCACGGCGGCCGAGCTGCTGGAGGCCCCCGACGAAACCGCCGAAACCGCACCCGAGGCCGGCCAGCCGGCTACGGAAAAGGCCCCCACCACCGGCAGCGAGCTCAATGCCTTCACCTTCCTGAAGATCGCCACCCATTTCTTCAAGGATTTCGAATTCGAGCCCTACAAGGTGGACAGCTTCGTGGACGACATCCAGAAATGGTCGCCCGGCATGACCCGCTCCCGCCTGAACAGCCTGTTGCGCGAGACCATTGGCGTCGTCAAGCGCTACAAGCAGCATTTTGAAGAGCAAAACCCCCACGGCAGTTTCAACCCCTACACCGTGATCCGCCACTGCCTGTACCTCAGTAACAAGGTGGTGTTCCGCCCCGCCCTGCGCAACGTCGCCCGCGAAGCCTTCGAAACCTGGCTGCAGGAGCAGCCGGGCACGTGACATCCGTCATGTTTTTCTGCCGCCCGTTGTTGCAGCGCGCTGCACCAGAGCGTGGCGGCCACGCCGGGGCTATAAAGAGCAATAGTGCCGTACAGCGCTCATACATAAAGCGCAAGTAGCTATTATTAATATAGCAATTTACACCTTTGGTTTCACGGAAGACCGGCGGCCCACCGTTGTCCCCAAGGTGACTTGGCATTGGTGGTTTCACTCCATGCGTCGGTAACCAGATGCTGCTATATTGCACTGCAACATAACGGAGTTTCGCCCCATGCTCTACCAGATCTACGAAACCCAGCGCTCCCTGATGGAGCCCTTTGCCGACTTCGCGCAGGCGGCCTCCAAGCTCTACAACCACCCGTTGTCCCCCCTGAGTCAGAGCCCGCTGGCACAGCGCATTTCCGCCGGATACGACCTTCTGTACCGTCTGGGCAAGGATTACGAGAAGCCCGCCTTTGACATCCCCACGGTGGATGTGGACGGCGTGGGCGTGGCCATCCATGAGCGCGTCGAGCTGGACAAGCCATTTTGCGAGTTGCGCCGCTTCAAGCGTTTCTCGGACGACCCGGCCACGCTGAACAAACTCAAGCGCCAGCCTGTTGTGCTGATCGTGGCCCCCCTCTCGGGCCACTACGCCACCTTGCTGCGCGACACCGTGCGCACCATGCTGCGCGACCACAAGGTCTATATCACCGACTGGAAGAATGCCCGGCTGGTGCCTCTGTCCGAAGGGGAGTTCCACCTCGACGACTACGTCAACTATGTGCAGGAGTTCATCCGCCACCTGCAGGGCATCTACGGCAACTGCCACGTGATCAGCGTCTGCCAGCCCACCGTGCCGGTGCTGGCCGCGGTGTCGCTGATGGCCAGCCGGGGCGAAACCACGCCCATCACCATGACCATGATGGGCGGCCCCATCGATGCGCGCAAATCCCCCACCACGGTGAACAACCTGGCCACCAACCGCAGCTTCGAGTGGTTTGAGAACAATGTGATCTACCGCGTGCCTGACAATTTTCCGGGCGCTGGCCGCCGGGTGTACCCAGGCTTCCTGCAGCACACCGGTTTTGTGGCCATGAACCCCGACCGGCATGCCTCCAGCCACTACGACTATTTCAAGGACCTGATCAAGGGCGACGACGCCAGCGCCGAAGCCCACCGCAAGTTCTACGACGAATACAACGCCGTGCTGGACATGGATGCGGACTATTACCTGGAGACCATCCAAACCGTCTTCCAGGACTACAAGCTGGTGCATGGCACCTGGGACGTGCGCTCGCCCTCCGGCAAAGTCGAGCGGGTGCGCCCACAGGACATCACCACCACCGCACTGTTCACGGTAGAGGGCGAGCTGGACGACATCTCCGGGTCGGGCCAGACCCAGGCCGCGCACGACCTGTGCACCGGCATCGTGCGCAGCGAGCAGCACCACCTTGAAGCCAAGGGCGCGGGCCACTACGGCATTTTCAGTGGTCGACGCTGGCGCGAGATCGTGTATCCCCGGGTGCGCGACTTCATCCAGCAGCACGAGCGCGCACGGACGCAAGCGGCCACAGCCCAAGAGTCTGCCCCTGTTACAGCCGATGCAGTTGCCAGCCCAGCCCCGCACCGCCCTGCTGCGAAACCTGCCGCCGCGCGCAAAGCCCCCACAGATAAAGCAGCGCACCAGGCCGTGCCAAGCGCGGCCTCCAACGGCGTGGCGACGCGGTGGGTGAAGACCCCAGCCGCCGGCGACGCAGCCAACGCCG
>NZ_ACQT01000166.1 GCF_000175235.1 Acidovorax delafieldii 2AN | reverse complement strand
GGCGAGGCGCCCACCAGCGTGTGCCTGGAATTGGCCGACAGCGACGCCACCCGCGCCTGGTGGCCCCAGCGCTTTGCCGCGCAGCTGACCGTGGTGCTGGGCCCCGGCAGCCTGCGGGTGGCGCTGGCGGTGCGCAACACGGGCGCTTCCGCGTGGGATTTCACCACCGCGCTGCACACCTATCTGCGCGTCGATGCCATTGAGCAGGTTCGCCTGGATGGTCTGGAGGGCTGCGCCCGCTGGAACGCCGTGGCCGACGTCCGCGGCACCCAGCAAGGTCCGGTGGAGTTCGTGGGCGAATACGACAGCGTGTTCCAGGCGCCCCCGGGGCCCCTGCGTCTGCGCGATGGCGCGCACGGCCTGCAGGTATCCCAGAGCAGCGGCCTTTCGAACACGGTGGTCTGGAACCCGGGGGCCGATCTGTGTGCCCGGCTGAACGATCTGCCGGCCGAAGGCTACCGCTCCATGCTGTGTGTGGAAGCGGCCCAGATCGACCAGCCCGTGACCCTGGCGCCGCAGGCCCGGTGGCAGGGCTGGCAGGAATTCAGGGCGCTGCCGGCGCTGTAATGCGGCCCTTGTGCGGCACCTTCTTTTTTTCGGAGCATTCCATGCTTGCCAAACGCATCATCCCCTGCCTTGACGTGACCGGCGGCCGTGTCGTGAAGGGCGTCAACTTTGTCGAACTGCGCGATGCGGGCGACCCGGTCGAGATCGCGGCGCGCTACAACGCGCAGGGCGCCGACGAACTCACGTTCCTCGACATCACCGCCACCAGCGACGGGCGTGACCTGATCCTGCCCATCATCGAGGCGGTGGCCAGCCAGGTGTTCATTCCGCTCACCGTGGGCGGGGGGTGCGCACCGTGGAAGACGTGCGCCGCCTGCTCAACGCGGGGGCCGACAAGACGAGTTTCAACTCGGCTGCCATCGCCAACCCCGACGTGATCAGTGCCGCTTCGGACCGGTACGGCGCGCAATGCATCGTGGTGGCCATCGATGCCAAGCGCCGCAGCGAAGACGACGCGCGCCGCGCTGGCCCCGACGGCCGCCCCGTGGGCCCCGGCTGGGATGTGTACAGCCACGGCGGGCGCAAGAATACGGGCCTCGATGCCGTGGCCTGGGCTGCCGAAATGGCCCGGCGCGGCGCCGGCGAAATCCTGCTGACCAGCATGGACCGCGATGGCACCAAGGCCGGCTTCGACCTGGCCCTCACGCGCGCCGTGAGCGACGCCGTGGATGTGCCCGTCATCGCCTCGGGCGGCGTGGGCAACCTCGACCACCTGGCCGATGGCATTCAGATCGGCGGCGCCGATGCCGTGCTGGCCGCCAGCATCTTCCACTACGGCGAATTCACCGTGGAGCAGGCCAAACGGCACATGGCCGAGCGCGGGATTCCGGTGCGGCTTTAACGGGCTGGAAACAAGACCGCCAGGCGCGGATTTGAATGAAAATGGGTGCTGGCGCTTGATGGATATGCGCAAGCAGCTATATTTTGTGTAGCAATTGGCCAAATGCGCCACAGCCGGCGCGCGCGCCCAGGCGGCTGGCGTGCCCGGCCCTGGCCCGTGGACTGAAGGGGGTGGGACCCGAACCGCGCCAGTGGCATTGCGTCCCCGCTCATCGCCGTAGCCGCCCGGTACATCCACGCCATCACCTCGGGGTGCCTGCAAATCGCAACGGCGGCTGCGCTGTCACTCAAATCGCCGACAATTCGCCCATGAACTGGCTCAATGAAGTGAAATGGGATGCGCAAGGCCTGGTGCCCGTGATTGCGCAAGAGCAGGGCACGGGCGACGTGCTGATGTTTGCGTGGATGAACCGCGAGGCGCTGCAAAAAACCGCAGAACTCGGCCGCGCCGTGTACTTCAGCCGCTCGCGTGGCAAGCTCTGGTTCAAGGGCGAGGAATCGGGCCACGTGCAGACGGTGCACGAAATCCGCCTCGATTGCGACAACGACGTGGTGCTGCTCAAGGTCACCCAACTGGGCCACGCGCCCGGCATTGCATGCCACACGGGCCGCCACAGCTGCTTCTTCAGCGTGCTGAAAGATGGCGCCTGGCAGGCGGTGGAGCCGGTCTTGAAAGACCCTGAATCGATCTACAAATAAAGGGCAAGATCATGAGTTCCAACGATTCCTTCGCGCGCCTGGCGGCCGTCATCGAAAGCCGCAAGCCTGCCCACGGTGGCGACCCCGAAAAAAGCTATGTCGCGCGCCTGCTGCACAAGGGGCCCGATGCGTTTCTGAAAAAGATCGGCGAGGAGGCCACCGAGGTGGTTATGGCCGCCAAGGATGTTGACCACGGTGCCGACAAGTCCAAGCTTGTCTACGAGGTGGCCGATCTGTGGTTCCACACCATGGTTGCGCTGGCGCACTATGGCCTGGCGCCCACCGACGTGCTGGCCGAGCTGGAACGCCGCGAGGGCACCAGCGGCATCGAGGAAAAAGCCTTGCGCAAGGCTGTTGTGCGCGCTGCCCAGGAAGAATCTCCATGAGCGACATCATCGATGTGCAGACCAGCGAGGAGAAGGCCGAGGGCCTCAAGGCCTGGGGCTGGGTGAGCTATTTGCTGCACCTGGTCGTGGCGCTGGGGGCCGTCATCCCGGGCGCGCAGCCGGGCGCTGCGCTGCTCATCATCGCGCTTCTCATCGATCTGGTGAAGCGCGACGAGAGTGTCGGCACCTGGCAGGCCAGCCATTTCGCGTGGCGCATCCGCACCGTGCTGTGGGCCGGGGTGCTGTACATCGTCACGGCGCCTCTGTGGCTGCTGTTCTTCTTCCCGGGCTGGATTGCCTGGGGCCTGATCTCGATCTGGTTCCTTTACCGCATCGTGCGCGGCATGGTGGCCATGAACAAGGGCCAGGCGCTCGATGCCTGAGCGCGCAGCGGCGCCCATCAACCTGGCCCTGCAGGGCGGGGGCTCGCACGGGGCGCTGACCTGGGGCGTGCTGGATGCCCTGCTTGAGGACGGGCGCCTGCGCTTTGACGGCATCAGCGGCACCAGCGCGGGGGCAATGAACGCCGTGGCGGTGGCGCACGGCTTTGCCCAGGCAGCGCAGCAGTACAAGGATGCGAAAGAGGCCCATGCCGCTGGCTGCGCGCTGGCCCGCACCGCGCTCACGCGGCTGTGGGAGGGCGTGGGAACGCTGGGCAGCCTGATGTGGGGCACGCCGCTGGCGGCCGCGACTCCGCTGCTGGGCATGATGAACCGCTGGCTGTCGCCCTACCAGACCAACCCCCTGGACATCAACCCGTTGCGCCGGCTGCTCGAGCGCGAGGTGGATTTTGACCTGCTGTGCGCGGCCAAGGGCGCGTCGGGCCCCCGGGTCTTTGTGTGCGCGACGAATGTGCGCACCGGACGCGGCGAGATCTTCTCGGGCGCGCGGCTCAGCGCCGACGCGGTGATGGCCTCGGCCTGCCTGCCCCTGCTGTTCAAGGCGGTCGAGATCGAAGGCGAACGCTACTGGGATGGCGGCTATTCGGGCAACCCTGCGCTGCACCCGCTGCTGTACCAGACGGAGACCTCCGACATCCTGCTGGTGCAGATCAACCCCACCGAGCACAACGAGCTGCCCGACACGGCCCCCGAGATCATCGAGCGCATGAACGAAGTCACCTTCAATGCGAGCCTGCTGGCCGAGTTGCGCGCCATCGAGTTCGTGCGGCGCCTTCTGGCCGAAGGAAAGCTGGACGAGCGCCGTTACAAGAACGTGCGCATGCACCGGATCGATGGCGGAGCGGTGCTGGCGACTTTCGGCGCAGACAGCAAGATGCGTGCGGACATGGCCTTCGTGCATAAGCTGTTCGCCCTGGGCCGCGTTGCAGGCCAGGAATGGCTCAAGGCCCACCACAAGGACGTGGGCGTGCGGCCATCGCTCAACATCGCAGACAATGTGTGACCAGCCCGGCGCCACGGGTATTGCGCCTTCCATTTTTCACCATGCACGATCCCAACTGCCTTTTCTGCAAAATCATCGCGGGCCAGATTCCTTCGAAAAAGGTCTATGAGGACGAGGAAATCTTCGCCTTCCACGACATCCATCCCTGGGCCCCCGTGCATTTCCTCATGGTGCCCAAGCTGCATATTCCCTCGATGGCGCAGGTGACGCCCGAGCACGCCGGCCTGCTGGGCCGCATGCTGGCGCTGGCGCCGCGCCTGGCGCTGGAGCAGGGCTGCAACCCCTATCCCGAGGGGGGATATCGCCTGGTGGTGAATACGGGGCTTGAAGGCGGGCAGGAAATCCACCATTTGCACATGCACGTCATCGGTGGCCCCCGGCCCTGGCTCAAGGGCTGAGGACCGATCATCTTTGTCCCTGGGGCGCACACAGGTGCTTTGAACTCCTGTCACGCCCGCCGTCTAAAATGAAACCAATTCGTTAGGAGATTTTCCATGGGCTCTTTTTCCATCTGGCACTGGCTGATCGTGCTGCTGATCGTTGTGATGGTGTTCGGCACCAAGAAGCTCAAGAACATGGGCTCTGACCTCGGGGGCGCCGTAAAGGGCTTCAAGGACGGCATGCGCGACGGTTCCACCCCTGACAGCAACGCTGCAACGCCACCGGCGGGCCAGGTTTCCAACCAGGCCAACGCCGACAAGACCACCATTGACGTCGAAGCCAAGCAAAAGAGCTGAGCTCGGGCGCTGGCGCTTCCATGATTGATATTGGCCTGTCCAAGATGGCGCTGATCGGCGCGGTGGCACTCATTGTCATCGGGCCCGAGAAGTTGCCGCGTGTCGCACGCACGGTGGGAACCTTGCTGGGCAAGGCGCAGCGGTATGTGGCGGACGTGAAGTCCGAAGTGAACCGCTCAATGGAGCTCGACGAGCTCAAGAAGATGAAGGACACGGTCGAGAATGCCGCCCGCGATGTGGAGCAGTCGATCCAGACCAGCGCGAGCGAATTCGAGAAGGACTGGGCGCAGGCCACGGCAATGCCGGGCGCCGAGGTGCCCGACGCCTCTGCCGTGGTTCCGGCCTACAAGCATCCGGGCAAAAACTGGCGCTTGAAAAAGGGCGCCACGCCGCAGTGGTACAAGGCGCGCAGCGGCGTGCGGACCAAGGCCCTGTCGGGCGCGGCGCGCGTTGCGCGCTACCGGCCACAGAAATTCCATTGATGCTGCGCCCAGCCGCGCGGCGGGGGCGTTATTGACGCCCGCGAAAATCCAACATGTCCGAAACCTCCTCCCAAGAAGACGAACTGGCCGGCACCGAGCAGCCGTTTGTGCAGCACCTCATGGAGCTGCGCGACCGGCTGGTCAAGGCCATGATCGCCATCGGCGTGGCGGCTGCGCTGCTCTTTCTCTTTCCGGGGCCGGGCGCGCTGTACGACTTTCTTGCAGCGCCCCTGGTGGCCCATTTGCCCAAAGGGGCCACGCTGATCGCCACATCGGTGATCTCGCCCTTCATGGTGCCGCTCAAGATTCTGCTCATGTCGGCATTTCTGCTGGCCTTGCCGGTCGTGTTGTGGCAGCTGTGGGCGTTCATTGCGCCGGGGCTCTATTCGCACGAAAAGAAGCTGGTGCTGCCGCTGGTCATTTCGAGCACCGTGCTGTTCTTCATCGGGGTGGCGTTTTGCTACTTCTTCGTGTTTGGGCAGGTGTTCAGCTTCATCCAGGGCTTCGCGCCCAAGAGCATCACCGCCGCACCTGACATCGAGGCCTATCTCAGCTTCGTGCTGACCATGTTCCTTGCATTCGGCATGGCGTTCGAGGTGCCCATCGCGGTCGTGGTGCTCGCACGCATGGGCGTGGTGAGCGTGGAAAAGCTCAAGAGCTTCCGCGGTTACTTCATCGTGATCGCGTTCATCATTGCAGCCGTTGTCACGCCCCCCGATGTGGTGTCGCAGCTGGCGCTGGCCGTTCCCATGTGCCTGCTTTACGAGGTGGGTATCTGGGCCGCCCAGGTGTTCATCAAGCACACCAAGGCGCCCGAGGATGCCGAGGAAACAGCTTCATCATCCTCCTGATCCGGTCCAGGCCGCAGCCTGAAGAAAAACAGCTTCCAGCGCTTGCCCATCGGGCGCTGGGAGCTATTTTTTTTGGGAGCATCGGAGCATCGGAGCATCGGAGCATCGGAGCATCGGAGCATCGGAGCATCGCGCTGCCGTTGCTCCTGCTACAGCGTCGCGGTCAACGCCGCACGGCGCGCTGGGGCCGGGGGCGAACGCCCGGGGTGACCTTCAGGTCCACCATGGTGTCGCCGCGCTGCAGCGCAAAGGGTGTGGCGGTGCCTGGCTTGAGGGCGGCCACGGCCGTCAGCAGTTCGGACACATTGCCCACGGCCTTGTCATCCACGCGCACGATCACGTCGCCGGGGCGCATGCCAGCCTGGGCGGCGGGGCCATCCTGCAGTACGCCGGTGATGATCACGCCCTGGGTGGCTTTCACACCGAAGGTCTCGGCCAGTTCAGGTGACAGTTCATTGGGCTCTACGCCGATCCAGCCGCGCGTGACTTGGCCGTCCTTCACGATGCCGTCCAGCACCAGCCGTGCGGTCGATACAGGGATGGCGAAACCGATCCCCATGCTGCCCCCCGAGCGCGAGTAGATCGCGGTGTTGATGCCCAGCAGGTTGCCGTTGATGTCCACCAACGCGCCGCCCGAATTGCCGGGGTTGATGGCCGCGTCGGTCTGGATGAAGTTCTCGAAGGTGTTGATGCCCAGCTGGCTGCGCCCCAGTGCGCTCACGATGCCGCTGGTCACCGTCTGCCCCACGCCGAAGGGGTTGCCGATGGCGAGCACCTGGTCACCCACGGCGAGCTGGTCCGAATTGCCCAGCACGATCACGGGCAGCTTGTCCAGTTCCACCTTGAGGATGGCCAGGTCGGTGTCTGGGTCGGTGCCGATCACCCGCGCCCGGGCGCGCCGGCTGTCTGTCAGCGTGACTTCGATTTCATCGGCGCCTTCAACCACATGGTTGTTGGTGAGGATGTAGCCGTCGGGGCTGATGATCACGCCGCTGCCAAGCCCTGCCTGCGCCTGGCTGCCTTGGTCACCGAAGAAAAACTGGAACCACGGGTCGTTGCTGCGCGGGTGCCGCACTTCCTTGCTCGTGTTGATGCTCACCACCGCAGGGGCTGCCTTGCGGGCAGCGCTGCTGAGGCTTCCCGGGGCCGGTTGCGCCGCGCTGGTGGCCGGGGCCTCGATCAGCGCTATACCCGCGCCCGAGCGCATGGCCCCGCGCCGCAGCCAGTCGGGTTGCAGGGTGGCGACGACAAAATAGGCCGCAACAAGCACGGTCACGGTCTGGGAAAACAGCAGCCAGAAGCGTTTCATGGGTTGGAAGGTGGGCTAGTGAAAAGGATGCGGGCGGCCGGCGAATCCGGCATGGCGGGCGGCACGCCCGGTGATTGTCCCTCAAGCCCGCAGTAGATGGGGATGCGCTGGCGCACGACAATAGCCCCATGAGCATTTCCCGGCAGCAACTGCAACAGGCCTTCGACGCACTGCTGCAACCCGAGCGTTTCAAGGACTATGGCCCCAACGGCCTGCAGGTCGAGGGACGGCCCGAAGTGGCCCGCATCGTGAGCGGCGTGACCGCCAGCCGGGCTCTGATCGAGGCCGCCATCGCTCACCGCGCCGATGCCATTTTTGTGCACCACGGCCTGTTCTGGCGGGGCCAGGACGGCCGGATTACCGGCTGGATGAAAGAGCGCCTGCGCCTTTTGCTGGCGCACGACATCAATCTTTTCGCCTACCACCTGCCGCTCGACGCGCACCCCGAAGTAGGCAACAACGCGCAGCTGGGGAGGGTGATGGGGTGGCAGGCCGACCAGCGTTTTGGCGAGCAGGATCTGGGTTTTTGCGCTGCGGCGTCGTTCGACGGCGCGCAGCCGCTGGCGGACCATGTGGCTGCGGCGCTGGGCCGTGCCGTGACGCTGGTGCCAGCCGGCGCCCCGGGCCATCCGCCGCGTGGCCTGGTGCACGGGCGGAGCGCAAGGCTACTTTGAATCGGCGATTGCAGCTGGGGCCGATGCGTTTGTCACGGGCGAAATCTCTGAGCCCCAGGCGCACCTGGCGCGGGAGACGGGGGTGGCCTTCATTGCCGCCGGCCACCATGCCACCGAACGCTATGGCGCGCCTGCCGCGGCCGAGCAGGTGGCGGGGCAGCTGGGGTTGGAGCACCACTTCGTCGAGATCGACAATCCGGCCTGAACGGCGCCGTTCCGTACCACATTTGCTCCACTATTTATAGCTAAAAGCGCTTGATTTGTAAGCACATTTGCCTGTTTTTATATGAAATCCACCACCCAAGCCATCGCCATTACGCAGGGCGATCCGGCCGGCATCGGCCCCGAGATCGTCGCCAAGGCATTCCGCGATGCCCCGGAGGTTCTTCACGGCTGTTTTGTGGTGGGCGACCTGGCTACGCTGCGGCGTGCCGGGCAATGCATCGTGCGCCCGGGGCTGCCCGAATTACCGATTGCCCTGATCGCATCGGCCGAAGAGGCGTGGCAGGTGCCGCCGCGTTGCATGCCGGTGCTGCAGCTGCCCGGTCTGCCGGGCCCGTTGCCCTGGGGGCGCGTGAGTG
>NZ_ACQT01000167.1 GCF_000175235.1 Acidovorax delafieldii 2AN | reverse complement strand
GAGCTGCTGGCCGCGCACCGGATCGGCGAGGCCACTTACGCCCAGGCGCTGGCGCAGTGGGGCGAGGCCGGGCTGGTCGAGCTGCTCACGCTGGCGGGCTATTTCGCCATGGTGTGCTGGGTGATGAACGTAGCGCGCACGCCGGGGCCGCTGCAGGGTTGATACGGCCTTGCCTTCCAACGTATCACTGCGTTGGGTCGCTGCCGTGCTGCAGCGTGGTCTTCGGCCCCCGCCCGGTGTCCTGGATTGGAAGTTTGTTGAAAAAACAAAGATGTCGAAATCGTCGTCAGGCAGGGCGCAAATCGCAGCGATGGCCGTAGCTATGTGTGCGGATTCGCAGTGCCGCACGGCGGCGATTCTCGGCATCTTCATGAGGCGAATTTCCCTTTCAGGGCTTTGGTGATCCGATGGAACGCAAAACCGTATGAGTCGTCCTATCCCAGCAGATCCACCATCTCCAGCATGCGCCGCGCCACCTCGCCCAGCTTCAGGCCCTTGTCCATGGCGGTCTTGCGCAGCTTTTCGTAGGCATCCTGTTCGCTCAGGCCCTGGCGCTGCATGAGAACGCCCTTGGCGCGGTCGATGGTCTTGCGGTCCTGCAGCTCGGTTCGGGCGTCGGCCAGCTCGGCGCGCAGGGCCTGTTCGTGCGCGAAGCGGGCCATGGCCACGTCCAGGATGGGGCGGATGCGCTGGGGCGCCAGGCCCGCCACGATGTAGGCGCACACGCCGGCGGCCACCGCGTCCTTCACATGCGTGGTGTCTTCGTCGTTGGTGAACATCACGATGGGGCGGCGCGCATCGCGCGTGGCCATCACCACGTGCTCGAGCGCGTCGCGCGCCTCGCTTTCGGCGTCCACGATGATCAGGTCGGGCTGGAGCTGGGCCAGCCGATCGCTCAGAAACACATCGGCGGGCAATGTGGCGATCAGGTTGAAGTTGTTTTCCAGCAAGCCGATGCGCAGCGCCCGCGAGCGCTCGGCCTGGCTGGCGGCGTGGTCGTCGTCGGGATCGGTGAGGGCCAGGTCGGGGGCCACCACCACGATGCGCAGGGCGTCGGTCATGTGGTTTATAAGCAAGATTTACGCCACATATTGGTGCGCCACCGTGGTGCATGGGCTGCATGCCTGTGGTGCCCGCGCTTGCGGGGCCTGAAACTTGCTAATGGCAGGGCATACCCGAAGGGGCTGCGCAGGGGGCGCCGCTATACCTGCGGGCACCTTTTTCCTTCACGGAGTCGCAACGATGAAAATGCCCATGATCCACCGCCCTGCCGCAGCCTGCCTGGCCATGGCGGCGCTGGCCGCAGTCCTGCTGGCGGGCTGCAGCAAGGTGCCCGACACCATTCGCATCGGGGTGGCCCAGCCCTTGTCGGGACCGCTGGCGGCGCTGGGGCAGGACCTGCTCAATGGCGTGAACCTGGCGGTAGCGGAACTGAACCAGGGCGGCTACATGGTGGATGGAAAGCGGGTCACGCTCGAAGTCGTGCCGGTGGACGACAAGGCCGATGCCGCCACGGGCAAGGCGGTGGCCCGGCAACTGGTCGACGCGGGCGTGGTGGCCGTGATCGGGCATCTGAATTCAGGCGTCAGCATCGAAGCCGCTCCCGTCTATTCCGCGGCGGGGCTTGCACAGCTGGCCATCTCCACCAACCCCCGCTTCACGCAACTGGGCTTTGCCAACACGTTCCGGCTGGTGGGCAACGACACGCTGCAGGCCCGCGCCCTGGGCTCGTTTGCGGCCACCCAGCTCGCTGCCGCCAGCTATGCGGTGCTGGACGATGGCACGCCCTACGGCAAGGGGCTTGCCGATGGTGCGTTCGAACAGCTCAAGGCCGCCGGCAAGGAGGTGGCGGTGCGCAAGTCGTTCGACGACAAGACGGTGGCGTTTGACGGGCTGGCTGCAGAACTCAAGGCCGCGAAGGTGGAGGTGGTGGTGTCCACACTCAACGACTTTCAGGCCCTGGCCCTGCTGCAGGGCCTGCAGAAAGTGGGTCACACGCGCGTGAGCCTGCTCGGGGGCGACACCATCAAGACGACCGACATGGTTCGGGCGAGCGGCATGGTCGATGGCGTCTATGCCACCTCGCCGGTGCTGGAGGCCAAGGAATTCGCCACGGGCAAGCCGTTCCTCGAAAAGTACCTCGTGGCCTACCAGAAGGCGCCTGCCTATGGCGGCCACTACACCTACGACAGCATGTATGTGCTGTCTGCGGCCATTCAGAAAGCCAAGTCGGCCGATCCCGCGGAAATTGTCAAAGCCCTGCATGGAATCAACGGCTATGCGCCCGTGATTGGCACGATGAGCTGGGACGACAAGGGCGAACAGCGCTATGGCGCCGTGGGCGTTTACCAGCTGCGCAAGGGGGCCTGGGAGCTGCGCATGCGCTCTGACCGCTGGTAGCGGCGCGAGCCCGGGTTTTACACTCGGGGCATGAGCTTGCTGATCCTGGGTATCGAATCTTCGTGCGATGAAACCGGCGTGGCGCTGGTCCGCTCCACCCCGCAGGGGGCTGTGCCGACCTTGCTGGCGCATGCATTGCACAGCCAGATCGAGATGCACCAGGCCTATGGCGGCGTGGTGCCCGAGCTGGCCAGCCGCGACCATATCCGCCGGGTGCTGCCCCTGACCGAGACCGTGATGGCCGAGGCCGGCCAGCGCCTGGCCGATGTGGACGTGGTGGCCTACACCCGGGGGCCGGGCCTGGCGGGCGCCCTGCTGGTGGGGGCGGGCGTGGCCTGTGCGCTGGGCGCGGCACTCGACAGGCCGGTGCTGGGCGTGCACCACCTGGAGGGGCATCTGCTGTCCCCCTTCCTGAGTGCCGACCCCCCTGAGTTTCCCTTCGTGGCCCTGCTGGTGTCGGGCGGCCACACCCAGCTCATGCGGGTGGATGGCGTGGGCCGCTACGAACTGCTGGGTGAAACCATCGACGATGCCGCCGGCGAGGCCTTCGACAAGTCGGCCAAGCTGATGGGCCTGGGCTACCCGGGCGGGCCCGCCCTGTCGCGCCTGGCCGAGCAGGGCAGCGCCACGGCGTTCAAGCTGCCGCGCCCGCTGCTGCACAGCGGCAACCTCGATTTCTCTTTCGCCGGCCTCAAGACCGCCGTGCTCACGCAAGCCAAGAAGCTGGGCGATGAGCTGCCGGCGCGCAAGCCCGACCTGGCCGCCAGCACCGAGGCGGCCATCGTGGAGGTGCTGGTCAAGAAGACGCTCGCGGCCCTGCGGCAAACGGGTTTGCGTCGCGTGGTGGTGGCGGGCGGCGTGGGCGCCAACCGCCGCCTGCGCGAACAGCTCAACACCGCCTGCGCGCAGCAGAAGGTGCGCGTGCACTACCCCGAACTGCACCTGTGCACCGACAACGGCGCCATGATCGCCATGGCTGCGGCCATGCGGCTGCAGGCCGGCCAGCAGGAGCCCAATCGCGACTATGCGTTCGACGTCAAGCCGCGCTGGCCCCTTGACGCTTTGGCATAACGCGCCCCGCCATCACGTCCGTGCTTGAAGGGGGCCCCAGGGCGCAGCGCCCCGCAGTGGCGCACCGGCCTCGGGGTGCAACCGTGCCGCCACCGCACTGTGCCGGTGCGCCGTGGGCCGGTGGCATGCCGCGCCTGAGCGGCCTTGGCAGGCTGCGAGGGCAGGGTGTTGGCGGCTGTCATTTTCAGAAGGCGATAGCACGAATTATCAAAAGTCGGCCGCACGGTTTTTTCTGACGGTTGACGTCACCTCAGAAAACGGAAAATAAAGCACGCTTAGGCGTAGTTCCCTTGGCTACACCGCGTCGGTACTGCGCGGTTCTTTCTTCCCTTGCAGTGAAGCAATCAGCGGGCAAGAAACATTCCCCTGCCGCAGGTGGCAGGCACACACAAGTTCGGAAAGCACCGACTCCATACGCGCCAAGTCAGTCATTTTTTCGCGCACGTCCTTGAGCTTGTGCTCGGCCAGACTACTGGCTTCCTCGCAATGGGTGCCATCCTCCAGCCGCAGCAGTTCGGCTATTTCATCCAGACTGAAGCCCAGCCGCTGGGCTGATTTCACGAACCGCACCCGCGTTACATCCGCCTCGCCATAGCGGCGGATGCTGCCGTAAGGCTTGTCCGGCTCCGGCAACAAGCCCTTGCGCTGATAGAACCGGATGGTCTCTACGTTGACCCCGGCCGCCTTGGCGAAAACGCCGATGGTCAGATTTTCCAAATTGTTTTCCATATTGCTTGACTCCGTACATGACTACGGAAGTAAGGTTACGCTATCCAATTTAAATTCGAAAGGACACGCGCATGTCTGAACCACAAAACGGGCGCGGGGCGCTCTTCGCCGGCGGGCTGGCTGCCATCCTCGCCTCGGCCTGCTGCCTGGGGCCGCTGGTTCTGGTCACCTTGGGGTTCAGCGGCGCTTGGATCGGCAACCTGACGGTATTGGAGCCGTATCGGCCGATCTTCATCGGCGCGGCGCTGGTTGCACTGTTCTTTGCCTGGCGGCGCATCGTCCGACCGACCGCAGCCTGCAAGCCGGGCGAGGTGTGCGCGATTCCGCAAGTGCGCACCACCTACAAGCTCATTTTCTGGTTCGTCGCCGTGTTGGTCTTGGTCGCGCTTGGTTTTCCCTACGTCATGCCATTTTTCTACTAATCAGGAGTTCATCATGAAAAAGCTGTTTGCCTCCCTCGCTCTCGCCGCTTTCGTTGCCCCCGTGTTCGCCGCCACTCAGACCGTCACGCTGTCCGTGCCTGGCATGACCTGCGCCTCTTGCCCGATCACTGTCAAGCACGCGCTTTCCAAGGTTGAGGGCGTGAGCAAGACCGACGTAAGTTTCGACAAGCGCCAGGCCGTCGTCACCTTCGACGATGCCAAGACCAACGTCCAGAAGTTGACCAAGGCGACCGAGGACGCGGGCTATCCGTCCAGCCTCAAACGCTGATCCGTTAACCGAACTCGGGAGCGACACATGGGACTCATCACGCGCATCGCTGGCAAAACCGGCGCGCTCGGCAGCGTCGTTTCCGCGATGGGCTGCGCCGCCTGTTTTCCTGCCATCGCCAGCTTTGGCGCGGCCATCGGACTGGGCTTCTTGAGCCAGTACGAGGGGCTATTCATTGGCATCCTGCTGCCGATGTTCGCCGGCATCGCGTTACTCGCCAATGCTATCGCTTGGCTCAATCATCGACAGTGGCGACGCACGGCGCTCGGCACGATAGGCCCGATCTTGGTGCTGGCAGCGGTGTTTTTAATGCGGGCTTACGGCTGGCAGAGCGGTGGACTGCTCTATGTCGGCCTGGCCTTGATGGTTGGGGTGTCGGTCTGGGATTTCATCTCGCCAGCACATCGCCGCTGCGGGCCGGACAGCTGTGAATTGCCAGAACAACGTGGCTGACGGCAACAGCCGTAGCCACCACAGAAAAGGAAAAATACATGACCACCCTGAAAATCACCGGGATGACCTGCGACTCGTGCGCGGCTCACGTCAAGGAAGCCTTGGAGAAAGTGCCCGGCGTGCAATCGGCGCTGGTGTCCTATCCGAAGGGCACAGCGCAACTCGCCATTGAGGCGGGCACGTCATCGGATGCGCTGACTACCGCCGTGGCCGGACTGGGCTACGAGGCAACGCTTGCCGATGCGCCACCGACGGACAACCGCGCCGGCCTGCTCGACAAGATGCGCGGCTGGATAGGGGCCGCTGATAAGCCCAGTGGCAACGAACGCCCGTTGCAGGTCGTCGTCATTGGTAGCGGTGGCGCGGCAATGGCGGCAGCACTGAAGGCCGTCGAGCAAGGCGCGCACGTCTCGCTGATCGAGCGCGGCACCATCGGCGGCACCTGCGTCAACGTCGGCTGCGTGCCGTCCAAGATCATGATTCGCGCCGCCCACATCGCCCATTTACGTCGGGAAAGTCCGTTCGACGGCGGTATCGCGGCGACTGTGCCTGCGATTGACCGCAGCAAACTACTGGCCCAGCAGCAGGCGCGCGTCGAAGAACTGCGCCATGCCAAGTACGAAGGCATTCTGGACGGCAACCCGGCCATCACCGTTGTACATGGTGAGGCGCGTTTCAAGGATGAGCAGAGCCTGGTCGTCCGTTTAAACGATGGTGGCGAGCGCGTGGTAGCTTTCGACCGCTGCTTAGTCGCCACGGGTGCCAGCCCGGCCGTGCCGCCGATTCCGGGCCTGAAAGAGTCACCCTACTGGACTTCGACCGAGGCCCTGGTCAGCGACACCCTTCCCGAACGCCTAGCCGTGATCGGCTCGTCGGTGGTCGCGCTGGAACTGGCGCAAGCCTTCGCCCGGCTGGGCAGCCAGGTCACGATCCTAGCTCGCAACACGCTGTTCTTCCGCGACGACCCGTCCATCGGCGAGGCCGTCACAGCGGCCTTCCGTGCCGAAGGGATCAAGGTACTGGAACACACGCAAGCCAGCCAGGTCGCGCATGTGAACGGCGAATTCGTGCTGACCACGGGACACGGTGAAGTACGTGCCGACAAGCTGCTGGTCGCTACCGGACGGACACCGAACACGCGCAGCCTGGCACTCGACGCGGCGGGAGTCACCGTCAATGCGCAGGGTGCCATCGTCATCGACAAGGGCATGCGCACCAGCACGCCACACATTTACGCGGCCGGCGACTGCACGGACCAGCCACAATTCGTCTATGTGGCGGCAGCGGCCGGCACCCGTGCCGCGATCAACATGACCGGAGGGGATGCTGCCATCAATCTAACCGCGATGCCGGCCGTGGTGTTCACCGATCCGCAAGTAGCAACCGTGGGCTACAGCGAAGCGGAAGCGCATCACGACGGGATCGAAACCGACAGTCGCACGCTCACGCTCGACAACGTGCCGCGTGCGCTTGCCAACTTCGACACACGCGGCTTTATCAAGCTGGTCATCGAGGAAGGTAGCGGACGGCTCATCGGCGTGCAGGTCGTCGCCCCGGAAGCCGGCGAATTGATCCAGACGGCTGTTCTCGCCATTCGCAACCGCATGACGGTGCAGGAACTGGCCGACCAGTTGTTCCCCTACCTGACGATGGTCGAGGGGTTGAAGCTCGCGGCGCAGACCTTCAGCAAGGACGTGAAGCAGCTTTCGTGTTGTGCCGGATGAGGAAAAGGAGGTGTTCGATGAACGCCTACACGGTGTCCCGGTTGGCCTTTGATGCCGGGGTGAGTGTGCATATCGTGCGCGATTACCTGCTGCGTGGATTGCTGCGGCCAGTCGCCTGCACCACGGGTGGCTACGGCCTGTTCGATGACGCCGCCTTGCAGCGACTGTGCTTCGTGCGGGCCGCCTTCGAGGCGGGCATCGGCCTCGGCGCATTGGCGCGGCTGTGCCGGGCGCTGGATGCGGCGAACTGCGATGAAACTGCCGCGCAGCTTGCTGTGCTGCGTCAGTTCGTCGAACGCCGGCGCGAAGCGTTGGCCAATCTGGAAGTGCAGTTGGCCGCCATGCCGACCGCGCCGGCACAGCATGCGGAGAGTTTGCCATGAACAGCCCCGAGCGCATGCCGGCCGAGACGCACAAACCGTTCACCGGCTACCTGTGGGGCACGCTGGCCGTGCTGACTTGCCCCTGCCACCTGTCCATCCTCGCTGCCGTGCTGGCCGGCACAACCGCCGGTGCATTCCTTGTCGAGTATTGGGTCATCACGGCGCTCGGTTTGACCGGCCTGTTTCTTCTGTCACTGGCGCGGGCGTTGCGGGCATTCAGGGAAAGATCATGAGCGCTTCCCGGCCGGATGGATGGACTACGGCGGAGGGCCCAAGCGTTCGAGCGCGGGCAAGGCTTTCTGTTCGCAAAGCCGATGCCGGCGGCGGCATTCGCCGTCTTCGTCAGTCAATGGAGGGGTGCCACCATGAATGCAAATGATCCGACCGCCACCAGTTGCTGCGTGTGCTGCAAGGAAATTCCGCTCGATGCCGCCTTCACACCGGAAGGCGCGGAGTACGTCGAGCACTTCTGCGGGCTGGAGTGTTATCAACGTTTCCAGGCGCGGGCCAGCACTGCGACCGAAACGAGCGGCGAACCGAACGCTTGCGGTTCGCCGCCGTCAAATTGAGACAAACCACGCTTTCGCTACGTCGCCTCATGTCGGCATCAAATTCGGCTGAGTAGCTTCTCGCCATCTGGACGTAGCTCGCCCTTGGGTGAAATATGCCGATACAGGGTCTGCCGCGTGATGCCAAGTTCCTGGCACAGGTCGCCGACCTTGGTCTCTGACTGCCCCATTGCCGCCATCGCCAGCCGCAGCTTGGCGGCGGTCATCTTGAACGGCCGGCCGCCTTTCCGGCCGCGTGCCCGTGCTGAGGCCAGGCCCGCCACGGTGCGCTCGGCGATCAACTCGCGCTCGAACTCGGCCAGCGCGGCGAAGATACCGAAGACCAGCTTGCCGGCGGCGGTCGTGGTGTCAATGGCCGCGCCGTGCCCGGTCAGCACCTTGAGGCCGATGCCGCGTCCGGTCAGGTCATGGACGGTATTGATCAGATGGCGCAGGTCGCGCCCGAGCCGATCCAGTTTCCAAACGACCAACGTGTCGCCTGGCCGTAGTG
>NZ_ACQT01000168.1 GCF_000175235.1 Acidovorax delafieldii 2AN | reverse complement strand
TTGCGCCGCCAGGCCCGCGCTGGCGTTGCCATACGGGGCGGCGGCAGGGTGCCTGCAGCCGGCCCCGCCCTCAGGCCGGTGGGGCTATCCTCACGCCTTTTCTTGATTCCTGGAGTTGACCGTGTTGAAATTTGGTGCCGATATTCCTTTTGTCAGTCACCTGGGCTTTGCGCTGCACCGCATGCAGGGGGGCGAGTCCGAGTTGCACTACACAGCGCAACCCGAGCACCTCAATTCGTTCGCGGTGACCCATGGCGGCGCCACGATGACCCTGCTGGACGTGACCATGGCCACGGCCGCTCGCAGCGATACGCCCGACTTCGGCGTGGTCACCATCGAGATGAAGACGAGTTTCATGCAACCCGCCCGGGGGCCGCTGGTGGCCAAGGGCCGGCTCATCCACCGTACCGCCAGCATGGCCTTCACCGAGGCAACGGTGTTCGACGCCGAGGGCCGCGCCTGCAGCCACGCCACCGGCACGTTCAAGTACGTGCGGCGGCAACCCGCCGCGGGTGCCGCCGGCAATGGTGCCAGCGACGGGTTGAAGGTGATCTCCACCGATTGAGGTGCGTGCCGGCCGTCACGGGCCGTGTGCGCACCGGTTTTTGAGACAAAACGGGCTGCTGCGCTCACTGATCAAGCGCATCAAGCTATAAAAAATGTAGTAACAAGGAGTCTTCCATGCCCCGCAATCAACAGATCGTGCTCGACAACCGCCCGCAGGGCGAGGCCGTGGCCAGCAACTTCAGGCTGGTGGCCGTGGAAACGCCGGCCCTCCAAGACGGCGAGGTGCTGGTGCGCCACCACTACCTCAGCCTCGACCCCTACATGCGCGGCCGCATGAATGAGAGCAAGAGCTACGCGGCATCGCAGCCCCTGGGCGAAGTGATGATCGGCGGCACGGTGGGCGAGGTGGTCGAAAGCCGCAACCCCAAATATGCCGTGGGCGACAAGGTCGTGGGCATGGGTGGATGGCAGGAATACAGCGTGGTCGATGGCAACCAGCCGGGCGCGCTGCGCAAGGTGGACACCACGCATGTGCCGCTATCGCACTACCTGGGCGCCGTGGGCATGCCCGGGGTGACGGCGTGGTACGGGCTGGTCAAGATCATTGCGCCCAAGGCGGGCGACACGGTTGTGGTGAGCGCGGCCAGCGGCGCAGTGGGGAGCGCGTTTGCCGCCCTGGCCAAGGCACGCGGCTGCCGCGCGGTGGGCATTGCCGGCGGCGCAGAGAAGTGCCGGTATGCCGTGGAGGAACTGGGCTTTGACGCCTGCATCGACTACCGTGAGCACAGCGATGTGAAGGCCATGTCCAAGGCCCTCAAGGAAGCGTGCCCCAACGGCATCGACGGCTATTTCGAGAACGTGGGTGGCTGGATCATGGACGCCGTCATGCTGCGCATGAACGCCTTCAGCCGCATTGCCCTGTGCGGCATGATCGCCGGCTACGACGGCCAGCCTCTGCCCATGGCCAACCCCGCGCTCATGCTGATCAACCGCATGAAGGTCGAGGGTTTCATCGTGAGCGAGCACATGGAAGTCTGGCCCGAGGCATTGACCGAACTGGGCACGCTGGTGGGCAGCGGCAAGCTGCGTCCGCGCGAAACCATCGCCCAGGGCATTGCCGCCGCGCCCGAAGCCTTTCTGGGGCTGCTCAAGGGCAAGAACTTCGGCAAGCAACTCGTCAGGCTGGTATGAGGCGCTCTGTGAGCCGTTGCGTGTCGTCTCCTTCAAGAAGGACGCCAGCAGTGTGGCGGGGCCCTTGCACGGCAGGCAAGGCCGGGGCTGTGACGGTGGTGCGGGCAGCGACAAGTGCCCCCACCGTAGGGGCGCCGTGATGGCGTTGCACTGGACCTGGGAGCGCTTCGACCACCTGGGCGTGCACGCTCTGCACGACGCGCTGGCCTTGCGCTGCAGGGTGTTCATCCTGGAGCAGGGGCCCTACCAGGACCCCGACGGCGCCGACAAGCACTCCTGGCATCTGCTGGGCTACGACGACGCGGGCGCCTTGCAGGCCTGTCTGCGCGTCGTGGACCCGGGCGTGAACTACGCCGAGCCCGCCATCGGCCGCGTGGTCACCGCGCCCGAGGCGCGCGGCAATGGCACGGGGCGGGCGCTGATGCAGGAAGGCATCGCCCGCTGCCAGGCGGTGTGGCCCGGCCGCGGCATTCGCATCAGTGCGCAGGCGCACCTGCAGCGCTTCTATGGCAGCCTGGGCTTCGCTGCGGTGTCGGAGGTGTATCTGGAAGATGACATTCCCCACATCGAGATGCTCTGGAGCCCGCCGAGCGGCGGGGCGGGCCGCTGACGTCCCGCACGGCCGCCTGTTTCACCCTTGCGGAGATTGCCCATGTCTGCCCTGATCCTGCACCATTACCCGTCGTCGCCCTTTTCGGAAAAAATCCGCCTGGTGATGGGCTTCAAGCAGTTGCCCTGGAAATCGGTGGTCATCCCCAGCGTTGCGCCCAAGCCCGACGTGGTGGCCCTTACGGGGGGCTACCGCAAGACGCCGTTCCTGCAGATCGGTGCCGACATCTACTGCGACTCGGCGCTGATCTGCGAAGTGCTGGAGCACGAGCACCCCGAGCCCCCGCTGTACCCGCCCCACCTCAAGGGCGTGGCCCGGGTGTTTGCCCAGTGGGCCGACAGCACGCTGTTCTGGGCGGCCATGGCCTACAACCTGCAGCCGCGCGGCGCCGAGGTGCTGTTTGTCAACCTGCCACCTGCGGCGGCCCAGGCGTTTGGCGAGGACCGCCGCCAGATGAGCGCGGGCATGCAGCGCCTGCGGCCGGCCGACGCGACGGTGGCCTACCGCTCCTACCTGCGGCGCATCGCGCACATGGTTGAAGAGCACGATTTCACGTTCGGGGCCGAGCCTTGCGTGGCCGACGTTGCCGCCTACCACCCGCTGTGGTTCACGCGCCAGTGCGTGCCGGTGATGGCGGACATCTTTCAAGCCACGCCCGCCGTGACCGAGTGGATGGACCGTGTCGCTGCGCTGGGGCACGGCCGCATGGAAAAGTTCAGCGCCGCCGATGCCATCACGGTGGCCGCCGGTGCCGAGCCCTTGCCCGTGGTGGCGGATGTCTTCCAGGACGACCATGGCATTGCGCTGGGCGCGCAGGTGACGGTGGCGGCGGAGAGTTTTGGCACCGAGCCCACGGCGGGCGAGCTGATCGCCGCCACGCGCACGCGTTACACGCTACGCCGCACCGACCCCCGGGCCGGCACGGTGCACGTGCACTTTCCACGCGTGGGCTATGTATTGAGGGCGTCTCCCTGAGCGGCTGCGCCGCGTCCCTTCTCCTGGCTTCGCCAGGAAGATGCAGCGCCTGCGCACGCCAGCGAAGCCCCGCTTGAACGGCCCGGCGGGCTTGCGCGGCGGTTGCGGGCCTCGGCTGCGCCAGTTCCCAACGTATCCACCCATTCACAAGCAGACAACTGAAGGAGACAGACATGATCGATAACTTTGCCGGCAAGACGGCGGTGCTGACGGGCGCGGGGTCGGGCTTCGGACTCGAGTGCGCGCGCATTGGTGCGCGGCTGGGCATGAACCTGGTGCTGGTCGATGTGCAGCAGGACGCGCTCGACGCCGCTGCGGCCGAGATGCGCGCCGCCGGGGCGCAAGTGCTGGCCCAGCGCGTAGACGTTTCGAACGGACAGCAGATGGAGCAACTCGGCGCCGCTGTGCTGGAGCGCTTCGGCGCACCGCACCTGGTGTTCAACAACGCCGGTGTGGGTGCAGGCGGGCTGGTGTGGGAGAACTCGGTCAAGGACTGGGAGTGGGTGCTGGGCGTGAACCTCATGGGCGTGGTGCATGGCGTGCGCGTGTTCACCCCCATGATGCTGGAGGCCGCGAAGAGCGACCCCGCCTGGCGCGGCCACATCGTCAACACCGCCAGCATGGCGGGCCTGCTGGCGCCGCCGAACATGGGCATCTACAACGTGAGCAAGCACGCGGTGGTGAGCCTCTCCGAGACGCTGTACCAGGACCTGTCGCTCGTCACCGACCAGGTGGGCGCCAGCGTGTTGTGCCCGTATTTCGTGGCTACCGGCATCAACGACAGCCAGCGCAACCGCCCGGGCGAACTGGCCGCCGACAAGCCGACCAAGAGCCAGCTCATCGGCCAGGCCATGATCGGCAAGGCCGTGAGTGCGGGCAAAGTCACTGCCGCCGAGGTGGCGCAGAAAGTGTTCGATGCCGTGGCGGGGGGGCAGTTCTACATCTACAGCCACCCCAAGGCCATCGGCGCGGTGCAGACGCGCATGGAAGACATCCTGCAGGCCCGCAACCCCACCGATCCTTTTGCCGACAAGCCCGAACTGGGCGCCCAGTTGCGCGCGGCCTTGCGGGCCGGCTGAGCGCAGGCGCGCCACGCCGGTGCGGGGCAGTGCCGAGGCATCCCGGCGCTGTTCTCGGGCCGGCCCGGGTGTTACAGTGGTTTGCGCGTGCTGCGGGCGTGCCGCCGGCCCTTGCTGCGCGGCAAGGCGCCACGGCGAGCATGCAGCAGGCACACTGGTGCGCCCGCGCCCTTCGTCAACCCAGGACCCCGTCGCCATGCCACTGGAACGCCAGCAACTGATCCGCCTGCTGTTCGAGGAGTACATCGAGATGTACGCCGCCCGCGACGAGCGCCTGCTGCAACGGTTCAGCGAGCGCTTCAGCGGCTACACCGGCAGCGGCCATCGTCTCATCACCCGCCGGAGCGAATGGCTGGACGTGCTGCGGCACGATTTTGCCCAGGCGCCCGGGCGCATCGGCATCGAGATGCTTGACCTGGCGTTGCAGGACGTCAGCGACGACGCGGCACTGGTCACAGCGTTCTTTCACATCCATCTGCCAGGCCCGGCTTCGGCCCTGTCGCGCGAAACGGCCCGCCAGGTGCTGCTGTTCCGGCGCGAAGGTGATGACTGGAAGATCGCGCACAGCAGCATTTCGGTGCCATTCGAGGCGCATCGCTTGAGCGAAGCAGGGGGCGCACATGCGCTGCAGGCGCGCATCGATGCGCTGGAGGCCCAGCTGCGCGAGCGCACCCGTGCGCTCGAGGCGTCCGAGCGCACCACCCAGGCGCTGGGCCAGACCGATGTGCTCACCGGCCTGTGCAACCGGCGGCATTTCGAGCAGGTGCTGCAGCGCGTGTGGGACCATGGCCAGCGCGTCGCACGGCCCGTCGCCCTGA
The DNA here is from genome assembly GCF_000175235.1 of Acidovorax delafieldii 2AN. Classification (GTDB taxonomy): domain Bacteria; phylum Pseudomonadota; class Gammaproteobacteria; order Burkholderiales; family Burkholderiaceae_C; genus Acidovorax; species Acidovorax delafieldii_B. The sequence goes on along the minus strand of NZ_ACQT01000168.1, from coordinate 3,293 downwards.
TCCTGCTCGAAGTCGATCGGTTCAAGCATTTCAGCGAGCAGTATGGCCGCTTGGCGGGCGAGACATGCTTGCAGACCGTGGCGGTAACGCTGGCGCAACTGGCCTCGAAAGGGGTGGACGAGCATGTGGCGCGCTGGAGCGGCGAGACCTTCGTGGTGCTGCTGCCCGACACCCTGGTGCCCGATGCCATGGCCCTCGCCCAGAGCGTGCGCACCGCGCTGGTGGCGCTGGCCCTGCCGCACGCTGGCGCTCCGCTGGGGGTGGTGGGGTTCAGTCTCGGCGTGGCCTGCATGGTGCCCGAGCCCGGCCAGGACGCACAAGAGCTTGTGCGGCGGGCCGACATGGCACTGAGCCGTTCCCGCCAGGCCGGGCCGGATGCGATGGCGCTCACGATGGAGTGAGGCCGTGCTGCTTCCTTGCACCGGCCGGGCCACGGTGGCGCGGCGCCGCTCCGGTACACCCAGTGTGGCTGCGCTGACGCGCCGTGGCGATACCCGCATGCTTGGGTCATTCCCCAGGGTGCGGTGCCCGCGCTACCGCCTGGTGCAACGCTGGGCCTTGCCACCACTTGCGCATGGCCGTTACCGGTGGTGCAGCACCGCCGCCTTGCCACAGGCGAACGTCTGCCTGCCTGCGCCGGGCGCGGCTTGCTCCGCTGCGCGCAGCGCAGGTGCGGCTTCACGAAAGCCATCGGCTGCAAGGCGGCGCGGCCTGCGTGCACCGTGGCGCGCGCTAAGCGCAGAGGCCTGCGCGCCCAAGGGCAGGGCGCCATGAAGGCTTTGGGCTGGTGCCTGTTCGACACCGCCGTGGGGCCCTGCGGCCTGGCGTGGAGCGGGCAGGGCATTTGCGCGGTGCAGTTGCCCGAGGCCACGCCCCCCCTGACCCGGCAACGCATGGCGCGCATCACGCACGGCGCAGCCGAAGCGCCGCCCACAGCCGAGGCGCAGCAGGCCGTCGCCATCGTCCAGGCCCTGCTGGCGGGCCAGCCCCATGATGAGCGTGCCGTCGTGCTCGACATGTGTGGCGTGTCAGATTTCCAGCGCCGTGTGTACGCCATCACGCGCCGCATTCCCCCGGGGCAGACGCGCACCTATGGCGAGATCGCGGCCGAGCTGGGCGACAAGCGCCTGGCGCGTGCCGTCGGGCAGGCGCTGGGGCTCAATCCCTTTGCGCCCGTGATTCCCTGCCATCGGGTGCTGGCCGCCGGCAGCAAGCCAGGCGGCTTTTCGGCCCATGGCGGCGCGCACACCAAGCTGCGCATGCTGGCCGCCGAAGGAGCTCTGCAGACAGGGCAGGCGTCGCTTTTCGATGGACCCTGACGTGCGCGCGCCGTTCTGAGCCCCCATGCGGTGCTGGTGCAACCGCGCGCTCGCAAGCGCAAACGGCGGGCGGTGGCGACAATGCCCGGCTATGCCTGTTTCACGTTTTCTGAGAATGGCCCTGATATTGGGCCTGCTCTCGGCCATCGGTCCGTTTGCGATCGACATGTACCTGCCCGCACTGCCGGCCATTGGCGACAGCCTGGGGGCAGGCATCAGTGCGGTGCAGTGGAGCCTCACGGCCTTCTTTCTCTCGCTGGGTGTGGGCCAGTTGCTGTACGGGCCGGTGTCCGACATGCTGGGGCGCAGGCCTCCGCTCGTCTTTGGCCTGGTCGTCTTCAGCCTGGCGAGCGTGGGGTGCGCGCTGGCCAGCAACATCGAGACCCTGGTGGCACTGCGCTTCGTGCAGGGCCTTGGCGCGGCGGCCGGCATGGCCATTCCGCGCGCCGTGGTGCGCGACCTTCATACCGGCACCGAAGCCGCGCGGCTCATGTCGCTGCTCATGCTGGTGTTCAGCGTTTCGCCCATCCTCGCGCCGCTGGCGGGCAGTGCCGTCATTGCCGTGGCGGGATGGCGGGGCGTGTTCTGGGCCGTTCTGCTGGCCGCCCTGGCGGGGCTGGTGCTGGTGCATGCGGCGCTTGATGAAACCCGCCCGCCGGCCGAGCGCGTGGAAAGCAGCCTGGGCAGCGCGCTGCGCGCCTACGGCCTGCTGCTGCGTGATCGCCATTACCTGGGCCTGGTGTTCATCGGCGGATGCGCCATGGCAGGGTTCTTCGTGTACCTGGCCGGCTCGCCTTTCGTGCTGATCAACCACTACGGTCTGACGCCCACGATGTACAGCCTGGCGTTTTCGCTCAACGCGGCGGCGTTCATCGGCTCGTCGCAATTCACTGCCGCCCTGGGCGAACGTTTCGGCCTGGTGCGGGTGGTCAAGTTCGCGGCCGGCGCCGCCGGTGTGGTGATGGCGCTGATGCTGGGGTACTACCTTGCCGGGGGCGACCGGCTGGGCGTTTTGATCGCCCTGTATTTCGTGGCCAGCGCGTGCATGGGCCTGGTCATTCCCACCACGTCGGTGCTGGCGCTCGAACAGCACGGCGCCATCGCGGGCACGGCCTCTGCGCTGCTGGGCACGCTGCAGATGCTCACCGGCGCCGCCGCCATGGGGGTGGTGGGCCTGTTCGCCAACGGCCGCCCGCTGCCCATGGTGGTGGGCATGGCCTGCGGGGCCTTCGTGGCGGGGGCATTGACCTGGCTGACGCTGGGTGGGCACCGCGCGCAGCTCGCACACCAGCCTCCCGCCCGATGAGCACCGCCACTCCATCCCCCATGGCCGCCGCTGCGCCCATCGACGGGTTGCCCCAGCCGGCGCGCAACCGCGCCATGCTGGTCATCATCCTGGGCATCACCATGGCGGTGCTCGACGGCAGCATCGTCAACCTGGCCTTGCCGGGCATTGCGCGCGAGCTCAACGCCAGCGCGGCCCACGCCATCTGGGTGGTCAACGCCTACCAGATCGCCACGCTCGTCATGCTGCTGCCGCTGGCGTCGCTGGGCGAGCGCCTGGGTTACCGGCGTGTGTACTTCGTGGGCATGGCGTTGTTCGCGGTGTCTTCGGTGGGCGCCATGCTCGCGCACTCGCTGGGCACGCTGATCGTGGCGCGGGCCGCTCAGGGCCTGGGCGCCGCGGGCATCATGAGCGTGAATGCCGCCCTGGTGCGCCTGACCTACCCGCGCGCGCAGCTGGGCCGGGGGCTGGCCGTCAATTCCATGGTGGTGGCTCTGGCCTCGGTGGCGGGGCCTTCGGTGGCGGCGGCCATCCTGTCGGTGGCGTCGTGGCCGTGGCTGTTTGCGCTGAACCTGCCCCTGGGCGTTTTCACGCTGTGGCTGGGCCGGCGCGCCCTGCCATTCAACCCGCCAGGGGCCGTGGCCCCGCCGCGCCCCGCTGCGGTGGATGTGGTGCTCAACGTGCTGATG
>NZ_ACQT01000169.1 GCF_000175235.1 Acidovorax delafieldii 2AN | reverse complement strand
ATGGATGGTTGGCCGCTCGGGCAGGGGGCCGATGTGGCGTGGTTGCCCTGGCCGGGCCGCCATGTGGTGCAGCTGACGGACGCGCGCGGTGCCGTGCTGGACGAGGTGCGCATCGAGGTGCGCGGCGCCGGCGTGGCGGCGGGCGGAGCAGGCGCGCGCTGAGGCGTTGGTCAGGGCCGGCTCCCATGCCGCCGGCGCATTACCTTCTCTTACAATTACCCAACCTTTCTTTTTGCATTTTGTGCGCCCGATTGCCACCTCCCGCCTGATCCTGCTGGCCCTGCTGTTGTCGCTGGGCATTGGCGGGCTTTTTGGCCGATCGATCTGGACCTTGCGGGCTGAAGAGTGGAGCAGCGCAGAGCGCGCCAACGCCAACCTGGCCCGCGCGCTGGACCAGAGCATTGCCAGCACGCTGGAGTCGTTCGACCAGTCCCTGCAGGGCGTGGTGGCCGGCGTGACCGATCCCCAGGTGATGGCGCTTGCCCCCCCCATGCGCAACAAGGTGCTGTTCGACAACTCGCTGCGCATGCGGGGTTTAGGATCGGTGGTGGTGCTGGACCTGGCCGGCAACATCATCATCGATTCGGAGTCGCTCGAGCCGCGCCAGGCCAACTTTGCCGACCGCGACTATTTCCAGGTGTTCCTGAGCGGTGCCCATACGGGGCTGTTTGTCGGCGGGCCGGTGCGCGCACGCCTGAATGGCCGGCACATCCTGCCCGTGAGCCGCGCCTTTTATGGGCCGGGCGGCGAACTGGCCGGCGTGGTGGTGGGGTCCATTCGGCTGGAGTATTTCCAGGACCTGCTCGAGGCGCTGCAGCTGGGGCCCGAAAGCAGCCTGACCGTGTTCCGCGCGGATGGCACCCTCGTCGCGCGCTACCCGTACGTCGAATCGGCGGTGGGCAGCAGCAGGGCGCTCTCGCCCAACATGCGCACCATCCAGTCCCAGCGCAGCGGCGTGTTCACCGCCCGGGCGGTGATCGACGGCGTGGAGCGCCTCTACGCTTTCCGGCACGTGGGCGACTACCCGCTGGTGGTGAACGTGGCGCAGTCGGTGGACGTGGTGCTGGCCAGCTGGCACCGCAGCGCCTGGGTGCTGGGGGGCTTTGCCCTCGTGCTGATGGTCTCCTGCGTGGGCCTGGCGTGGCTGTTTGCCCGCGAACTGCGCCGCCGCCAGGAGATCAGCGGGCAGCTGGAACAGGTTGAGCACGACCTGCGCACCATCCTGAACAACCTGCCCTCGATGGTCGGCTACTGGGACCGCGACCTGCACAACCGTTTCGCCAACCATGCCTATCTGGAGTGGTACGGCATGTCCCCCGAAGAACTGCGGGGCAAACATGTGCGCGAGCTGCTGGGCGAAGCGCTTTACGCAAAGAACCTGCCTTACCTCGAAGGTGCGCTGAAGGGGCAGGCGCAGCTCTTCGAGCGCACCATCGTCGATCCCCAGGGCCAGTCGCGCCACACCCTGGCTTCGTACGTGCCCGATCTGGACGGCGGCCAGGTGCGCGGCATCTTCGTGCAGGTCATCGACATCAGCGAGCGCAAGCGCATCGAAGAAGCCCTGTTCGAGGAAAAGGAGCGCATGCGCCTCACGCTCAGGGCCATTGGCGATGCCGTGGTGTGCACGGATGCGCAGGGCGTCATCACCTACCTGAACCCCGTGGCCGAGCGCATGACCGGCTGGCAGGGCTTCGACGCCGCGGGCCGCAATGTGGACGAGGTGATCGGGCTGCGCGGCGAAGGCGGGGTGGCGCCTCAGCCCAGCCCCCTGCGCCTGGCGCTGGAGCGGCAAAAGCCGGTGGAGCCCACGCGCGGCGTGTTGCGGCACCGCACGAGCGGCGAGTCGTTCGACGTCGAGGAGTCGGCCAGCCCCATCACCGACCGGCACGGCCAGGTCACCGGGGCCGTGGCCGTGCTGCGCGACGTGACGGAGAGCGTGGCCATGGCCGCGCGCATGGAGCACCTGGCGCAGTACGACCCCCTCACCGACCTGCCCAACCGCGTGCTGCTGCAGGACCGCGCCCGCCAGGCCCTCGCCCAGGCGCTGCGCGACGAGCGCATGGTGGCGGTGATGTACATCGACCTCGACGGTTTCAAGCAGGTCAACGACACCCTGGGCCACGACGTGGGCGATGAGCTGCTGGTGCAGCTGGCCGGCCGGCTCAAGGCCGTGATGCGCGTGTCCGACACCGTGTGCCGGCAGGGCGGGGACGAGTTCGTGGTCATGCTGCCCGGCATCGATTCGGCCGAGCAGGCGTGCAGCGTGGCGCGCAAGATCATGGCCGCGTGCGAGGCGCCCTATGTGCTCCAGAGCCAGACCCTGCCGGTGGGCCTGAGCGGCGGCATCAGCCTGTTTCCTGTGCACGGCGAGAATTTCGAGGAGCTGTCGCGCAATGCCGATGCGGCGATGTATGCCGCCAAGCATGCAGGCCGGCGACAGTTCCGCTTGTACGCCGGCGCGGACGCCGAGCCTTTGCTCGTGGCCCAATGCGGCGGCGAGGGCACGGATTGCTCCTAAAAAGAGAGCTTATTGTGCCTGTTGCATAAGCGCTGCAGGCCATTCGGATTCAAAAATGCAGGGTACCCGTGCTGCCGCGCGCCGGCCGGGGCGGGAAATTTGTTGCAGGGCGCCCAAATAATTTTGATGGCCCCCGCAGGCCCGGCGGCCTACCATCCGGTGCCATCCCCTTGTTACCCCGGAGTGCCAGCGTGCCCAATCTGTCCAAAATCACCTGCATCGAAGACCTGCGTGTCGTCGCCCAGCGCCGTGTGCCGCGCATGTTCTATGACTATGCCGATTCGGGCTCGTACACCGAGGGCACCTACCGCTCCAACACGGCCGATTTCCAGGGCATCAAGCTGCGCCAGCGCGTGGCCGTGAACATGGAAGGGCGCAGCACCCGCACCACCATGATCGGCCAGGACGTGGCCATGCCGGTGGCCATTGCGCCCACGGGCCTCACGGGCATGCAGCATGCCGACGGCGAGATCCTGGGCGCGCGCGCGGCCAAGGCGTTCGGCATCCCGTTCACGCTCTCGACCATGAGCATCTGCTCCATCGAGGACGTGGCCGAGCACACCGGGCGCCACCCGTTCTGGTTCCAGCTGTACGTGATGCGCGACCGCGACTTCATTGAGCGCCTGATCGACCGCGCCAAGGCCGCTGGCTGCTCGGCGCTGCAGCTCACGCTGGACCTGCAGATCCTCGGACAGCGCCACAAGGACATCAAGAACGGCCTGTCCACCCCGCCCAAGCCCACCATCGCCAACCTGATCAACCTGGCCACCAAGCCCCAATGGTGCCTGGGCATGCTTGCTACCCGCCGCCGCACCTTCGGCAACATCGTGGGCCATGCCAAGGGCGTGGGCGACCTGTCTTCCCTGTCGTCCTGGACGGCAGAGCAGTTCGACCCGCAGCTCAACTGGAGCGACGTGGAGTGGATCAAGAAGCGCTGGGGCGGCAAGCTGATCCTGAAGGGCATCATGGACGCCGAGGATGCACGCCTGGCCGCCAACAGCGGTGCCGACGCGCTCATCGTCAGCAACCACGGCGGCCGCCAGCTCGATGGCGCACCCTCGTCCATCGCCGCGCTGCCGGCCATCGCCCAGGCGGTGGGCAAGGACATCGAGGTGTGGATGGACGGCGGCATCCGCAGCGGGCAGGACGTGCTCAAGGCCCGCGCGCTGGGCGCGCGCGGCACACTGATCGGCCGCAGCTTTCTGTACGGACTGGGCGCCTATGGCGAGGCGGGCGTGACCCGGGCGCTCGAGATCATCCAGAAAGAGCTGGACATCACCATGGCGTTCTGCGGCCACACCGACATCAACGCGGTGGACCGCGGCATCCTGTTGCTCGGAACCTACCCGCTCGCCTGAGCGCCGCGGCCGCGCGCCGGCCGGGCTTGTGCCGGCCTGGTGGTCCTTCCTGCGGCCCTGGCCGCCAGTGCTGCAGGGGCAGTGTGCTGCTGACGCCGCCGCCGCCGGTGCCCGTTGGCCGATAGCGGGTAGCGGGTGGCGGGTGGCGGGTGGCCGTTGGGGTGCCGGTTGCTTTATTTTTGATATCGGACGGCGCAGGTCAGACAAGCGCAAAAGCCCGAAAACCCTATCCTTTTTGCCCGCAAAGACAGCCCGACCGGCTGCGCCATGGCGCGGGGCCGGTGACAGCCATCGGCCTCCGCGCGTCGCGTGATGGGCCGCACGCCGCCTGCGTCCGGGGGCACCCGTTCAGGGCTGGCGCGGCACGGTCTGCAGATAGGCATGCAGGGCCCGTGCATCCACATCGCTGAGCTTGCCCAGTGACTCGAAGGGCATCACGGCAATGGCGGTGCCGTCGGGGCGCTTGCCGCTGCGCAGCATCGCCATGAAGCGGGCGGCGTCGGGGTAGCGGGCCATGGCGCTGCCAGCGCCTGCGCGAAGGTCGGCTGCCTCGGGCCAGTCGGGCGGCGCGCCGGCGATCTTCCCGCCCGCAAGCTGGCCGCCGTGGCAGCCCAGGCACATGTTGGCCACGTACCGCCCGTGTTCCACGTTGACGCCGGCCGCAACGGGCCGCGACGGGGGCAGGTTGTGGTCGATCTTCGAAGCCGCATCGGGAATGAGGCCATAGCCATACAGCACCCAGGCCGGACGGGGCAGCTCGATGGCGGCCTCCAGGCCCGGCTGCGCGGGCAGCTGGCGCAGGTACGAGACCAGCGCGTTCAGGTCGTCGTTGGTGAGGCGGTTGTAGTCTTCGCTGGGCATCACCAGCACGGGGCGGCCGTTGGGTTTGACGCCGTGGCGGATCACGCTGTCCCAGTCCTCGGGCTGGTAGCGGCCCACCACCCCGGCGGGGGTGATGTTGGGACCGGCCAGGCGCGTGCCCTTGCCGTCGTTCACGAATTCGCGCCCGGTGCCTTTGAGGCCGTGGCAGTCGGCACAGCCGCGCGACTCGAAAAGGTAGCGTCCCCGTTCGATGGAGAGCGCCTCGGTGGTGTAGGCCACGGGGCGGGGCTTGATGTCGACGTAGCGGTTGCGGTGGGCTTCGGCCTGGTACAGGCCGCCGGCCGCCGCTGCGGCAGCAAGGGCCGCCAGCGCGAGGGCGCAGCCTGCGGTCCATGGGATCCAGCGTTTCATAGGTGTCCTGTTGGGAAGGTGCGGTTTTCGAAGTGGCGGATTCTGGTGTCGGCAAACCGCTTTTGCGCATCCCCGGGCACATGCCGCGCCGCGCCCAGTGACATATGTCACGGATGCGCCGTGCGGCGGGGCCGGCGGCTCTATGCTCGGGTGGCACCTCCGTTGCCCTTTTATTCGAGACCTGTCCATGACAACGACCACTTCGCGTACCGGCGGCCAGATCCTGGTCGACCAGCTCATCACCCACGGCGTCCAGCAGCTGTTCTGCGTGCCCGGCGAAAGCTATTTGGCCGTGCTGGATGCCCTGCACGATGCCCGCATCGCCGTCACCGTGTGCCGCCAGGAGGGCGGCGCGGCCATGATGGCCGAGGCGCAGGGCAAGCTCACGGGCCAGCCCGGCATCTGCTTCGTGACGCGCGGGCCGGGTGCCACCAACGCCGCGGCGGGCATCCATATCGCGCACCAGGATTCCACGCCCCTGATCCTCTTCGTGGGCCAGGTGGCACGCGGTGCCAAGGGGCGTGAGGCGTTCCAGGAGCTGGATTACGGCGCGGTCTTCGGCACCATGGCCAAGTGGGTGGTGGAGATTGACGACCCGGCGCGCATGCCCGAGTTGGTCTCGCGCGCCTTCCATGTCGCCACCTCGGGCCGCCCCGGCCCCGTGGTGGTGGCGCTGCCCGAAGACATGCTCACCGAGGCAGCCACCGTGGCCGATGCGCTGCCCTACCAGGTGACGGAGACCCATCCGGGCGCGGCGCAGATGGCAGCGCTGGCCCAACGGCTCAGTGCAGCCCAGAGCCCCGTGGCCATCGTGGGCGGCAGCCGCTGGTCCGAGCAGGCCGTGCGCGAGTTCACGGCGTTTGCTGAGGCTTGGTCGATTCCCGTGTACTGCTCGTTCCGCCGCCAGATGCTGTTCCCGGCCACGCATGCCTGCTACGGCGGCGACCTGGGCCTGGGCGTCAACCCCAAGCTGCTGGCGCGCATCCGCGCCTCGGACCTGGTGCTGGTGGTGGGCGGGCGCTTGTCCGAAGTGCCTTCGCAGGGCTATGAGTTGTTCGGCATTCCCACGCCCGCGCAACCGCTGGTGCATGTGCACGCCGATGCCGATGAACTGGGCAAGCTCTACCGCCCCACGCAAGCCATTCATGCCACGCCGCGGGCCTTTGCGGCAGCGCTCGCCAGCGTGCACCCCACGGCGCCAGTCGCATGGAAAGCCCACGCCGAAGCCGCCCATGCCGAATACCTGGCCTGGAGCGACCCGGCACCCATCCGCATCCCGGGCAACCTGCAGATGGGCCAGGTGATGCAGCACCTCCAAACCGTGCTGCCGGCCGACACCATCTTCTGCAACGGCGCGGGCAACTTCGCCACCTGGGTGCACCGCTTCTGGCCCTTCACCGCCTATGCCAGCCAGCTCGCCCCCACCAGCGGGTCGATGGGCTATGGCCTGCCCGCCGGCGTGGGCGCCAAGCGCCTGTGGCCGCAGCGCGAAGTGGTGGTGTTTGCCGGCGACGGCGATTTCCTCATGCACGGCCAGGAATTCGCCACGGCCGTGCAATATGGCCTGCCCCTCATTGTGGTGCTGCTGGACAACGCCATGTACGGCACCATCCGCATGCACCAGGAGCGCGAATACCCCGGCCGCATCAGCGCCACCGCGCTCAAGAACCCCGATTTCAAGGCCTATGCCCAGGCCTTTGGCGGCCACGGCGAGCGCGTGGAGCGCACCGAAGATTTCGCCCCCGCCCTGGCCCGCGCCCGCGCCAGCGGCCTGCCCAGCGTGTTGCACTGCCTGATCGATCCCGAGGCCATCACCCCCACGGGCACCCTGCAGGGCATTCGCACGGCGGCGCTGGCAAAGGCCTGATTCGGATTTTCTTCGGCCGCGTGGCGCCGCCCAGGCCCACGTGTTCCCTGTAAGAGACAAACCCCGCTCGCAGCGCCACGCATTGCGGAGGCTATCCAGCGGCATCCTGGCCAGCGGGCGGGCCTCGACGCACGGCGGCCGGCTCGCCGTGCCGGGCCCCTGCACCGCCCGGCTTTCCGCAGGGTTGCCTGGCACACTGCATGCCGGGTTGCAACCAGCGAAGACGCGAAGCGCCGCGCAAAATAGCGGCTGTGACCGAAGCCGCCTGCGCCTCTCCCGCCGATTGCCCGCCGCCCCTGCGCCGCATCGCGCACCTCGACATGGATGCATTTTTTGCCTCCGTGGAGCTGCTGCGCTACCCCCAGCTCAAGGGCTTGCCCGTCGTGATCGGGGGCGGGCGGCGCAAGGTGGACGAGCTGTTGCTGCAGGCCCGTGATGGCGCGGGTCCGCGCGACCCGCGTTTCATTCCGGTGGCCGAGTTTCCGCTGCTCAAGGACTACGTGGGCCGCGGCGTGATCACCACCGCCACCTATGCTGCGCGGCAGTTTGGCGTGGGCTCGGCCATGGGCATGATGAAGGCGGCCCGGCTGTGCCCGCAGGCCATCGTGCTGCCGGTGGATTTTGACGAGGTGCGCAGGTTCTCGCGCATGTTCAAGAGCGCCATCGTCGAGATCGCCCCGGTCATGCAGGACCGCGGCGTGGACGAGGTCTACATCGACTTCACGCACGTGCCCGGCGGCCAGCGCGAAGGCGGGCGCGTGCTGGCGCGGCTCATCCAGAAAAGCATCCATGAAAGGACGGGCCTGACCTGCTCGATCGGCGTGGCGCCCAACCGCCTGCTGGCCAAGATGGCGAGCGAGTTCAACAAGCCCAACGGCATTTCCATCGTCCATGAGGAAGACTTGCAGGAGAAGATCTGGCCGCTGCACGTGCGCAAGATCAATGGCATCGGGCCCAAGGCGGGCGAGAAGCTGGCGCGGCTGGGTGTGGAAACCATTGGCCAGCTGGCGGCGCAGGACGAGCAGTGGCTCATCGCCCACTTCGGCAGGTCCACCGGTGCGTGGATGCACCGGGTGGCCTGGGGCCGGGATGACAGCCCCGTGGTGACCGAGAGCGAGCCCGTCAGCATGAGCCGCGAAACCACCTTCGAGCGCGACCTGCACGCCGTGCGCGACAAGGCCGAACTCTCGCGCATCTTCACCGACCTGTGCCAGCGTGTGGCCGAAGACCTGCAGCGCAAGGGCTATGCGGGCAGAACCATCGGCATCAAGCTGCGCTACGACGACTTCAAGACCGCCACGCGCGACCACACCCTTCCCGTACCCACGAACGACTCCGCCACCATCCGCCGCGTGGCGGGCCTGTGCCTCAAGCGTGTGCCGCTCGACAGGCGCCTGCGCCTGCT
>NZ_ACQT01000170.1 GCF_000175235.1 Acidovorax delafieldii 2AN | reverse complement strand
CCACGGCACGGTCCACCACGCGCTCCAGCCCCTGCCACGAGCGCTGCACCTCGTCCCACAGGGCCAGCGCACGGGCGTTGGGGCGCAGCCGGCCCTGCAGGCGCTCGAACAGGGCATAGCCCAGCAAGGCCTCCAGCCGGGCCAGTTCGCGGCTGGCGGTGGGCTGCGAGCTGTGCAGCAGATCGGCCGCCCCGGTCACGCTGCCGGCGGTCATGACAGCGCGGAACACCTCGATATGGCGGTGGGTGATGCGGGCTGCGGCGGCGGGATCCGAAGTGGTGGTCATGGGTCGAAAGCATATCCAGAATGAATGCCAGGCAAACTTCAAAGCATTGGATCAAATGATCAATCCACGGCATCATGGCGTTTTTCCAGCACCCCGGATCGCTCCCATGTCCAACCCTTTTTCGCCCGCGCAGCTGTGGTCCTTCGCCGACCAGTTCGGCACCCCGCTGTGGGTGTATGACGCCGCCACCGTCCGCCAGCGCATTGCGCAGCTGTCGAATTTCGAAACCATCCGCTTTGCGCAGAAAGCCTGCTCCAACATCCACATCCTCAGGCTGATGCGCGAGCAGGGCGTCAAGGTGGACGCCGTCTCGCGCGGCGAAATCCTGCGCGCGCTGGCCGCCGGCTACCAGGCGGGCACCCCGGGCGAAGGACCGGCAGAGATCGTGTTCACCGCCGACCTGTTCGATGCGGCCACGCTAGCCTGCGTGGTGGAGCACGGCGTGCCGGTGAACGCCGGCTCCATCGACATGCTGCACCAGCTGGGCGCGGCCTCGCCGGGCCACGCGGTGTGGCTGCGCATCAACCCCGGCTTTGGCCACGGCCACAGCAACAAGACCAACACCGGCGGCGAGCACAGCAAGCACGGCATCTGGCACACCGACCTGCCCGCCGCGCTGGCCGCCATCCGCCAGCACGGCCTGAAGCTGGCGGGGCTGCATATGCACATCGGCTCGGGCGTGGACTACCGGCACCTCGAGCAGGTGTGTGGCGCCATGGTGGAGCTGGTGCGGGCCACGCACGCCGCGGGGCATGACCTGCAGGCCATTTCGGCTGGCGGCGGCCTGTCCATTCCGTACCGCGATGGCGACCCGGTGATCGACACCCAGCATTACCACGGCCTGTGGGATGCGGCGCGCCAGCAGGCCGAAGCCATCGTGCGCCACCCGCTCGGCCTGGAGATCGAGCCCGGCCGCTATCTGGTGGCCGAATCGGGCGTGCTGCTGGGCGAGGTGCGTGCCACCAAGAATGCCGGCAACAACCACTTCATGCTGCTCGACACCGGTTTCAACGAGCTGATGCGCCCCTCCATGTACGGCAGCTACCACACCATGAGCGTGCTGCGCCGCGACGGCAGCACGGCGGCCGAGCGGCCCAGCGTGGTGGCGGGGCCGCTGTGCGAGTCGGGCGATGTGTTCACGCAGGGCGACGGCGGCGTGGTGCTGCCCCGCAATCTGCCGGATGCGCGGGTGGGCGACCTGCTGGTCATCCACGACGCGGGCGCCTATGGCGCCTCGATGTCCTCCAACTACAACACCCGGCCGCTGGTTGCCGAAGTGCTGTTTGATGGCGGCCAGGCCCGCCTGATCCGCCGCCGCCAGACGGTGGAAGAACTGCTGGCGCTCGAACTGGGGCTGTGAACGCCCCTGTTGTACCAGCAATGCAGGTGCCAACGGAGTGGCTCAGCGCGCCAAGCCGGCATCTGCGGCACAGCAGAGTGGCAGCCCGGTCGTGGAACTTGCCCTGGGGAACCTCTGCACGAATCGCCGCGCTGTGTGCATCTGCGAGCTCGGGCGGTCTGACGTTGCCAATGCTCGCGATAGCTACGGCGATTGCTGTGCTTGGCGCCTTGCAGCCCATCCGATCCGCTGCGCACCCTTGCCGCTCGATTCATGCAGGGGCTCCCTGGGCGATGAGCCTTTGTAGCGGCCTCTCGCGCCGTCAGCAGAACCGCGCAGCCTGCACTGCAACCGCACCGGCGAGCGTGGGTCGAGGGCCCCGAGGGGCCGTAGCAGCGACCCAATGACCCCAGACCCCAGAGCCCAGAGCCCAGAGCCCAGAGCCCAGAGCCCACAGGCAGGGTAGGCACCGGCCTACGGCCAGGCACTGCCAGCACGCACACGGTGAACGGCTGAGCGCACCTACGGTAGAGCCCACTCTACTTTCAAGGAAAACGCCATGCCCATCATCCTGTGGTTGCTCGGAGTTCCCCTCTCGGTCGTATTGCTTTTGATGCTGTTTGGGGTGTTCTGAGGGGTGCGCCGCTGGTCGTCAGCGCAGTTCTGATGCCGGGTCCCGCCCCATCAGCAGCCCCACGGCATCCGCCGGGGCCAGGCGGCCGTCCAGCAGGGCGACCACCGCCTGCGTGATGGGCATGTCCACCCCGAGCCCGATGGCGCGCTGCGCCACCGTGCGGGCACAGTACACCCCTTCGGCCACGTGGCCGAGCGAGTCGACCGCCTGCTGCAGGCTTTGCCCCTGCGCCAGCAGCAGGCCCACGCGGCGGTTGCGCGAGAGATCGCCCGTGGCGGTCAGCACCAGGTCGCCCATGCCCGACAGCCCCATGAAGGTGTCGGGCCGCGCACCCAGCGCTACGCCCAGGCGCGTCATCTCGGCCAGGCCCCGCGTGATGAGCGCCGCGCGGGCATTGAGCCCCAGGTTCAGGCCATCGCACAGGCCGGTGGCGATAGCCAGCACATTCTTCACCGCGCCACCCACTTCCACGCCCACGATATCGTCGTTGGCATAGACACGCACGCTGCGGCTGTGGAACGCGGCAACCAGCGCGTCGCGCACAACGGCGTGGCGGCTGGCCGCCACGAGCGCCGTGGGCTGGCCGCGCGCCACTTCCTGGGCAAAGCTGGGGCCGCTGAGCACACCTGCTATCAGATCAGGAGCTGCTTGCGCGCACACCTCGTGCGCCAGCAGCCCATAAGAAGCGGAATCGGCAGGCGCCACCGCCTCAAAGCCCTTGCACAGCCAGGCCACAGGGGCCGTGCAGCCGCGCAGGGCCAGCAGCATGGTGCGCAGCGCGGCCATGGGCGTAGCCACCACCACGAGGTCGGCGGCGCGCACCAGCGCGAGGGGATCGGCGCCCGATACCGCGAGCGCCGGAGGAAAGGCAATGCCAGGCAGATAGCGCGTGTTCTGGCGCTCGGCCTGCATGTCGGCCACCTGCTGCGCATCGCGCGCCCACAGCGCGACTGCGTGGCCGCCCGTCTGGGCGGCACTCATGGCCAGCGCCGTGCCCCAGGCACCGGCGCCAAGAACTACTATTTTCATAGCTGCTTGCGCTTGTCCATAAAGCGCCAGAGGCCTAAAAGGCCTCTGAACTGCATCACTGGGTGATGATGGGCGAAGGTTCGCCGGCGGCTTGCGCCTGCTGCTGCTCGTACATGGCCTGGAAGTTGATTTCCGCCAGGTGCACGGGCGGGAAGCCCGCACGGTTCACGATGTCGGCCACGTTGCCGCGCAGGTAGGGGTACACGATCTGCGGGCAGGCGATGCCCATGATGGGGCCCATCTGGTCTTCGGGGATGTTGCGGATCTCGAAAATGCCGGCCTGCTTGGCTTCGACCAGAAACACGGTCTTGTCCTTGATCTTGGTCTGCACCGTGGCCGTGACGGCCACTTCATAGATGCCCTCGGCCACCGGCGTGGCTTCCACGCCCAGCTGGATGTCCACGCTGGGCTGTTCCTGTTCGAGCAGGATGCCGGGCGAATTGGGCTGCTCGAGCGACATGTCCTTGAGGTAGACGCGCTGGATCTGGAACACGGGGTTTTCTTGATCGGCCATGGTGAAAGTCTCTCTGCTCTAACGAAATTTCAGCAAAACAAAACCCGCCGGGGAGCAGCTCCCGCAGCGGGCACATGGGGGTGCATTATGCAGCGCGGGCGCTTCGCCCTGGCGATTCAGGCCGCACCCAGCAGGGGCATCAGCCCACCGCGGCTGTCGAGGGCCACGAGGTCATCATGACCGCCCACATGCGTGTCGCCGATGAAGATCTGCGGCACGGTGCGGCGGCCGGTAATTTCCATCATGTGGCTGCGAGCGGCCGGATCGACATCGATGCGGATCTCCTCGATCTGCTCCACGCCCTTGGATTTGAGGATCTGCTTGGCGCGGATGCAATACGGGCAAACGGCGGTGGTGTACATCTTCACGGACTGCATGGCGATCTTTCCTGTTGGCAACAAAGCGGGTTCCAGCTTATCGGCTATGCAATAACTGGGGGCAGATCAGGCCTTTTCCACGGGCAGGCTGGCCTCGCGCCAGGCCTTCAGGCCACCAGCCATGGCCTGGGCGTTTTCATAGCCAAGTTTCTTGGCCATCGCCACGGCCCGCTGGGCACGGGCGCCACTGGCGCATACCAGCACCAGGGGCAAGGCCTTGTTCTTCACCAGCGTGGGCAGGCGCTCTTCCAGCTGGCCCAGCGGCACATTCTTGGCACCGTTCACATGGCCAGCCGCGAATTCCTCGGTTTCGCACACGTCGATGACCACGGCTTTCTCGCGGTTGATGAGCTGCACGGCCAGCGCGGGCGTGAGCGTGCCAGCGCCCGCACCTTTGAGCAGCGGCCACACCAACATGCCGCCCGAAGCGAGTGCCACGAGGATCAAATACCAGTTGTCGATAACGAATTTCACGAAGATTCCTTGGGTTGGCAAACCGCGCAATTTTAGAATGTATGGTTTTGACCCGCTTTCCCTAGGGACACCATGCACAAACTCGTTCTGATCCGACACGGCGAATCCACCTGGAACCTTGAAAACCGCTTCACCGGCTGGACAGACGTCGACCTCACGCCCACCGGGGTATCGCAGGCCATGTCGGCGGGCAAACTGCTCAAGGCCGAGGGCTACGAGTTCGACCTGGCCTACACCAGCGTGCTCAAGCGCGCCATCCACACCCTGTGGTATTGCCTCGACGAGATGGACTGCACCTGGCTGCCCGTGCAAAAGAGCTGGCGCCTGAACGAACGCCACTATGGCGCGCTGCAGGGCCTGAACAAGGCCGACATGGCCAAGCAGTACGGCGACGCCCAGGTGCTGGTGTGGCGCCGCAGCTATGACACCCCGCCGCCGGCCCTGGAAGCCGCCGACCCGCGCTGCGAGCGCAGCGACCGCCGCTACGCCGGCATGGACGCCCAGAACGTTCCCCTGACCGAATGCCTCAAGGACACCGTGGCCCGCGTGCTGCCGTTCTGGAACGACACCATGGCCCCCGCCATCCGTTCGGGCCAGCGCGTGGTGGTGGCCGCGCACGGCAACTCCATCCGGGCGCTGGTCAAGTACCTGGACAACATTTCGGACGACGCCATCGTCGGCCTGAACATTCCCAACGGCATTCCGCTGGTATATGAACTGGACGACGACCTGCGGCCCATCCGCCACTACTATCTGGGCGACGCCGAGGCTGCGGCCCGGGCTGCGGCCGCCGTGGCATCGCAGGGCAAGGCCTGAGCCCGCGTGGCAAGCGCGAGCCCCATGTGAAGCCCGTGTAAAGCCGGGGGCGACGCCCAAAAAATCCTGCGAAAGTGAGCGCCCGCGCGGGAACCGCGGCGGGCGCGGCCCTTCCAAGGTGTATATTGAAATGAAGCGGTAAAGGTGTTTGTATGGGCCAGAAACTCAAAATTGCAGGGTGGGTGTCGATCGGTGTCGTGGCGGGAGCGCTGACCACGGTATCCCTGCAGACCGTGGCGCGTGGCGCCATGACGCCGCTGCCGCTGGAAGAAATCCAGCAGCTGTCGGCTGTTTTCGGGCTGGTCAAGACCGACTACGTCGAGCCGGTGGATGACAAGAAGCTCATCACCGACGCCATCTCGGGCATGGTGGCCAGCCTCGACCCCCATTCGCAGTATTTCGACAAGAAGTCGTTCAAGGAATTTCGCGAAGGAACCACGGGCCGCTTCGTGGGTGTTGGCATAGAGATCACCCAGGAAGACGGACTGGTCAAGATTGTTTCGCCCATCGAAGGCTCGCCGGCCTTCCGCGCCGGCCTCAAGACCAACGATCTGATCACCAAGATCGACGACACCGCGGTCAAGGGCCTGTCACTCAACGATGCCGTCAAGAAGATGCGCGGCGAGCCCAACACCAAGGTCACGCTCACCATCCTGCGCAAGGAGGAAAGCCGCACCTTCCCCGTGACCATCACGCGCGAAGAGATCAAGACCCAGTCGGTGAAGGGCAAGGTCATCGAGCCGGGTTACGGCTGGGTGCGGCTGTCGCAGTTCCAGGAACGGACGGTGGACGACTTCGTGCGCAAGATCGAAGAGATCTACAAGCAGGAGCCGCGCCTCAAGGGGCTGGTGCTCGACCTGCGCAACGACCCGGGCGGGCTGCTCGACGCAGCCGTTGCCATCTCGGCCGCCTTCCTGCCCGAAAACGTCACCGTGGTCAGCACCAATGGTCAGCTCGCCGAGAGCAAGGCCACCTACAAGGCCGCGCCCGAGTTCTACCAGCGCCGGGGCAGCGGTGACCCGCTCAAGCGTCTGCCGGCAGCCCTTAAGACCGTGCCCTTGATCGTGCTGGTGAACGAAGGCTCTGCCTCGGCCAGCGAGATCGTGGCCGGCGCGCTGCAAGACCACAAGCGCGCCACCATCATGGGCAGCCAGACCTTTGGCAAGGGCTCGGTGCAGACCGTACGCCCCCTGGGCCCCGATACCGGCCTCAAGCTCACCACCGCCCGCTACTACACGCCCAGCGGCAAATCGATCCAGGCCAAGGGCATCGTGCCCGACGTGATGATCGACGAGTCGGAAGAAGGCAATGTGTTCGCCGCACTGCGCATGCGCGAGGCCGACCTCGACAAGCACCTGGGCAGCGGCCAGGGCGAGGAGCAAAAGGACGAGGCCCGCGAGAAAGCACGCGAAGAAGCCCGCAAACGCATGGAAGAAGAAGCCAAGAAGCCCGTGGCGGAGCGCAAGATTCCCGAGTTCGGCACCGACAAGGACTTCCAGCTCACGCAGGCACTGAACCAGTTCAAGGGCCGTCCCGTGCTCGTCAGCAAGACGCTGACCGAGCGCAAGGAAGAGAAGAAAGAGAATTGAGGCAAGAGAACTGAGGCTCACCGCCCTCCCAGCGAGGCCGGACTCCCCGCGGAGCCCGGCCTTTTTTACGTACACGTGCCCTGCCTACCCGCCATGACCGACGACCAGCTTCTGCGCTATTCCCGCCACATCCTGCTTGACGAGGTGGGTATCGAAGGCCAGGAGCGCATTCTGGCCAGCCACGCGCTCATCATCGGCGCGGGCGGGCTGGGCTCGCCCGCCGCCCTGTTCCTGGGATCGGCGGGCGTGGGACACATCACGTTGGTGGACAACGACGTGGTGGACCTGACCAACCTGCAAAGGCAGATCGCCCACACCACCGATCGCGTGGGGCAACCCAAGGTCGAATCGGCGGCCCGGGCCATCACGGCCATCAACCCCGAAGTGCGCGTGACGGCATTGCAAGCGCGGGCGGACGCCGCCTTGCTCGATGCGCTAGTGCCCCAAGCCACGGTGGTGCTGGACTGCAGCGACAACTACGCCACCCGCCATGCAGTGAATGCTGCCTGCGTGCGGCACGGCAAGCCCCTGGTGGCGGGCGCTGTCATCCGCTTTGACGGGCAAATGACGGTGGTGGACCCGCGTGAGGCATCGTCGCCATGCTATGCCTGCGTGTTTCCACCGGACGCCGCCTTCGAGGAAGTGCAATGCTCGACCATGGGGGTGCTGGCCCCGCTGGTGGGCGTGGTGGGCGCCATGCAGGCGGCCGAGGCGCTCAAGCTCCTGGCCGGCGCCGGGCCCTCGCTGGCGGGCCGGCTGCTCATGCTCGATGGCCGGTCGATGGAGTGGAACACGATGCACCTCCAGCGCCGCCCCGACTGCCCGGTCTGTGGCCATCGGACGTAAGAAAGATCCTACGAAGGCAACCTGCTGCCGCTGGCAGAATCGACGAGCGAACGCTCTTAGATTAGAGGCTCGGCCCCAGCACACCTGCTCTGGTCGCTCCCGAATGGATCAGGCTGTGAAACTCCGTACCTACATTGTTGAAGACAACGCCACGATCCGGGAAAATCTGATCGGCACCCTCGAAGAACTCGCTTGCGTGGAGGCGGTCGGCTTCAGCGCCACCGAAGACGAGGGCAAGGAGTGGTTGACCACCCACTCCGGCCAGTGGGACTTGGCCATTGTCGATCTCTTCTTGCGCCAGGGCAGCGGGCTGGGCGTGCTGACCGCCTGCCGCGCGCGCAAGCCCACCCAGAAGATGGTGGTGCTGAGCAACTACGCCACGCCCGACGTGCGCATGCGCTGCGCCCAGCTCGGGGTGGACGCGGTGTTCGACAAATCCAATGAAAATCGACGCGCTGGTGGACTACTG
>NZ_ACQT01000171.1 GCF_000175235.1 Acidovorax delafieldii 2AN | reverse complement strand
GCAGCATCTCGCGCAGCTTGAATTTCTGGATCTTTCCGGACGGTGTGGAGGGCATCGCGTCGCGCACGATCAGGCGCTCGGGGATGTACTGCACGGCAATCCTTTGCTCTTTCAGGAACTGCACCAGGCCCGGCAGATCGACGGTTTGCCCCGGCTTGGGTACCACCACGGCGCAGGCCCGCTCGCCCAGGCGCTCGTCGGGGTAGGCCACGACGGCGGCCAGGGCGATGGCCGGGTGGCGGTACAGCAGCGATTCCACCTCGACCACCGGAATGTTCTCGCCGCCGCGGATGATCACGTCCTTGCTGCGGCCGGTGATGCGCAGGTAGCCGCGCTCGTCGATACGGGCCAGGTCACCGGTGTCGAACCAATCGTCCGCGTCGGTGGCATTGAGGTGCGGGCGGTGCAGGTAGCCGCCGAAGTTGGAGCACGCGCGCAGCAGCAGCTTGCCGGGCTGGCCGGGCGGCAGCGGCTGGCCATCGACATCCACTACCTTGATTTCCACGCCGGGCAGCGGGCAGCCGTCGGTGTTGAAGGAGCGCTCATCGTCGTCGTCCAGCCGGGTGAGCGTGACGGCGCCGTTTTCGGTCATGCCCCAGGCCGAGACGATCTTGGCGCCCAGCGCCTTGCGGGCCTGCTCGACCAGCGGGCCGGGGATGGGTGCACCCGCGCACAAAAAGGTGCGCAGGCTGGGCACGGCCACGCCGGTCTCGGCAACGGTGCGTGCCAGGTCGGTGAGGAACGGCGTGGAGGCCATGGTGAAGCTGGCCTTCTCCGCGTTGATCAGCGCGACGGCTTTGGCCGGCTCCCAGATGTCCTGCAGCACGGCGCTGGCCTGCAGCAGGATGGGCATGATGAGCCCGTACATGAAGCCGGTCTGGTGCGCCATGGGCGAGGCCATCAACACCACGTCTTCGGCACCCAGGTGCAGGCGCTCGGCATACGGAATGATGTTGGACATCACGGTGTTGGCCGAGTGCATCACGCCCTTGGGCTCGCCCGTGGTGCCCGAGGTGTAGATGAGCTGGGTCACGTCGTCGGGGCTGGGGCGGTGGGCCGTCAGAATGGCCTGGGCATCGGGCTGCTGCTCCCACGCGGGGCCACTGAGCAGGGCGTCAAAACTGTTGGCGCCGCTGCCACCGACCACCACCACATGTTTCAGGTGCGGCAGGCTGGGCTGCAGGCCCGTGATCATCTTTTCGAAATCAAACCCGCGGAAAATCTGGGGCGCAATCACCACCTTGGCCTCGCCATGCTGCAGCATGAACGAGAGTTCGCGCTCCCGGAAGATGTGCATCAGCGGGTTCATCACCGCGCCGATGCGCGAGCAGGCCAGGTAGGTCAGCGTGAACTGCCACCAGTTGGGCAACTGGCAGGCCACGATGTCGCCCCGGCCAACCCCCAGGCGCGCCAGGCCCACGGCGATGCGGTCGGCCATGCGCGCCAGCTCGCGGTAGGTGAAGCGCGTGGTGGTGCCCGCTTCGATCTGGACCGCGGTGAGCGCCGCCTTGTCGGGGCAGGCCGCCACGCAGGCATCGAGCGCATCGTTGATGGTGCGGTCGTGCCAGTGGCCCTGCGCCACCATGCGGGCGCGGCGGGGGGGCAGCAGTACGGCGTCGAATTCCATGGTCTTGTCTCCTGGTGTTGTGGTGGGGATCCGTGGCGTGGGGTGAGCTGTGGTGGCGTGTCGCTGGCTCAGGCCGGCACGAACTTGCGGCCGGCCCGGGCGCGGGCGATGATGGTTTTCATGATCTGCGCCGTGCCGTCGCCAATCTGGAAGCCCAGCACGTCGCGCAGGCGCTGCTCCATCAGGCCGCGGTCGTAGCCGCCGTGGCCAAAGCACAGCAGGCACTGGTGGATCACGTCGTAGGACAGCTTGGGACCCCACCACTTGGCCATGCCTGCCTCGGCGGTGTGGGGCAGGCCCTTGTCCTTGAGCCACAGGCCCTGCAGGCACAGCAGGCGGGCGCCTTCGACCTCGGTGTCGTACTGCGCCAACGGGTGCGTCACGCCCTGGAAGGCCGAGAGCGGCTGACCGAAAGCCTGGCGCTGGGTGATGTATTCCCAGGTTTCCTCCAGCGCCACGCGCGCCACGGCCAGGCATTGCAGGCCGATGAGCGAGCGCGAAAAGTCAAAGCCATGCATCACCTGCACGAAGCCCTTGTTCTCGTCGCCCAGGCGGTGGGTGACCGGAACGCGCACGTTCTCGAAGAAGATCGAGCCGCGACCAATGGCGCGCTGACCGTGGCAGTCGAAGCGGCTCGTGGTGATGCCGGGCGAGTCCATCGGCACCATCACGGCCGTCACGCCATGGGCGCCATCCTCGGGTTGGCCGGTGCGCCCGAACACGACCGCGATGTCGGCCTGGTCGGCGGCGGAGATGGAGGTCTTCTCCCCGTTGATGACGTAGAAGTCACCGTCGCGCTCGATGCGCAGGCGCAGGTTGGCGGCGTCCGAACCACCGCGCGGCTCGGTCAATGCGATGCAGCAGATGGCTTCGCCCCGCGTGAGCTTGTGCAGCCACGGCCCCACCACCTCGGGCTTGCCGTACTTGGACAGGATCTGGCCGTTGAGCGACGCCAGCAGGTTCAGGTACGAAAAGCTCAGGTCGGCGCGGGCGATTTCTTCGTGGATCACGCCAGCGGCCAGGCAGCCCAGCCCCAGGCCGCCGTACTGCTCGGGCAGTTCGGGACAGATGAAACCGAGCTCGCCCATCTCGCGCAGCAGCACGCGGTCCAGATCACGGGTCTTGTCGCGCTCCAGGAAGCCGGGTTTCACGCGCTCTTCGGCAAATCGGCGGGCCGTGTCGGCCAGCGCCTGCAGGTCTTCGTCAATGTAGGGATTCGGGTTCATGGGGCCCCCACGTTCGTCACTGGCGTGTACTCTCTGCCCCCCAAGGGGGCGTTCGCTTGCTTGAAGCGGTTCTGCGTTGCGCTCATGGTTCGTCTCCAGCGGGGCGGGTCATTTCGCGTATTTGCGGAACTCAGGCTTGCGCTTGTCCTTGAGCGCATTCACGCCTTCGCGTGACTCTTCGGTGTCGTAGTACAGCTTGAGCGCGTACATGCCCAGGCCCGCGATGCCGGCCTGGTGCGCCGTGTCGGCATTGAAGCTGCGCTTGGCGATGGCCAGCGCCGTGGGGCTGCGTTCGCACAGTTCCTCGCCGATCTTCTGCACTTCGGCGTCGAGCTGTTCGTGCGGGAAGCAGAAATTGGCCAGGCCCATGGCCACGGCCTCGGCACCGCTGTAGCGGCGGTTCAGGTACCAGATCTCGCGGGCCTTCTTCTCGCCCACCACGCGGGCCAGGAAGGCGGTGCCGTACCCGGGGTCCACCGAGCCCATCTTGGGCCCCACCTGGCCGAACTGCGCCTTGTCGGAGCAGATGGTCAGGTCGCAGATGGTGGCCAGCACGTTGCCGCCGCCAATCGCAAAGCCCTGCACGCGGGCGATCACGGGCTTGGGCACGTCGCGGATGGCGGTGTGCAGCTCTTCCATCGGCAGGCCGATGGTGCCGCGGCCGTCGTAGTTGCCGCTGTGGGCCGACTGGTCGCCACCGGTGCAGAACGCCCGGTCGCCCGCGCCGGCCAGCACGATGGCACCCACGTCACGGTCGTAGCCAGCCTTGTTCAAGGCCCTGATGATCTCGTCGCAGGTCTGGCCGCGGAAGGCGTTCATCTTGTCGGGCCGGTTGATGGTGATCCAGGCCACGCCATTGCGCACTTCGTACAGGATGTCTTCGAAATTCATGGTGTTCTTTCGGTTGGTGATTCGGAGGTGAAAGGCCGCGCGCCGCCGGGCTCGCCTGAGGCCTGCCGGGCCCTCTGGGGGCGGCGCGGCACACGCAGTGGCGGGCGCGGGGCGCACATCTCAGCCATGCATGGTCAGACCGCCAGAGACGCTGATGACCTGGCCGGTGATGAAGGCGGCGTCATCGCTGCCGAAGAAGGCAATCGCGCTGGCCAGGTCGTCGGGCTGGCCCAGGCGGCCCAGCGGGATGGCGCTCTTGAAGGCGTCGATCAGCTTGGCCGGGTCGCGCGCGCCTTCGGCCACGCCGGCCAGCAAGGCGGTGTCGGTGGGGCCGGGGCAGACCACGTTCACGGTGATGCCCTGGCGCGCATGCTCGCGCGCCAGGGTCTTGGACAGCGCCACCAGCCCGCCTTTGCACGCCGCATAGACCGCCTCGCCGGAGGAACCGCCCCGTGCGGCGTCGGACGCCACATTGACGATGCGGCCCGCCTTGCGGTCGGCCATGCCCGGCAGCACCGCGTGATGCATGTGCAGCGCGCCCGTGAGATTGATGGCGATGAGCTTGTCCCACTCGGCGGGAACGGTCTTGGTGAAGGGCTTGAACACGTCCCAGCCCGCGTTGTTGACCAGCACGGCGATGGGGCCGAGCTGTGCTTCGGCGGCGGCCACGGCCGCATCCACCTGGGGGCGCTGCGTGATGTCGCACTGGAACGCGGCCGCCTGTCCCCCCGCCGTGCGGATGGCGGCAGCCACCTTCTCGGCGGCCGGCAGGTTCATGTCGAAAACGGCCACGCGGGCGCCTTCCTGGGCGAACCGGCGGCAAGCGGCACCACCGATACCGCCGCCGCCGCCAGTCACGATCACTGTCTTTCCATCAAATCTTTGCATGGGGTACTCCTTGCGTACACGGGTTCACTGGGGTTGCTATGCTGTGCGGTTACCGCACAGCATCGCGCTATATATGTCAATACGTTGACGTATATTAGAGGCCTGGTGAGCGCTTCGCAAGCGAGATGTCCAAGGAAAAAATAATGGAAAACCCTATGTTAGAAGCCGAAACTGCCAAGATGGAACTGGCCAATCGCTTGTTCTTTCGTTTGTATCAATGTGCCAATATGTTGCATAAAACAGGCACGCGGGCCGTAGATGCGCAGGGACTGACCACGCAGCAATGGGCCGTGCTGGGGGCGTTGTCACGGCCCGAGGCGGCCGATGGCATGAGCGTGGGAGACCTCGCCCGCTACCTGATGGTGAGCCGGCAGAACCTGTCAGGCCTGATCAGCCGCATGGAGCGGGACGGCCACTTGGGCAGTGCGCCCGACGGGCGCGATCGCCGGTCGCGGCGCATCACCATGACGGATTCAGGGCGTGGCGTGTGGGTGAACGAGGCGCAGCCGAACATCCGCCGCTACTACGGGCAGGTGCTGGCGGATTTTTCGGTGGGAGACATGGCGCACACCCTGCATTACCTGCTCAAGCTGCTGGACAACATGCAGCGGCTCGATGGCGAAGGTGCGGCGTCCGGGGAGGACGATGCCGAAGAGGCGGTGGGGGCAAAACCCGCGCGGCCGGCCTTGGCCGCCGCGCGCCGGTCCTGAGAGGCGTTATTTCTCGACGAAGGCGCGTTCGATGACGAAATCGCCCGGCTTGGTGGTGTTGCCTTCCTCGAAGTCGCGTTGCTCGAGGATGTGCTTGAGCGAGGCCAGCATTTCAGGGCTGCCGCAGAGCATCACGCGGTCGGTGAGCGGGTCCAGCGCCGGCACGCCGAGGTCGGTGAACAGCTTGCCGCTTTCGATCAGGTCGTTGATGCGTCCCTGGTTCTTGAAGGGCTCGCGCGTCACCGTGGGGTAGTACTTGAGTTGCTTGGAAACCAGTTCGCCCAGAAACTCGTGCTGGGGCAGTTCCTGGGTGATGTAGTCGTGGTAGGCCAGTTCGGCCACCTGGCGCACGCCATGTACCAGGATCACTTCCTCGAACTTCTCGTAGGTTTCGGGGTCGCGGATCACGCTCATGAACGGCGCCAGCCCGGTGCCAGTGGAGAACATGTACAGGCGCTTGGCGGGCAGCAGGTAGTCGATCAGCAGCGTGCCGGTGGGCTTCTTGCCGACGACGATGGTGTCGCCCACCTGGATGTGCTGCAGCCGCGAAGTCAGCGGGCCGTCGGGCACCTTGATGCTCAGGAATTCGAGGTGCTCTTCGTAGTTGGCGCTGACGATGCTGTAGGCGCGCAGCAGCGGCTTGTCGTTCACCTTCAGGCCGATCATGGTGAAGTGGCCGTTGGAAAAGCGCAGTGCCGGGTCGCGGGTGGTGGTGAAGCTGAAAAGACGGTCGGTCCAGTGGTGAACGCTCAGCACACGTTCTTCGAGAAATGCACTCATGGTTTCTTGGGCAGGAATGAAAAAACAGGGCCCCGGCGGGGCGGGCTCAGGGCGGCGGTGCTGGCGTGGCGTGGCCGGGCGTGCACCCCGGACTGGCGGGCAAACCCGTGCATTGTCCGGCAAATGCGAGGGGCGGTACATTTTGTGGTTTCGGCCTGTGTGATGTGGGACAAAGGAAAATCAATGCGAAGCCTCTCTGCCGCCCTCGGGGCCTGGATCGTTGCCGCCCTTGCGCTGTTTGCCGGCGGGGTGCATGCCCAGGGCGTGATCAAGGTGGGCGAGATCAACAGCTACAAGGCGCAGCCCGCCTTTCTCGGCCCCTACCGCAAAGGCATGGAACTGGCCGTGGCCGAGGTCAACGCCAGCGGCGGCATCCAGGGGCGCAAGCTGGAGCTGGTGGTGCGCGACGACAACGGCAACCCGGGCGACGCCGTGCGCGCGGCCGAGGAACTGCTGGCGCGCGAAAAGGTGGATGTGCTCATGGGCAGTTTCCTGTCGCACGTGGGGCTGGCCCTGACCGACTTTGCCAGGCAGAAAAAGGTGTTTTTCCTTGCGGCCGAGCCGCTGACCGACAAGATCGTCTGGGACAACGGCAACCGCTACACCTTCCGCCTGCGCGCTTCCACGTACATGCAGGTGGCCATGCTGGTGCCCGAAGCGGCTGCCCTGAAGAAAAAGCGCTGGGCCATCGTCTACCCCAACTATGAATACGGCCAGTCGGCGGCGGCCACCTTCAAGAAGCTGCTCAAGGCCGCGCAGCCCGACGTGGAATTCGTGGCCGAACAGGCGCCCCCCCTGGGCAAGGTGGACGCCGGCAGCGTGGTGCAGGCGCTGGCCGATGCCAGGCCCGACGCCATCTTCAACGTGCTGTTTGCCGCCGATCTGGCCCGGCTGGTGCGCGAGGGCAACACCCGCGGCCTGTTCAAGGGGCGCGAGGTGGTGAGCCTGCTGACGGGCGAACCCGAGTACCTCGACCCGCTCAAGGGCGAGGCGCCTGTGGGCTGGGTCGTCACGGGCTACCCCTGGTACGCCATCCAGACACCGGAGCACCAGGCGTTCCTCAAGGCCTACAAGGAGCGCTTCAATGACCACCCCCGGCTTGGCTCGGTAGTGGGCTACGCGGCCATCCAGTCGCTGGCCGCGGGCCTGCGCAAGGCCGGCGGCAGTGATACCGAAAAGCTCATTGCCGCCTTCAAGGGGCTGGAGGTGACGTCGCCGTTTGGCCCCATCCGCTACCGGCCCGAGGACCACCAGTCCACCATGGGCACGTTCGTGGGGCGCACGCGCCTGCAGAACGGCATGGGCGTGATGTCGGACTTCCGCTATCTCGACGGTGCGCGCTTCCAGCCATCGTCCGACGAGGTGCGGCGGTTGCGCACGGCAGACTGAGCGCAGTCCCGCCATGCTGCCGCCAGCCCCGCCCGATTTCAGCGCATGAATCTTTCCGGCCTGATTGTCCAGTTGCTCAACGGGCTGGCGTCGGCCTCGTCGCTGTTCCTGGTGGCGGCGGGGCTGTCGCTGATCTTCGGGGTCATGCGCATCGTCAATTTCGCGCACGGCTCGTTCTTCATGCTGGGCATCTACCTGGCCTATTCGCTGGTCGATCGGCTCGGCGGCGTGATCGGTTTCTGGCCGGCCCTGTTGCTGGCTCCGCTGGCCACGGGGGGGCTGGGAGCCGTGGCCGAGGTGCTGCTGCTGCGCCGCATCTACCGCGCGCCCGAGCTGTTCCAGCTGCTGGCCACCTTCGCGCTGGTGCTGGTGGTCAAGGATGGTGTGCTCTGGGCCTGGGGTGCCGAGGAGCTTTTCGGTCCGCGCGCACCAGGCCTTGAAGGCGCCGTGGAGGTCCTGGGCCGGCAGGTGCCGACCTATGACCTGTTCCTCGTGGCGGTGGGCCCGCTGGTGCTGGGGCTGCTCTGGCTGGGCCTGCACCGCACGCGCTGGGGCACGCTGGTGCGCGCAGCCACGCAGGACCGCGGGATGGTGGGCGCCCT
>NZ_ACQT01000172.1 GCF_000175235.1 Acidovorax delafieldii 2AN | reverse complement strand
ACGCGCCGGCGGTCGCACGCGGAGGGTGGTGGCTGGCACCGATGTGCCACCGCCGCAGCGAGGTGGACGCGCGGCGCCCAAGCCCAACCCGCAGCCTCAGTGGTCACACCATGCGACCACCACGGCGGGTTGTCAATCA
Source organism: Acidovorax delafieldii 2AN (assembly GCF_000175235.1). Lineage (GTDB taxonomy): Bacteria > Pseudomonadota > Gammaproteobacteria > Burkholderiales > Burkholderiaceae_C > Acidovorax > Acidovorax delafieldii_B. Next base: position 7,814 of record NZ_ACQT01000172.1, on the reverse strand, counting down.
GGCGACGGTCCGGCCTTGGCCCGCACCCGGTGCCGCTGGTACGCTGCGTCGCCATGGAGACAACAAACACTACCCCCCCGTTCATTCCCCAGATCCGCCTGTACCAGACGTGGCTGCGCGACCAGCGCGGCCTGGCGTTCGACAGCTACGACGCCCTGTGGTGCTGGTCCACCACCGACCTCGATGCCTTCTGGCAAAGCCTCTGGGACTATTTCGACATCCAGTCGCCCACGCCGCACACCGCCGTGCTGGCCCGCAACACCATGCCGGGGGCGCTGTGGTTTCCCGGGGCGCAGGTCAACTACGCACGCCAGGCGCTGCGCCACGTCGATGCGGCGCACGCCGCGGGCCAGCCGGCCATCATCAGCCGCAATGAAAAAGGCCTGCACCGTGAACTCTCCTGGCCCGAACTGCGCCGCCAGGTGGCCTCGCTGGCGCTGCACCTGAAGGCCCAGGGCGTGCAGCCGGGCGACCGCGTCGCCGCCTACCTGCCCAATGTGCCCGAGGCCATGATCGCCTTCCTGGCCACCGTGAGCATCGGCGGTGTGTGGAGCATCTGCGCGCCCGACATGGGCACCCACGCCGTGCTCGACCGCTTCCGCCAGATCGAGCCCAAGGTGCTCATCGCGGTGGACGGCGTGACCTACGGAGGCCGCGACCACGACCGCCGCAGCGTGCTGGCCGAACTGCGCGAGCAGCTCCCCAGCGTGCAGCACGCCCTGCTGCTGGGCAATCTGGATGCTTCTGTTTCAATAGCTGGCTGGGTAGACTGGGAAAGCGCTACAGGCCGAAATGATGCCGAAGTTGCGGCTTTCGAGCCGATGTGGCTACCGTTCGACCACCCGCTGTGGATCGTTTACTCCAGCGGCACCACGGGCCTGCCCAAGCCCATCGTGCACGGCCATGGCGGGATGATCCTGGTGGCGCTGCAGCTCAAGGTGATCCACAACGACATCGGGAGCAGCTATGCCCTCAACAGCTTCGGCGAGCGCTACCACTGGTACAGCTCCACGGGCTGGGTGATGTGGAACGCGCAGACCAGCGGCCTGCTGTCGGGCACCACCTGCGTGATCTTCGACGGCAACCCCGGCGGCAGCAAGGAACACCCCGACTGGGGCGTGCTGTGGCGCTTTGCGGCCGAGACGGGCGTCACGTTCTTCGGCGCGGGCGCCGCCTTCTTTGCCAACTGCATGAAGGCGGGGCTTGTGCTGGCGGACTGCGGCGATCTCACCCGCATCCGCGCGCTGGGCACCACGGGCTCGCCGCTGTCGCCCGAGGTGCAGGAGTGGGGCACGGCGCAGTTCGAGGCGCTGGGCACGAACGACATCTGGTGGAACAACATCTCGGGCGGCACCGACTTTTGCGGCGCCTTCATCGGCGGCCACCGCGAGCTGCCGATGGTGCCCGGCGAAATGCAGTGCCGCATGCTGGGCGCTGCCGTGGAATCGTGGGACGCCGAAGGCCGACCCGTGCAGGACGCGGTGGGCGAACTGGTCTGCGCGCAGCCGATTCCGTCGATGCCGCTGTACCTGTGGGGCGACCAGGACGGCAGCCGCTACCTCTCAAGCTACTTCGACATGTACCCCGCAGGCCACGGCCGCCAGCCCGGCGGCGGCGACGGCCCCGCGAGCATGGGTGCGGTGTGGCGCCATGGCGACTGGCTCAAGATCGGCGCCAACGGCGGCTGCATCATCTATGGCCGCAGCGATGCCACCATCAACCGCCACGGCCTGCGCATGGGCACGAGCGAGATCTACAGCGCGGTCGAAGCGCTGCCCGAGGTGCTCGACACCCTGGTGGTCGATCTGGAATACCTGGGCCGTGACAGCTACATGCCGCTGTTCGTGGTGCTGCGCCCGGGTAGCGTGCTTGACGAGGCCCTGCGCGCGCGCATCAACGGCGCGGTGCGCACGGCGCTGAGCCCTCGCTTCGTGCCCGACGACATCTTCGCCGTGGCCGAGGTGCCGCGCACGCTCTCCGGCAAGAAGCAGGAGCTGCCCATCAAGAAACTGCTGCTGGGCCAGCCCATCGAGAAGGTGGTCAACAAGGACGCGATGGCCAACCCGGGCTGCCTGGACTGGTACGTGGACTTTGCCGCGCGGCGTGCGACCTATGGCGCTTCATAAAACGTAGTTGGAAGCGCGCGATGGGCGCCCACTTCAGCGCATTTTCGTTGCCGTTTCGCGAAACCGCGCGGCTGCTGGTGACTCCGTGCCTGGGAGGTAGGCGAGGCACAAGGCCATGCTCTCGTCGGGTGCAAGATCGGCCAGTTCGCGGTACTCGATGACTTCGCTGGCATACCGGCGCATGACGGACGGGACCAGTGCAACGCCCAGGCCGCTTTCAACCAGGGCCAGGAGGGTCTGGACCTGCGTGGCCTCCTGGGTGATGCGGGGCACGAAGCCCGCCCTCTGGCAGGCAGCCATCGCCAGCGAGCGCAGGCTGGCCGCCATACCTTCGGCATACATGAGGAAGCCCTCTCCTGCGAGGTCGTGGACCCGGATGGTGTCGCGCTTGGACAGGAAATGCCCCTTCGGGAGGGCCAGGATGAGCCGTTCCGGCTCCAGTGGGAGCAGCGTTGCCGCCGTAGAGATCATAAGCGGCGTTCGCACCAAGCCCAGGTCGAGTGCTCCATCCTCCAACTGCTCGATGATGGACACCGAAGTGGCTTCGCGCAGCTGTAGTTCGACGGCAGGACAGAGAGCCCGGTAGGCGGGCAGCAGCCGCTGCAGCAGCCCGAAGGTCGTGGTGCCAACAAAGCCGATGCGCAGCGTTCCCCCGGTCCCAGCCATGGCGTCGCGGGCGGCGCCCAGTACTTGCTTCTCGTAGAAAAGCAGGCGCTTGGCCTCTCGCAACACCGCTTCTCCAGTGGTAGTGAGGGTCGCGCCTGCTGGCCCCCGGTCGAAGAGACGCGTGCCCAACTCTGCCTCGAGCTTCTGGATGGAGACGGACAGCGGCGGTTGAGCCATGTGGAGCCGTTCAGCCGCACGGCGAAAGCTTCCCGCTTGGGCCAGTACAACGAAGTGTCGGATGCGCTTGAGATCCATGGGCGAAAGGTGTGGAGGCAAGCAGCGCGCCATAGGCAGGCATGGGCCGGATGCGTTGAAAAAATTCAAATGGTATGGAAACCCGGCGAAGAGATACGTAACCAGTGTGTCAGCCATGCGTCGCCATTGGAACGTTCTCAAGAAGACTCTCTGGAAAACCACTACCGGCCATACAAATTGGGTATGGCATTCGCTCCAAACAATATTAGACGCAGCGACCTGCGATCCCTAATCTCGGCAGCATCGAAAGAAATGGCCCAGTAGGCAGGTGAACCGTGAGCGACTTGCATCCGGGTTTCAACACCGGTCGCTGTAGCCGGGTGTGTCCCTGATTGTTCACAGAAGGAGTTGGAGACATGGCGGGACCACTGGAAGGACTGCGTATTCTGGACATGACCTCGGTCCTGATGGGGCCGTTTGCAACGCAAGTGTTGGGAGACATGGGTGCCGATGTCATCAAGGTCGAGGCGCCCGAGGGCGACACGGTGCGTCACCTGGGGCCCATGCGGAGCCCCGGCATGAGTGCTGGCTTCCTGCACGTGAATCGAAACAAGCGCAGCGTTGTTCTGGACCTGAAGAACTCGGCGGGCCGCGCCGCGCTGCTGGAGCTTGCCCGAACCGTGGATGTTTTCGTGAGCAATGTGCGTCCGGCGGCGCTGGCACGACTGGGGCTGTCCTATGAGGACTTTCTAGAGGCCAATCCGTCCATCATCCACGTGTCCCTTGTCGGGTATGGACAAAACGGCCCCTATGCTGCGCGTGCGGCCTATGACGACATGATTCAGGCGGCTTGCGCCGTTCCGTCTCTGATCGCCGAGGTGGGCGATGGTGTTCCACGGTATGTGCCACTGGCCATCGTGGATCGCATCGTGGGCCAGGCAGCGGCCACGACCATCCTGGCGGCAGCCCTCCATCGCATGAAGACGGGCATGGGGCAAGCGGTCGAGGTTCCGATGTTCGAGACGATGGTGCCTTACGTCATGAGCGAACACATGGCGGGGCATACGTATGACCCACCTGAAGGCCGTATCGGATACAAACGTTTGCTGGCGCCCTCCCGGCAGGCCTATGCGACGGCGGACGGTCATGTCTGCACGGTCTTGTACACATCCAAGCACTGGCGCTCGTTTTTTCGACTCGTCGGTGCCGAGGAGCGCTATGCCGCAGACCCCCGTATGGCAACGATTGCGGCGCGCACGCACCACATCAGCGCGCTCTATGCGGAGGTGGCAGGCTATTTGCGCACCCGGCCGACCGCCTACTGGATCGAAGAGCTCACGCGGCTGGACATTCCCGTCATGCCCCTGCACACACTCGAGAGCCTCATGCACGACCCCCATCTCGCAGCGGTGGGCTTCTTCAAAAAGACGCTCCATCCCACGGAAGGTCCAATGGTGGAGATGGCGGGGTTGGGCAACTGGTCGCGCACGCCCCCCTCGGTAACGCGACCGGCGCCGCTGTTGGGCGAGCACACCGATGAAGTACTCAAGGAAGCTGCCAAGCTTGCGGCAACCACCGCAAGCCCAGCGTTGTAAAGAGGGGCAGTCTGAGCCCCTTTGGATGGAGAGCAGGGCCGCAGGGCCAAACAACGACAGGAGACATAAATGACAAGGACTTTGACGCGGCTTGCCGCCAGCTTCGTGGCCGGTGCTGCGCTGCTATCGATGAATGGGGTGCAAGCCCAGGGCGGCTACCCCAACAAGCCGATCCGCATGCTGGTGGCATTCCCGGCCGGGGGACCGACCGACGTCAATGCGCGACTGTTCGCCCAGTACATGACCGATAAACTGGGCCAGCCGGTCGTTGTGGACAACCGCCCCGGAGCCGGAGGCAACGTGGCCTCCACGGCGGCCGCGAGTGCCCCCAAGGATGGGTACACGCTGCTCTACAACACGTCGTCTTTCTTGCTGGGGGCGTTGATGTACAAGTCCGCGACGCACGATCCCCTCAAGGATTTCGCCACTGTGGCCAGAACGGTGGGTGTGCCTCTGGTCGTGGCGATGCACCCGAAGGTGCCGGCCAGCAGCATGCAGGAGTTCATTGCGCTGGCGAAGAAGAGTCCGGGGAGTATGAACTATGCATCGTCTGGCGCAGGCACCATCGACCACCTCGCCTTCGCGATGCTGGAAGCGCAGCTCGGCATGAAGCTCACGCACATTCCATACAAGGGCACTGCACCTGCGCTTACGGATCTGGTGGGTGGCCAGACGCAGACCTTCATGACGACGCTCAACACCGTGTTGCCTTTCGTGCAGAACAGGCAACTGACAGCGCTTGCCGTCGGCTCCAAGGTCCGTTCTCCCTTGCTACCCCACGTTCCCACACTCGCCGAATCCACCGGCATTGCGAGCGTTGAGCTCACCGCTTGGAACGGCATCGTGGTACCGACCGGCACGCCGAAGGAGGTCATCGAACGCTTGAACCAGGTGGTCAACGAGACGCTCAAGGATCCAGAATTCCTCAAGAAGCTCGAAGCCAACGGAGCAGAGCCTTATGGCGGAACGCCCGCGGCCTATGGGAAGTTCCTGGCAGAGGAGCAAGGCCGGTTCGCAAAGATCATCAGCGAGGCAGGGCTGGAGCGGCAGTAGGGCGCCTTTTTTTGGGGGCTCAACGGGGTTTCGCTGATGCTGCGGTTCAGCCCGGGCGATCCCAGTTCTGCCCCTCAACGCGCGACACGCTCGCAAAGCGCAGCGCGTGCTCGGTGAAGCGTTCCACCAGCCGGCTGGTTCCGCCCGCAAGCCGCGCGAGCGCGATGCCCACGTGAAAGCCCGGCGGGTTGTCGGTCAGCGCCAGGCACTTCACGCCGCGCGGCACCACCTGCCGCGCCACGCCCGCCACCAGGCCCACGCCCAGGCCCGAGGCCACCAGGCTCATGATGGTCTGCACCTGCATGGCCTCTTGCGCCACGCGCGGCGCAAAGCCCGAGAACTGGCAGCGCACCATGGCCAGGGCCGACAGGCTGGGCACCTTGTCCTGCGGGTACATGATGAAGGGCTCGTGCGCGGCCTCTGACAGCGCGATGGCATCGCGCTGCGCCAGCGTGCTGCGCTCCGACACTGCCAGCACGAAGTCGTCGCGGTCCAGCGGCAGCAACTCGAACGGGCTGGGATCCAGCACCGGGTAGCGCACCAGGCCGGCATCGAAGCGGCGCGATACCAGCCCGTCGAGGATTTCGGACGAGGTGGCCTCGGTCAGTTCCAGCTCGATCTTTGGAAAGCGCTCGCGCAGCGAGGGGATCAGCTCGGGCAGCAGCGCATAGGTGGCCGAGCCGATGATGCCCAGCCGCAGCACGCCGCCCTGGCCCTGGCGCGCGTCCATCACGGCCTGGCGGCACTGTTCGGCGTGGAACAGCGCAAGCCGCGCATCGGCCAGCATGGCCTGGCCCACGGGCGTGAGCAGGACCCCCGAGGAGCCGCGCTCGAACAGCGGGCCGCCCAGTTCCTCCTCCAGCTTGCGGATCGACACCGACAGCGGCGGCTGTGCCATGTGCAGCAGCTCGGCCGCCCGGTGGAAGTTGCCCGTTTCCGCGAGCGTGACGAACTGGCGCAGCTGCCGCAGGTTCATGCGATATCCAAAAAGTATTGATTATTCATTTTTTAATATTAGACAGCATGTGGGGCGGCTGACTAGAGTGCGTGCAGGCCCGATGAGGCCCCAAGAACCGAGAACCAAGGAGACAAATCCATGCATACGCGCAGAACCACCCTGGGTGCCCTGGCCAGCGCGGGCCTGCTGGCCGCCTGCGGCCTGCTCGCCTCTGCCGCACAGGCGCAGGCCTTCCCATCCAAGACCATCAGGTTCGTCGTGCCCTTCGGGCCCGGCAGCGGCACCGACACCTCGGCGCGCTATTTCGCGCGCAAGCTGCAGGACCTCACCGGCCAGGCCGTGGTGGTGGAGAACAAGCCCGGCGCCAACGGCTTCATAGCCGTCAAGCAGGTGCTGTCGGGCCCGGCCGACGGCTACACCGTCTTCATCGGCAGCAACTCCACGCTGGCGGTGAACGCGGCGCTGTTCAAGGAGCTGCCCTACGACCCGGTGAAGGACTTCGCGCCGCTGACCATGATGATGCGCTCGCCCGCCATGCTGGCCACGGCCCCGCAGGCGCCCTTCGCCGACCTCAAGGGGCTGGTCAGCTATGCCAAGGCCCACCCGGGCAAGGTGAACTTCGGCGCGGGATCGGCCGGCTACCAGCTCATGGGCGAGCTGCTCAACGACACCGCCGGCGTGCAGACCGTGCACGTGCCGTTCAAGGGCGCGGGTGAGACCATGACCGCACTGGCCGGTGGCACCGTGGACTACGCCTTTGCCGAAGTCACGGCCGTGCAGGAGCTGGCCAAGGGCGGGCGCGTGAAGGTGCTGGCCGTGGCGGCGGACAAGCGCGTGGCCACGTCGCCCGACGTGCCCACCGCCAGCGAGGCCGGCCTGCCCGCCTTCGAGGCCTACACCTGGGTGGGCGCGATGGTCAACAGCAAGACGCCGGCGGCCGAGACTGCCAAGCTGGCCGAGCTGTTTACCACCATCTCCAAGATGGACGAGACCCGCGCCTTCTACGAGCGGCTGGGCGCCACTCCCATGACCGGCGGCCCCGCGCAGATGCACGAGTTCCAGAAGAACGAGATCGCGCTGTGGAAGCGCATCGTCACCCAGGCCAAGGTGCCGCTGCAATGACCCAGCCGGCCGCCCTGCAACCTGGCGCGCTGCAGCACGTGAAGGTGCTGGACCTGTCGCGCGTGCTGGCCGGCCCCTGGGCCGCCCAGACCCTGGGCG
>NZ_ACQT01000173.1 GCF_000175235.1 Acidovorax delafieldii 2AN | reverse complement strand
GTGCAGGCCCGCTCCACGCGCAACGGCCGCATCTTTCACGCCACCGGGCCTGTGCGCTGGGCGCGCGACGCGGCACTGCGCCTGCTGGGCGAGCGGTTGCTCGACGTGCCGTGGCTGTACCGGGGCGATGGCTCCAGCGCCAGTTCGCTCTAGGGCTGGTTCCCCTCATTCTTGGCGGTGCGAAGGCCACGCAAGCAGCGCCAACGCAGGCGCTTGGCGGCGCCAGGGCTGGGGCCTCAGCCACGAGCGCAACGACGAGTGGCGTGGCTTGTGCGGCCTTCCGTTCGGCTGATGAACCTGAAAGGGCGGGTTGTGGCATTGCCAAGCCCGCTGGGGCCGCATCCCGCTTCGTCTGGCGCCTTGGGCCGAGCCCCTTTGGATCGCAACGCGTCTGGCTGCAATGGTGGGAACTCGCCCTCGCCCTCGGCCGCGTTGGCTTGGCCTCGACAGGCTTCAACGGTGGACGCAGGGCGACGTACAGGGCGGGGCGCCAGGCGAGGGTGTTTCGCGGCACCGCGCGCTGCCCGCCTGGCAAAGGGTGCGCAGATTTGCTACTGAAAAAATAGCTTTCCGCGCATGCTCCATGAGCACCTCAGGGCGTTTCAGGTGGATTCCTTGGCGGACGGCACGGCTGGATGCAGCAGTGCAGAGCTGGGCAGCCAGCGAAATGCGGTCGAGCCCAGCGCCAGCAGCGTGGCAATGGTGGCCATCACCGCGCCGTAGGGTTCCATCCCCCGGCCCAGGGCCCAGTCGGCGACCCAGCCCGTGAGCGACTGCACCAGGCCCACGCCCAGGAACATGGCCATGGTGAACACCGAAAGCGCGCGCCCGGTCAGGTCGGGTGGGTACGACGAGCGCACATCCGAATACTGCAGCACCGAATAGCCCGACAGCACCGCGATGCACACCACCAGCGCCACATTGAGCGTGGCGTGGTGCACCAGCCCCAGGGCCAGGTAAAGCGCGGCCACCACCAGCGAGAAGTTGGCCACCCAGGCCCGCCGGCGCGCCGGCCCGGGGTCGATGCGTCCAAAAAAGGCGGGGCTGAACAGCGAGATCAGCGACATGCCAAGGGCGACGTTGCCGCTCTCGACCAGCGTGAACGCATGCCGGTTGATCAGCAGCGGCCCGATCCACAGCCCGCGCAACGCCAGGAACGACGCATAGCCAACCATGCCCAGCAGCAGAATGCCCAGCGTGTGGGGCAGCATGAACAGCGCGCCGAAGCGGCGCACGGCAGTGCCCCAGCGTTCGTGCGCGGTGGCCGGGCCTGCCAGGGCGGGCTCGTGCACGCAGCGCCAGATCAGCAGCCAGGCCAGCGCCGACAGCACGGCCAGCAGCATGAAGCCGCTGCGCCAGCCCCACTGCTGCACCAGCCAGGCCAGGGGCGTGCCGGTGAGCAGCAGGCCCAGGCCGCCCACGCCCATGCCAACCCCCGACATGAAGGCAAAGCGCGAACTGGGGAAATGCCGCGAGATGAACACCGTGCACGCCAGAAAGGCCGGCGCGCAGCCCACGCCGGTGAGCAGTTGCCCCAGCATCAGCCAGCCATAGTTTGGCGACCAAGCCGACACGGCAGCGCCTGCTATGGCCAGGGGAAAGGCGCTGAGCACGGTGCGGCGCAGGCCGTACAGGTCCATCCCGATGCCCATGAAAAACTGCGTCACGCCGAACGACAGCCCAAACAGCCCGGCAAATGCGCCCAGCGACGCCGGCGAGAGCCCGAAGTCGGCCTGCAGCCCGGTGGCCATGATGGCGGTGACGGTGCGGTACGACTGGCTCAGCGCAAAGGCCGAGAGCAGCGCCAGCAGCATGAACCACAGGGTGGCTTGGGGCGCCGGTGCGGGCGCAGCGGATGGCGGGGCGGCGTTGGATGGGGGCACGGTCGCGGTGGTATTCGGGTGAAAGGCGGGTGGCGGTTGCGTTAGCGCAGCGGGACGCGTCGCCCGCAAGCGTACCCGGACCAGGCCATTGCTGCTGTCGCCGGTGCAATAGCCCAGCAGCCCAGTCGCCGAACAAACCCATAGGCATGCGGTGCGGCTGTAGGGGCCCCGTGTCCGTCGTGCCCGCCGCACCCATTGTGCCGTATGCCCGGCAGCTCGGGCGCTAGCGTGGGTCGGCAGTCCTACCTGCCCGGCGAGCACGCTTCGGGCGAAGATGCCGCCGGGCGCTGCTCCAGGGTCTGGGCTGCAGCCAGGGTGTTGTCCGCCAGGTCGCGCAGCGCGATCACCACCTCGCGGCTGTCCGCCCGCGCCTCGTTGAACTGCAGGTGCATGGTGGCGGCCACGCTGCTGGTCTGGGGCGGGCCCTCCGTGAAGCGCGTGGTTTCCAGAGTGCCGTCCAGCACGGCAACGCCGCCTTCACAGGTCGGTGCGCAGCTTCCAGATTTCCGGGAACAGCACCACGTCCAGCATCTTGCGCAGATAGCTCACGCCCCCCGTGCCCCCGGTGCCGCGCTTGAAGCCGATGATGCGTTCCACCGTGGTCACATGGCGGAAGCGCCAGAGCCGGAACGCGTCTTCGAGGTCGGTGAGCTCTTCGCCCAGCTGGTACAGGTCCCAGTGCCGCGCCGGGTCGCGGTACACGGTGAGCCAGGCGCGCTCTACCGCATCGCTTTCGGCGTAGGGCAGGGTCCAGTCGCGGTCGGTGTGGCTGGCAGGTACATCCAGGCCCCGGCGGGCCAGCAGGCGCAGCGCCTCGTCGTACAGCGACGGGGCCTCGAAGGCGGCCTGCACCCCGGCGAGCAGGTCGGGGCGGTGGGCGTGGGGTTGCAGCATGGCGCGGTTCTTGTTGCCGAGCGCGAATTCGATGCTGCGGTACTGGTAGCTCTGGAACCCGCTGGAGCTGCCCAGGTAGGGGCGCATGGCGCTGTATTCGGGCGGCGTCATGGTGGCCAGCACGTCCCACGCGTGCACGAGCTGTTCCATGATCTTGCTCACGCGGGCCAGCATCTTGAACGCGGGCTGCAGTTCGTCGCGCGCGATGTGGCCGGTGGCGGCGCGCAGCTCGTGCAGCATGAGCTTCATCCACAGTTCGCTGGTCTGGTGCTGCACGATGAACAGCATTTCGTCGTGCGCGGGCGACAGCGGTTTTTGCGCGGTGAGCACGGCGTCGAGCTGCAGGTAGTCGCCGTAGCTCATGTGCTGGCTGAAATCGAGCCGCGCATGCTCGGCGTGGACGATGGCTTCGGGTGTGTCCGCCGCAGGCGCGTGGGCGGGCGACGCAGCGGGGTGCATGGGGCAATTCATGGTGGGTATCTCCGGGTACTGTGGGGCGGCGGCCTGTTCAGGTCACGGCGTGGTGCTGGTTGAACTCGGGGCGCTGCCATTCGCCGCTGTCGAGCACCTGGCGCAGGTGTTCGACGGCGTTCCAGACGTCCTCGAAGCCCAGGTACAGCGGCGTGAAGCCAAAGCGCAGGATGTCCTTGTGCACTTTGCCGCCGTTGCCTTTGCCTGCGCCGCCCGCCGCATCGGACCCGGCGCGGTAGTCGCCGATCACGCCACGCGCAATCAGCGCCTGCACGATGGCATACGCACCGCTGCCTGCGCCGTTCACACCCTGGCCTTCGTCACGCGTCAGGCACACCTGCGAGCCGCGCCGGGCATGTTCGCGTGGCGTGGCCAGGCCCAGGCCGTGGCCCGCGCAGCGCTCTTCCACCAAGTGGATGAACAGGTCGGTGAGTGCCAGCGATTTGCTGCGCAGTGCGGCCATGCCGCCCAGCGATTCGGCGGCAGTGAACACGTCCAGCCCGCACTGCAGGGCCGACAGGCTGATGATGGGCTGTGTGCCGCACAGGTAGCGGGTGATGCCGGGGGCTGGCTGGTAGTCGGGCGTGAACTGGAAGGGCGTGGCGTGGCCCCACCAGCCCGACAGGGGTTGCCAGAAGCGGTCAGCATGGCGCGGGTGCACCCACACAAAAGCGGGTGCGCCGGGGCCGCCGTTCAGGTACTTGTAGCCGCATCCAATCGAGAAATCAGCGCCTGCGCCGTTCAGATCGACCGGCACCGCGCCCGCGCTGTGCGCGAGGTCCCACACGCACAGAATGCCCTGGGCGTGCGCGGCGGCGGTGAGGGCGGCCATGTCATGCATGGCGCCGGTGCGGTAGTTCACGTGCGTGAGCATCAGCACGGCCACGTCGCTGGTCAGCGCGGCGGAAATCTCTTCGGGCTCCACCAGCACCAGTTCCAGGCTGCGCTCCTTGCACAGGCCTTCGGCAATGTAGAGGTCGGTCGGGAAGTTGCTGCGCTCGCTCACGATGCGCTTGCGGGCGGGGCTGTCTTCGCGCGCGATGTTGAGTGCAGCGCTCAGCACCTTGTAGAGGTTGATGGAGGTGCTGTCGGTGCAGACCACTTCGCTCTGGCCCGCGCCGATCAGCGGGGCGAGCTGGTTGCCCAGGCGCTGGGGCAGGTCGAACCAGCGCGCGGTGTTCCAGGATTGGATGAGGTCGGTGCCCCATTCGCGCGTGACCACGTCGGCCACGCGCGCGGCGGCGGCCTTGGGGGCGACGCCCAGGGAGTTGCCGTCGAGGTAGATCACGCCGGGCGGCAGCGTGAAGTGCCCGCGCAGCGGGGCGATGGGGTCTTGCGCGTCGAGTGCGCGGCAGTCTTCGAGGGTGATGGTCATGGAGGGTGTGAGATTTGCTTTTGTTTTGATAGCTGACGGCGCTTATGTATCAAGCGCTAGCGGCCTGAATGGCTTGAAATGAGGGCGGGCGGTGATCGATGGCCGGGTCGGGTGCCTGCACCCTGCCCCCCCCAACCCGCTGCCGCCGTGCCGCCGGTCTTGCCTGGCACCGGGGATTGGCTCTTTGAAGAAAGGCGCGAAGCGAGCCGGCGAAGAGGTCATGTCAGCGCGCGCAGCACGGCGCGCACGGGCGAGGCGTCGGCGGTGGTGAGCCGCAAGGGCAGGGCGATCAGCTCGTAGTCGCCCTCGGGTACATCGTCGAGCACCAGGTTTTCCAGCACGCGCAGGTTGCGGCGGCGGATGACCTGGTGGCTTTCCAGCGTCTTGCTGTCGGCCGGGTCGATGCTGGCGGTGTCGATGCCCACCAGCAGCACGCCCCGGTCGGCCAGGCGTTCGATCGTGTCGGGGGCGTAGGCGGCCAGCTGGCCGTCCCATTGCGCCGGGGCCTGGGCGTAGGTGCGCACGAGCACGCGCTGAGGGAGGGTGTCGTTCACGGCATGGGCGATGTGTGCCCATTCGATCAGCGGGTGGCAGCCAAGGGCGTGGATCACGCGGCAGGGGCCCAGAAACGGTGCCAGCGGCAGGTCGCCCGCCGCGGCGCCCTGGGCGTCGTAGTGCAGCGGGGCATCGGCGTGGGCGCCCACATGGGGCGACATCGTGATGGCGCTCACATTCACCGGACAGCCCGGCGCCAGGGTGGCGCACCACTGTTGCTGGTAAGGCGTATCGCCGGGAAACACCGGCGCGCCGGCGTGGACAGGAGGGGAAATGTCCCACAGCTCTTTCATGGGCGACAAGGTAGCGCGCTGGCGGTTTCGTGGTGTCGCTTTATGGCAACGCAGTGGAAAAATCCCTGGCTGCAAAGTGGTGTCGTGGCTTTGCGCTGCATCAAGGAAATGTCTGCGTGGCGAACGCCTCCTTCCCTGGAAATGGGGGATGTCATAGAATGAGAACCATTTTCATTTGATGGCTGGTGAAACCTTGAACGATTTGCCCGCGCACAACGCCGCTGCTTTCTCTGTGGACCCCGATCAGGGTCTGGCCGATCTGCCCTTGCGGGTGGACGCCTGGGTGCGCGAACTGCGCATGGACGCCGCACCGCAGGATGGCGACGTGCTGCTGCGCTTGTTGGAAATCGGCTTTCTGCCGGGCGAGCGCGTGCGGGTGGTGGCGCGGGCGTTTCCTGCGGGCGATCCGGTGGCCGTGCGTGTGGGGCGCACCACCTTTGCCCTGCGGCGGCGCGAGGCAGCGCTGGTGCGCGTCAGCACCACGGCGCCCCGCGCGGAGGCCGAGGCATGAACGCCGTGGCCACCCCGTTGAGCCTGGCGTTGCTGGGCCATCCCAACAGCGGCAAGACGGCGTTGTTCAACCTGCTCACCGGCAGCCGCCAGAAAGTGGCCAACTATGCGGGCGTGACGGTCGAGCGCAAGGAGGGCCAGCTGGTCACCCCCTCGGGACAGCGGGTGCGCGTGCTCGATCTGCCCGGCGCCTACAGCCTCAACGCCCTGAGCGCGGACGAAGCCGTCACGCGCGATGTGGTCACGGGCCAGCGCGCCGGCGAGGCCGCGCCCGGCCTGCTGGTCTGCGTGGTCGATGCAACCAACCTGCAACTGGGCCTGCGCATGGTGCTGGAGACAAAGACCATGGGGATTCCCATGGTGCTGGCACTCAACATGAGCGATGCCGCCCGCCGCGCGGGCATTGCCATCGACCGCGCCGCACTGGAGCGCGAACTGGGCATGCCCGTGGTGGAAACCGTGGGCATCCAGAAGGGCGGTGCGCAAGAATTGGTGCAGTTTCTGGACGGCTGGCGCGGGCAGGGCGTGGCGCAGACGCGCCCGTGGCAGCCGCAGGGCGCCGAGCAGGTGCTCAAAACACAGCAAGAGGCACGCCGCATCCTGCGCTTGGCCGTGCGCGAGCCCGCCGAGCTGATGCGGGTGGACGACGCCATCGACCGCGTGGTGCTGCATCCGTTGTGGGGCATGCTGCTGCTGGCGGCCACGATGTTCCTGATGTTCCAGGCCGTCTTCAGCTGGGCCGCCCCGCCCATGGAAGCCATCAAGGATGGCGCCGAGGCGCTGGGCCAGTGGGTGCAGGCCCAGCTGCCCGAGGGTGTGCTGCGCAGCCTGCTGGTCGACGGCATTCTGGCCGGTGTGGGAGGCGTGCTGGTGTTCCTGCCGCAGATCCTCATTCTGTTCCTGTTCATCCTGGCGCTGGAAGACTCGGGCTACCTGCCACGTGCGGCCTTCATGCTGGACCGCCTCATGGGCACCGTGGGCCTGTCGGGGCGCTCGTTCATCCCGCTGCTGTCGAGCTTTGCCTGCGCCATACCGGGCATCATGGCCACGCGCACCATCACGCATTGGCGCGAGCGCCTGGTCACCATCCTGATCGCGCCCCTCATGACCTGCTCGGCCCGCCTGCCGGTGTACGCGCTGCTGATTGCCGCCTTCATCCCGGCGCGCACCGTGTGGGGCATCTTCAGCCTGCAGGGCCTGGTGATGTTCGGCCTGTACATGGGCGGCATTCTCAGCGCCATGGCCGTGGCGGCCTTGCTGAAGATCTGGCGCGGCCCCATGCGGGCGACGCCGCTGCTGATGGAACTGCCGCCCTATCGGTTGCCCAATCTGCGCGGTCTGGCGCGGGGGCTGTACGAGCGGGCGATGATCTTCCTCAAACGGGTGGGCAGCATCATCCTGGCGCTCACGGTGCTGCTGTGGTTCCTTTCGTCGTACCCGGCTCCGCCCGAGGGCGCCGTGGGTCCGGCCATCCAGTACAGCCTTGCCGGGCAGCTGGGCCGCGCGCTTGAAGTCATTTTTGCGCCGCTGGGTTTCAACTGGCAGATCGCCGTGGCGCTGGTGCCCGGCATGGCCGCCCGCGAGGTGGTGGTGAGCGCGCTGGGCACGGTGTATGCACTGTCGGCATCGGGTGACGACATGGCGGCGCAGCTTGGGCCGCTGATCGCACAGCAGTGGTCGCTGGCCACGGCCCTGTCGCTGCTGGTGTGGTTCGTGTTTGCGCCGCAATGCCTGTCCACGCTGGCCACCGTTCGGCGCGAGACCAATTCCTGGCGCGTGGCCCTGCTCATGGCCGCGTACCTTTTTGCACTGGCCTATGCCGCCAGCTGGACGACCTACCGGCTGGCGCTGTGGTGGGGAGGAGCCTGATCATGTGGCAGAACATCGCCGTGGGCGCCATCGTGGCGCTGGCAGGGGGCTATGCCGCCTGGTA
>NZ_ACQT01000174.1 GCF_000175235.1 Acidovorax delafieldii 2AN | reverse complement strand
GCCGCGCACATCGGCGACCGCCAGGTGCGCGCCCGCGGCACGCTGGGCGGGTCGGTGGCCAACAATGACCCCGCCGCCTGCTACCCCAGCGCCGTGCTGGGGCTGGGGGCCACGGTCATCACCAACCGGCGTGAGATCAAGGCAGACGATTTTTTTGTTGGCATGTACACCACGGCGCTGGAGGAGGGCGAGATCATCACCGCCATCCGTTTCCCCATCCCCAAGCGCGCGGCATACCTGAAGTTCAAGCAGCCCGCCTCGCGCTTCTCGCTGGTGGGCGTGTTCGTGGCGCAAACGGACAGCGGCGTGCGCGTGGCCGTCACCGGCGCAGCCAGCAGCGTTTTCCGCCATGCGGGTCTGGAGGCGGCGCTCAACCAGAGCTTCACCCCGCAGTCGGCCGCCGCCGTGAAGATTGACGCAGGCGATCTGAACAGTGACATCCACGCCAGCGCCACCTACCGCGCCAACCTGATCAGCGTGCAGACACAGCGTGCGGTGCAGAAGATGCTCGGAGCCTCGCAGGCCGGGTGAGCGCAGCGCAACCCGGCGTGGCTTTGCTGCGTCCGCGGCCGTGGTGTCGGGTTACGCCCTGCGGCTTAACCCGACCCACGGACTTGGTCCGTAGCGCCCCATCCGTTCGGGCCGGACCTGTCGAAGCCGGGGCACCCTGTTGGGCCCATCGAATTTTGGAAGAAATCGGCCTCTTGCGCTTATCCAGAAAGCGCAAGAAGCTATCAAAAGAGAAGCAATGAGTTCTCCAGCCTCTGTCGATGCGTTGCTGCAGGCCCTGCAAGCCGTGGGCTACTTCGCCGACCGGCGCCTGGCCACGGCGGTGTTCCTGGCGCTCAAGTTGCAGCGCCCGTTGCTGCTGGAGGGCGAGCCCGGCGTGGGCAAGACGGCGCTGGCCAAGGCTCTTTCGGAGGTGCTCTCGCGCAGCCTCATCCGCCTGCAGTGCTACGACGGGCTGGAACAGCGCGAGGCACTGTACGAATGGAACTACGCCGCCCAGCTGCTGCACATGCGCGCGGCAGAAATGTTGCCCCCTGCGTTGGGCGCTGGCGTGTCCTCGGTGCCCCCAGCGGGGGATGGGGCCCCGGCTTCTCCGGGGCCGGCGGCGCTCGCTGCCTTGGGGCGGCCCGGTGGCGGCGCTGTGCCCCCCACGGCTGGCGCTGTGCGCGACATCGAGGCCGAGGTGTACCAGGACCGCTACCTTATCCGCCGCCCCTTGCTGCAGGCGCTGCAGGCGCCCGCGCCGGGCGCTGTGCTGCTCATCGACGAGGTGGACCGGGCCGATGAGCCCTTTGAGGCCTTCTTGCTCGAATATCTGGGCGAATACCAGGTCAGCATTCCCGAGATCGGCACCGTGCGCGCCACGGCCACGCCGGTCACCCTGCTCACCAGCAACCGCACGCGCGATCTGCACGATGCCGTCAAGCGCCGCTGCCTGTACCACTGGCTCGACTACCCCGACCGCGAACGCGAACTGGCCATCGTGCGCGCCCAGGTGCCGGGCGCCAGCGCGGCACTGGCCCAGCAGGTGGCGGAGTTTGTGGGCCGGTTGCGCAGCCAGCCGTTTGCCAATGCCTTCCAGCGCGCACCCGGCATTGCCGAAAGCGTGGAATGGGCCAAGGCATTGGTCGCGCTCGACACCATCGTGGTGGACCCGGAGGTTGTTTCCGACACGGCGGGCATCCTGTTCAAGCAGCGCGAGGACGTGGCCGCGCTCACGGCCGACATGGCGGCGCAGTTGCTCCAGCCTGCGGCGCAGGAGGGCTGAGGCATGCTCCGGCGAACGCCCCACCGCGGCGCAGGGCTGCGTGTGCTGCAACGGGCCTGCCGCGCCTGTGCGCACGTTCCGGCCGGGCCTGCTGAACCCCGCTGGGAGTCAACGCTGCCGCATCGCGCTTTCTGCCGCAGGCGTCTCCCATGACCACGGTCTCCCAACTGGGCGATGCCCGCACCGGCAAGCTGGCCGACAACCTCAGCGGCTTTGGCCGCACCCTGCGCCGCGCTGGGGTGCGTGTGGACGCCGCCCGCATGGCTCTGGCCCAGCAGGCGGCCTTGCTGGTGGGGCTGCAGCGTGACGATTTCGGTGCGGCACTGGAGGCCGTGCTGGTCAGCCGCGAGCAGGACCGCATGGTCTTCCGCGAGCTGTTTGATGCGTACTTCCGCAACCCCGATGTGGCCCAGAAGCTGTTGGCCCAGATGCTGCCCAGCGCCGAGTCCAAGGCCGAGCCCGTCAAGCGCCGGCCGCGTGTGAGCGAAGCCCTCGCTCCCGTGCGCGCCGCGCGCAATGCGTCCCCGCCGCGTGAAGACGAAAAGGTGGATTTCGACGCTGCCATGACGGCCAGTGACCTGCAACGCCTGCACCAGGCCGATTTCAACCAGCTCTCGGCCAGCGAATACCAGTTGGTGGAGCGTTTGGCGCGCGAAGTGCCCTTGCCCGTGCCGCTTTATGCTGCGCGCCGCACACGGCCGGGCAGCCGGGGCAGCCGCCCACATTGGCCCGGTGCCATGCACCATGCGGCCCGCCATGGCGGCGAATTGCTGCGGGTGCCGCTGCTGCAGCGTCGCCCGCAGCCTCTGCCGCTGCTGGTGCTGGTGGATGTATCGGGGTCCATGGAGCGCTATGCGCGGCTGCTGCTGGCCTTTTTGCATGCCGCCACAGCACCCCGCCATACAGGGGGCGCCCTGCGCCGCGACGTGTTCGCCTTTGGCACAGGCCTCACCGATCTGACCCCTGCCTTCCGGCTGGCCGACACCGATGCAATGCTGGAGACGGCCAGCCGCGCCATCCCCGATTTTGCCGGCGGCACGCGCATGGGCGACAGTCTGGCGCAGTTGCGTCTGCAGCACGCCCGCCGCCTGGTGGGGCGCCGCACGCTGGTCCTGCTGGTCAGTGACGGCCTGGACACCGGCGCTCCCGAGGTGCTGGAGCGCGAACTGGGCTGGCTGCGCCGCCACTGCGGCCGCCTGTTGTGGCTCAACCCCTTGCTGCGCTTCGAGGGCTATCTGCCCACGGCACGCGGCGCCGCGGTGCTGCACCGGCAGGCCCACGGCATGGTGGCAGTGCACAACCTGAGCCGCCTGCAGGACCTTGCAATCCAACTCGCAGCGGTGTTGCGGCAATGAGTGTCGGCACGACGGCGAACCATTTTTTTCAGAACCTCGAGAGGCACCACCATGGAAATGCAAGCCAGCCGCACCCTTGCCGTCAGCCAGCAACAGGCCTGGGATGCGCTCAACGATCCCGAAGTGCTCAAGCTCTGCATCCCCGGCTGTGACAAGGTCGAGCCCACAGGCGAGAACCAGTACGCGGTGGCCATGGCCGTCAAAATCGGCCCGGTGTCCGCCAAATTTGCGGGAAAGATCACGCTGGCCGATATTGTTCCGCCCGAGAGTTACACCATTGCCTTCGACGGCTCGGGCGGCGTGGCCGGCTTTGGCAAGGGCAATGCCCGGGTCCTGCTGGTGCCGCTCCCGGACGATGGCGCAGGGGAGAGCTGCGAGCTGAACTACACCGTGCAGGCCAGTGTGGGTGGCAAGATCGCCCAGTTGGGCCAGCGCCTGATCGACGGCGCCGCCAAGGGCATGGCCGAGGATTTTTTCAAGCGGTTTGACCAGGAGATGCAGCGCCGCTACCCGCGTGGAGATGCGGTGGACACCGTTCCATCGGAGCAGGACCACACGCCTGACGACCAGGCTGCAGCGGCCCGTGACGGCAATTCCCCCGGTGGCATCCCGGTATGGGTGTGGGCGGCTGGCGCTGCGGCGCTGGTGCTGTTAGCGTGGTGGCTGAACTGAGGCTCGGCCTTTTGCCAGGTATGTGCCGTTTTCATGGGCTTGCGCCGCCCCCTGCGGCTTGTGCGTGCTTTTTGCATAGCAATGCCCGCGACGGAGCAGGCCAACGCCAGGGGGGGCAGGGCGCATGTGGCGATGGGCCGTGAACTGGCCGTAGGCTTCAGGTGCGTGGCCCTGGGGCGGAGGTCTTGCCGTTGAAAGAGGTGGAGTTGCAATGGAAAACCTGGATGTGATGGTGTTGCGTGCGCTGCATGGCTGGCGTGCTGCCGGCCGCCGGGCGCTGTTGGCCACGGTGGTGCGCACGTGGGGCTCGTCACCGCGGCCGGTGGGTTCGATCATGGCGATGTGCGAAGACGGTGCCGTGGTGGGTTCGGTGTCGGGCGGCTGTATCGAGGACGACCTCATCGACCGGCACACCCGGGCTTATGCGCAGGGCGCGTCGCAGAGAGGGGCCGCCGCCGACGGCGGCCACCGCATTCCCAGCGGGCCGCCATCTTTCGTCAAATACGGCGTTTCGGCCGATGAGGCGCACCGCTTCGGCCTGCCCTGCGGCGGCACGCTGGAGCTGCTGCTGGAATACGACCCCGATCCTGTCAGCCTGGCGGCGCTGATTGCAGCGCTGGGGGCGGGCCGGCTCATGCAGCGCAGCGTGCGCCTGGCCGATGGCGTGGTCACCGTGGCGCCTGCCGCGGCACCTGGCGATCTGGTGGTGGATGCGGTGCAGCTCACCAACACGTTTGGCCCCGAATACCGCATGCTGCTGATCGGTGCGGGTCAATTGGCCGAATACCTGGCGACCATGGCGGTGTTCAGCGGCTTTGCGGTGACGGTATGCGATCCCCGCGACGAGTACCGCTCGGCCTGGGGCGTGGCGGGTGTTGCGGTGGTCAAAGACATGCCTGACGACCTGGTGCAGGCCTTCAGGCCCGATCGGCGCACGTGCGTGGTGGCCCTCACGCACGACCCCAAGCTGGACGATCTGGCGCTGCTGGAGGCGCTGGACACCGAGGCGTTCTATGTGGGCGGCATTGGTTCGCGCCGCAACAACGAGGCGCGCCGGGCGCGCATGATCGAGCATTTCGGGCAAACCGAAGAGGGCTTGAAACGCCTGCGGGGGCCGATCGGCATCTACATCGGCAGCAAGACGCCCCCCGAGATTGCCGTGAGCGTGATGGCGGAGATCCTGGCCGTGAAGAACGGCGTGACGTTGCCACGCGATATGGCCGTGGCCCAGGCCAAGCACGACCGTGAAATCCAGCCCACCGCCGCCCAGGCGCTGGTCTGTGGCACGGGCGGCAGTGGGGCCGCGACACTGGCGTGAGGGTGCGATCCGCTACGGCGCGCTGCGGGTAGCAAGGGCGCCGGCCTCTGCCGCCGCGCTGCGGCCGACAGCTGTCGATGCAGGGTTTCTGGCAGCGGCCGGTGCGGGCTGCAGCGCAAGGCGGTGATCCCAGGACGCGGGCGCTACGCGCTGTGACAGACGCGCTATTCGGAACGCCGCAGACGCTGCTTTTGCGGGGCAACCCTTCGGGCAAGGCAGCAAACCGTCACGCTCGTTGTTGCCCGCCTTGCCCAGGCTGCGGCGGCTTGCTGCCGTGCGTACCCTTGAAAAGATCGTGAACAGGCTCTAAGGCGCATGCACACAGAGCGGCCGGGCTGCTGGCATGCGTGGCCCAGAAAAAAGCCCTCCGAAGAGGGCCGTTTTCTGCAGGACGGCATGGCCGCCAGTCGGGTCAGCCGCCCTTCTTGGAGCGCTTGCCGGGGTTCTTCTTGCTGCGCGTTGCCACGCCACGTTCCAGGCTGACGCGCTGACCACGGCCAGACGTCGGCAGGCTCACGCCAGGCAGGGGCTTGGGTTGGGGGGTGTGCTTGCGGTCTGCTTCGGTAACGATCTTGTTGCCCATGGTGCTTCTCTGGAAAAAATTGAAAAAACACGCTATTAAGCCATAGGTCCGAAATGCCCGTCCATGCGAAGGGGCTGCGCAAGGTGCACAAAAAGGTCCAGAAGGCCGCGCAAGCAGGGCTCAGTCAAGTTCGAAGGCTTCGCGCAACGCTGCGCAGAAGGCTGCGTCGCCACTGATCGACAGGGTGAGGGTAATGCGCGGCACGCCGTGGCTTTCGGGCTCGCTGGACAGGGCCTTGGTCGCGGGGTCGAACCGCAGTGCGTGGGGCGTGGCCGTTTCGTGGAACTCCTGCAGATCGTAGTGCCATGCGCCGCCTTCTTCCAGGGGGACGCAGGCATGGGCGAACTCGGCATGGGCCCAGCCGAGCACGCGGGCGATTTCTGCATGCACCGCGGGCACCTGCGCAGGGCCCACGCATGCCATGGCGTCAAAGGTGCCAGTGCCTTCGGCGTCTTCACTGAAATCGAAATCGAGGTAGCGCAGGGACATGGGGCGGTCGAGGTGGTGGTGCCCGATTGTCGGGCAGCTCCACCGGCTTTCTAGAATGGCGGCTTTTTCTGGCTGCGCCGTCGGCGACGCCGTGGCCTTGTTGCGAGCATCCATGAACCACCTGTTGCCGGCCCTGCGGGTGCAAGGCCTGACCTTTGGCTACCCCCATCGCCCAGTGTTCGAGAATTTCGAGGCCCGGCTGTTGCCAGGGCCCAATCTGGTGCGGGGCGACGAAAGCACCGGCAAGACCACGCTACTGAGGCTGCTGGCGGGCGATCTGGTG
The DNA here is from genome assembly GCF_000175235.1 of Acidovorax delafieldii 2AN. Taxonomy (GTDB): domain Bacteria; phylum Pseudomonadota; class Gammaproteobacteria; order Burkholderiales; family Burkholderiaceae_C; genus Acidovorax; species Acidovorax delafieldii_B. Next base: position 1,366 of record NZ_ACQT01000174.1, on the reverse strand, counting down.
CCACAGGCAGGAAACCTCGTACTCGAGTTGCCGGGCCGCCCGCCAGCTGCTGCCCCTTTTCGCAACCATGTGGCCTGGTTCGATCCGCGCTCCGATGCGCTCGAGGGCCAGACGCCGCGCGACTGGTATGGCCGTTTGCCGCAGAGCCAAGCCGCCTGGGATGCAGCGGCGCTGCAGGGCCATGTGCAGGGCTTCATGCTGGAGCCTCACCTCGACAAGCCGTTCGGCGCGCTGTCCACCGGTACCCGGCGCAAGGTGCTCATGGCCGGGGCGTTTGCCTGCGCCGCGCCGCTCACGCTCATCGACGAGCCGGTGGCGGGGCTTGACAAGGCCTCCGTTGCGTACCTTGCCCTTGCGCTGAAACAGCTTGCCATGTGCACGGACCGCATGGTCGTCGTGGCGCACTACGAGGCCCTGGCGGGCGTTCCGTGGGCCCAGGTGGTGGATCTGCCAGGCGCATGACACCCGGGCCCTGCATGGATAGACTGGTACATCTTTGCTCCCCTCTCACAGGATTCGCACATGGATGCTCTCCTTTTTGCGCCGGTGGCCGTTGCCATTTCGCTCACGCCCGGGCCTAACAACTTCTGCGGTCTGAACAACGGTATCCGCGCGGGTGTGGGCGCGGCGCTGATCGCCACACTGGGGCGCGTGGCGGCTTTCGCCATTTTTCTCACGGTGTCTGCGGTGGGCCTGGGCGCGATGCTGCTGGCTTCCGAGGCCGCTTTCACTGCGGTGAAGTGGGTGGGCGCCTGTTATCTGTTCTGGCTGGGCTGGCGGGCCTGGCGCAGCCGCGAGTTCAGCGGGCTGGCGGTGGTCGAAGGAGAGGGGGCCGTGGCCAGTGGCGCCGCCGTGAAGTTGCGCGCGCTGATTGCGCAGGAATTTCTGCTGGGCATCACCAACCCCAAGGCCATCATTTTGTTTGCCGCGATCTTTCCGCAGTTCATCGATCCGGCGCAGCCCGCTGCACGGCAGTTTCTGGTGCTGGGCTCGATCTATCTGGCCAGCGAATTCGTGTCGACCGCCGTGTATGCCACGGGCGGGCGGCAGATCCGCCGGTTCATCCGCAGCTCGCGTGGGGTGGTGCGCCTGAATCGAGCCACAGGCGGTTTCTTCATGGGCGCGGGCGGGCTGCTGCTGGCCACCAACCGGTAGCCCCGCCGGCCCCGCGGCGCTGCGTGCTCGCGCACGCCGGTAAATCCAAGGTAAAGCCGCCGTAAATTTCGGTGCCTTCGGGGCGCCCTGCGGCGGTGCGTGGCTACCATAGGCGCGACTTCACTCTGCGCACCGCCATGCCTTGCCACCGTTTTCCTTCCCCCGCCTGCGGCCTGTTTTGCACCAAAGTGGCCGAGCCCTGTGGTGGGCG
>NZ_ACQT01000175.1 GCF_000175235.1 Acidovorax delafieldii 2AN | reverse complement strand
GCCGCAGGCTAGCGGCCTGTGCCGCCGCATCGCGCGACGCGCCTGCCGAAGGCAACGTGGGCGCCGGCGCTGGCGCCGCGGTTGGCAAGGTTTTTGGCATGCACCGTGCCATGAAGGGCGGCGTGGGCAGTGCGTCGATCACCGTGAACGGCGTCACCGTGGGGGCCTTGATCGCCTGCAATGCCCTGGGCGACGTGCTCGACCCCGACACCGCACGGGTGATCGCAGGCGCGCGCACCGAAGACGGCCAGCATCTGTTGGACACCCGCCGCGCACTGCTGCAGGGCGCGCTTCCCCAGCCGTTGCTGGCGGGCACCAACACCACCATCGGCGTGGTGGCCACCGACGCATCGATCACCAAGGTGCAGGCCCACCGGCTGGCCGTGGCCGCCCACGACGGACTGGCACGCAGCATCAATCCCGTCCACACCATGTCCGATGGCGACACACTGTTCACCCTGGGCACGGGGCTCGCAGGCAAAAACCCAGGCATGCTGGTTCTGGCCACCCTCGCCGCCGAAGTGACGGCCATCGCCACAGCCCGCGCCGTGCGCGCCGCACAGGCCCTGACCACCGGCGACGGCCTTCACCTGCCCTGCGCTGCCGATCTGGCCTGACCCGCGCAGGCAATGTTTTTTCACTTCCGATCCATGCCCCAGGCTTTTCGCAACACACTGCTCACCCTGCGCGATCTCATCGTTTCCGCGGGCCCACTGGCTTTTCTGGCGCTGGGCCTGGTGGTGGCCGCCTACTGGTGGCTCGACCCCAATCCACCCAAGCAGGTGACACTGGCCACCGGCCCCGCGCAAAGTGCCTACGAGGAATTCGGCAAGCGCTACCAGAAGGCGCTAGCGGCAGACGGCATCGAGGTGCTGTTGCTGCCCAGCGAAGGCTCGTCGGCCAATCTGCAACTGCTACGCGATGGCAAGGCCGACGTGGCCTTCGTACAGGGGGGCACGGCCGAACTGCAGCCCGACGATGCCAACGAACTGGTGTCGCTGGGCAGCCTGTTCGTCGAGCCTGTCTGGCTTTTCTACCGCGCCGACGCTGCGTTGCGGGTCACCCCCCAGGGCCGGCTCGACAGCCTGCGCCAGCTGCGCGGCCTGCGGGTGAACGTGGGCTCGCAGGGCAGCGGTGTGCCAACCCTGGTGGAGCGGCTGCTCGATGCGAACCACGTGGACAAGGGCGAGGTGAAACTGTCGCAGCTGGAGCAGACCCCCGCCACCGTGGCCTTTCTGGCCGGCAAGCTGGATGCACTGGTCTTTGCATCGGCGCCCGAATCCCTCATGGTGCAGATGCTGCTGCAGACCCCGGGCGTCCGCCTCATGGACTTTCCGCAGCACGAGGCCTATGGCCGCAAATTTGCTTTTCTTACACCGGTAACGCTACCACGCGGCGTGGTGGACCTGGCCGGCAACGTGCCTGCCCGCGACGTGCGGCTGGTCGCGTCCACCACCTCGATGCTGGCCCGCGAGGGCACGCACCCCGCCCTGCTCACGCTCTTTGCCCAGAAAGCGCAAACGCTGCACGGCGGTGCCGGGTGGTTCAACCGCGCGCGCGAGTTTCCGAGCACCCGGCACAGCGAGCTGCCCATCGCCAAGGAAGGCGAGCGCGCCATCAATGAGCCGGTGCCGCTGCTGCAGCGCTACCTTCCGTTCTGGATCGCCAACCTGATCGAGCGGATGTGGCTGGTGCTGGGCATCTTGCTGGCCGTGCTGCTGCCGCTGTCGCGGGTGGTGCCGCCCATCTACCAGTTCAGGGTGCGCTCACGGGTGTTCCGCTGGTACGGGCGCCTGCGTGAGATCGAAAGCGATCTGGAATCGGGCAAGGCCTCGCCGCAAGACCTGCTCACAGCCTTGAACACCCTCGAGGCCCATGTCGAGAAAGTGAGCGTTCCGCTGTCGTACGCGGACGAGCTGTACGCACTGCGCAACTACATCCACCTCGTGCGCAAGAAGCTGCTGCGCACCTGACCAGCCCTGGCGGTGGGATGGGGGGATGATGGCCGGTGTGGTGAATAACCGAGGGGTTCAAGCCATCGCCACCGGCCCTGACGGCGTGTGCAGCACGCGCACAGCCCCCAGGTTGCTCTCGCGGTTCCCCCGCCAGATCAACGGCTCTTGCCGGGCTTGCGGGGTGGGAACGGACTGGGCTTGGAGCTCGCGGCTCGGGGCGGTGCGGGCACCACGCGCAGGGAGCCTTCGGCGGCGAGCTTGTCGCGCATCCGCCGCGTCATGGACTGGGTGCTGCCGTCCGCCGCCGTGAACAGAAAGAGTGTGCCGTGCGGGCTGGACCAGGTCAGCTGGGTGAGCACGGCCCGGCGGTTGGTGATCAGCTCCACCCAGGCGCCGATCACGAACTCGGGGTAACGATTCTCCGGCTCTGGAGCGATCGCACCGGGCGCGCTGTCGAGCGGGCCAATGACGGATATGTCGATGGCCTGCATCTCGCTTTCGGTGGCGAGAAGTGGGGGCACAGATTCTGGTGGATTTTCGGCAGGGGCGGTCTTTTCAAAGGCCGCCTGGTGCAGCCCCACGAGGCGCTGCAGGAAGCTGCTGGTCTGCGTGGGGGGGTACTGGATGGCCTTGAGCCCCGTGCGCACCGTCGACAAGATACCCGGGATCGCCTTCGTGAGCCGGTCGGGTTCCGCGCGCGTGAGCTCTGGCTGCGCGCTCCACAGCAGCAGGGGCACCAGCGCCAGATACCCGCCCGGGTCGGCGGCCCCGTCGCTCAGGCCACCCGGCTGCGTCACCTGGGCCGCCGCCACGACCTCGGCCCAGGGGCCGGTAACGAAATCCATGACATCCTTGGGCACCTGGTCGAGGTCAGGAAGCTTTCGAATATCAGCCGCGATCTTCGCGGCCAGCATCTCGCGCTGCTCGGCCTGCAGCGCGCGCGCCTCCTCGGCTTGCTGCTGCGCCTTGGCTTTGTGCTCCTGGGCATCCCAGGCTGCGTGCAATGCCTTGAGCACCGTGTCGAACGGCCCTGCATCCTGAATATCGGTGGCAGCCAGATGACTTACAGCTTCATTCAGCAGCCGCATAAACTGGCTGAACCCCGGTGCGCCTTCGGAACTGAAGGCAAGGCTGCGCTGCGTCAGCTCGTCCAGCAACTGCCGGGCCGGGTGCGCCTCATCGGAGAAAAAACGGCCATCGTGCTGCACCAGGTGCCTGATCGCCGGCTCAAGGTTCTGGATGGCCTGCTGGACGGGTGCAAGAAGTCGCCCATCCTGCGCGATGTTGGCCATCATGTGGCCCACCACCTCCACGGCCATCGCTGCCGAATAGGCCTCACCCTGCGCTGCAGGCATGTAGGGAACGGCATATGCGACCGGCGTTGCGCCGGGCCCACGCCAGCCCGCACTGCCGGGCGCTGCGTTGCCCGAGAGGCGCCCCACGAGGCGTTCGAGCTGAACCATGTCTTCGATGGCCTCGGCCGCCGCCGGTGGCAGGTAACCATTTGGCTGGCCAGCCAGCGCTGCCTGCGCACTGCCCGTGCCGCGCGGATCGGACCAGGCGGAATGGGCGCTGGCGGGCTGCCCGCCCGAAAAGGCACGGGGGTCGAATGCGTAAGGGTCGCCGCCACCGGCCAGCATCTGTCGCAGGATACCCACCGTGAGCAGCGCTTCCTCGGCAGCAGTGGCAATGGGAGCCTGCACCGATTCACCTTGCCAGCTGGAGGCAACGCCCCCGCCACGGCCATAGGCTCCTGGCATGCCGTACTCGCTGACCGGTCCGTTCATCGAATGCCCGCCGTAGCCCGTCGAATAACCGGTGCCATAGCCTGTCGGGTGGGCCGGTGCACCGTAGCCGCTGCGCCCGCCCGCGGGCGAGGCCAGCACGGCGTAGCCCACGGGCTCGACCCCGTGGTCCCGCAGGGCCTTGGCGGCGCTCTTGTATTCCTCTACCAGCAGCCGGGCCAGCACCTCGCGCATTTGCTGCATCCACAGTTGCCGAACCTCAGCCGCCACCCCGGTTTCGGCCACGACCCGCTGCAGCGCGCGGATGTAGTTCTCGGGCCGCAGAGGATTGCGCTCAGGTTGGACGCTGCGCAGCCCCTGCGCCGAACTTACCAGTGTGTTGAGTTCGGCGAACACCGCGTCGGTGGCATGCACGGCCAGTTGCTGGGCGCGCGCCAGCTCCACCTGGTCGTGCATCTCGCTTTCGTCCATGAGCGAGAGTTCGCCGAAATCCATGCCTGTGTCTTCAACGGCACGCCCCACCGATTTGGCGGGGCCCTCGGCAAAGATCTCGAGCAGGGCCATCGGATAGGCCTTGACCAGCGCGGCTTCATGCTGGCCCAGCAGCCGCAGGGCGTCGCTCACCAGGGTGCGGCGCTGGATGTCGCGCGTGGACGACTCTTCGCCCGTCAACGCACCCTTCGTGATCTGCACCAGTTGCCCCATGAGCGCCTCGCCGCCGCGCACGGCGTTGACAACGCAGGCACGGAACACCGTTCTCGAACTGGGCGCAAGTTGGGACATGTGGGAGAGAAGAAAGAAAAGCTTCCAGTTGCAATGCTACTTGACTGGAAGCCCCTTTATCTTTACTTCAGCGCCTTGAAGCGCATGCGCTTGGGCTTGGCGCCCTCTTCGCCCAGGCGCTTTTTCTTGTCCGCTTCGTACTCCTGGTAATTGCCGTCAAAGAACGTCCATTGGCTGTCACCCTCGGCTGCCAGGATGTGCGTGGCGATCCGGTCGAGGAACCAGCGATCGTGGCTGATTACCAACACTGTGCCGGCATATTCGAGCAAGGCATCCTCAAGGGCACGCAGGGTTTCCACGTCGAGGTCGTTCGAGGGCTCGTCCAGCAACAGCACGTTGCCACCTGCAATCAGTGTCTTGGCCAGGTGCAGGCGCCCGCGCTCACCGCCGGAGAGCATGCCCACCTTCTTTTGCTGGTCGCCGCCGTTGAAGTTGAAGCGGCCAGCATAGGCACGGCTGGCCATCGTGAACTTGCCGATGTTGATCATGTCCAGGCCGCCAGAGATGTCTTCCCAGACGGTCTTGTCGTCCGACAGCGCATCGCGGTGCTGGTCGACGAAGGCCATCTTGACGGTGGAGCCGATGACCACTTCGCCGCTGTCGGGCTTCTCGCGGCCGGCAATCAGCTTGAACAGCGTGGATTTACCGGCCCCGTTCGGGCCGATGATGCCGACGATGGCTCCGGCAGGAATGGTCATGGACAGGTTGTCGATGAGCACACGGTCGCCAAAGGACTTGGTGACGTTGTGGAACTCGATCACCTGGGTGCCCAGACGGTCGGCCACCGGAATGAAGATTTCCTGCGTTTCGTTGCGCTTTTGGTATTCGTAGTCGCTCAGTTCCTCGAAGCGGGCGATACGTGCCTTGCTCTTGGCCTGGCGGCCCTTCGCGTTCTGGCGCACCCACTCCAGTTCCTTCTTCAAGGCCTTGGCGCGGGCTTCCTCGCCCTTGTTCTCGGATTCCAGGCGGGCCTGCTTCTGATCCAGCCAAGTACTGTAGTTGCCCTTGTAGGGAATGCCGTGGCCACGGTCCAGTTCCAGAATCCACTCGGCGGCGTTGTCGAGGAAATAGCGGTCATGGGTGATGGCAACCACGGTGCCAGGGAAGCGGTGCAGGAATTGCTCCAGCCAGTCCACGGACTCCGCATCCAGGTGGTTGGTCGGCTCGTCCAGCAGCAGCATGTCGGGCTTGGACAGCAACAGGCGGCACAGCGCGATGCGGCGCTTTTCACCACCCGACAGCAGGCCCACCTTGGCGTCCCAGGGCGGCAGGCGCAGGGCATCCGCGGCAATTTCGAGCTGGTGCTCGGAGTCGGTGCCGGCGGTTGCAATGATGGCCTCGAGGCGCGCCTGCTCGGCCGCCAGTGCATCGAAATCGGCATCGGGCTCGGCATAGGCAGCGTACACCTCTTCGAGCTTGGCCTTGGCCGCAAAGACCTCGCCCATGGCTTCCTCCACACTTTCGCGCACGGTGTGGTCGGGATTAAGTTGGGGCTCCTGGGGCAGGTAACCAATCTTGATCCCGGGCATGGGAATGGCTTCGCCTTCGATCTCCTTGTCCACACCAGCCATGATCTTCAGCAGCGTGGACTTGCCGGAGCCATTCAGGCCCAGCACGCCGATCTTGGCGCCGGGAAAGAAACTCAGGGAGATGTCCTTCAAGATCTGCCGCTTGGGCGGCACGGTCTTGGTGACGTGATTCATCGAATAAACGTATTGAGCCATTGGGGTTCTAACCTGCAAAAGTGGGCAGAAATTCTGCGTGCAAACCGAGATTATCGGGCCATGCGACAATACAACCCGTTGCGGGCTCCAGTTGCCCGCCACATCAGCAATCTGCTGGGGACAAAGGAAGGCCATCTTCCGGGCTCCCACCCCTGAACCTCATCTGCCTGAGACTGGCTCGGCAACCCACCGGTTGCCACGACAGGCCGATACCCAGCGCCCCGGACGGGCGCATTCACCGACATGAAATTTGAAGAACTGAACCTGGCTCCTGCCATCCTGAAGGCCGTGCAAGAAACGGGCTACGAAACCCCCACGCCCATTCAGGCCCAGGCCATTCCCGCTGTGCTCGAAGGCCACGACCTTCTGGCCGGTGCGCAGACTGGCACCGGCAAGACCGCAGCGTTCACCCTACCCATGCTGCATCGCCTCTCGCAAGGCACCGCACCAAAGAACAAGTTCGGCGGCAAGGGCATTCGCGCCCTGGTGCTGACCCCCACCCGCGAACTGGCAGCCCAGGTGGAAGAATCGGTGCGCGAGTACGGCAAATACCTCGACATCAACTCCACCGTGGTTTTCGGCGGCGTGGGCATGAACCCGCAGATCGACCGCATCAAGCGCGGCGTGGACATCCTGGTGGCCACCCCCGGCCGCCTGCTCGACCTACAGCAGCAGGGCTTCCTGGACCTTTCCACCGTGGAAGTGCTGGTGCTCGACGAAGCCGACCGCATGCTGGACATGGGCTTCATCCATGACGTGAAGAAAGTGCTGGCACTGGTGCCCAAGGACAAGCAGAGCCTGCTGTTCTCTGCCACCTTCAGCGACGAAATCCGCGAACTGGCCAACACCCTGCTCAAGAATCCGCAAAGCATCCAGGTCACGCCCAGCAACACCACGGTGCAGCGCATCACGCAGGTGATCCACCCCGTGGGCCGCGGCAAGAAAAAGCAGGTGCTGCTGCACATCATCCAGCAGCACAACTGGAGCCAGGTGCTGGTGTTCACCCGCACCAAATTTGGTGCCAACAACGTGGCCGAGTTCCTCACCAAGAACGGCGTGCAGGCCATGGCCCTGCACGGCAACAAGAGCCAGAGCGCCCGCACCCAGGCCCTGGCGGGCTTCAAGAGCGGCGAGATCCGCGCCCTGGTGGCCACCGACATCGCCGCACGCGGCATCGACATCGACGACCTGCCGCACGTCGTCAATTACGAGATCCCCAACGTCTCCGAAGACTACGTGCACCGCATCGGCCGCACGGGCCGTGCTGGCGCCAGCGGCGAGGCCGTCAGCCTGGTCTGCATGGACGAAGAAGGCTTCATGATGGACATCGAGCGCTTCACCAAGCAGCAGATCCCCGTGCAAGTCATCGAAGGCTTCGGACCCGAGCCAGGGGAAAAGGCCGAGCCCATCGCCATGGGCCGCCAGACCATCTGGGGCGGCGCAGGCAAGCCGCCCAGCCGCGATGTGATGCAGGCCGCCGCCAAGGCCGCCCGCAGCGAAATGATGGAGCGCATCCGCGCCAACAAGGCCGGCCAAGGTGGTGGCGGTGGTGGTGACCGAGGACCGCGCCAAGCCAGCGGTGGTGGC
>NZ_ACQT01000176.1 GCF_000175235.1 Acidovorax delafieldii 2AN | reverse complement strand
GCCGCGCCGGTTGTGCCGGCGCGCCCTGCCCTCGCGGGCCGCGCAGGCCCGCCGGCCATACCCCTCAGTCGATCAGGCGGTTCTTGAGCGCGTAATAGGTGAGATCGCTGTTCGACGAAAGACTCATCTTTTCCATGAGCCGGGTGCGGTAGGTGCTCACCGTCTTCACGCTCAGCGACAGGGCCTTGGCAATGTCGCCCGCCGTCTCGCCCTTGGCCAGTTTCAGGAACACCTGGAACTCCCGCTCCGAGAGTTGCTCGTGTGGCGGAGCGTCGTCCTTGCGGTTGAGCTGCTGGGCCAGCAGCTCTGCCACTGCCGGCGTGAGGTAGCGCCGCCCCAGCGCGATGGTGCGAATGGCCTCGACGATTTCAGAGGGCTCGCATTCCTTATTGAGGTAGCCGCTGGCACCCTGGCGGATCAGATTGATGGCGTAGTGTTCTTCCGGGTAGCCGCTCAGAATGAGAATGCCCATGTCGGGGGCCTTGGCACGCAGCATGGCCAACGCATCCAGCCCGCTCTGGCCGGGCATCGACAGATCCATCAGGAGAACGTCGATCTCGTGGTTGCGCACCAGATCGATGGCTTCACGTCCGTTGCCGGCCTCGCCCTCCACGCGCAGGTCCACATGCTCCGAGAGAAACTGGCGCAGTCCCGAACGCACAATTGCATGGTCATCCACAATGCCGATCTTGATCATTGAGCATCTTTCAGGGAGCCGCCAAGCCGCTCCCGGGTTTTGGTTGTTGCATATGTGCGCGCCGTGGCCCGCATCGCAGGCGACAGCGTAGCAGTTCCTGGCACTTTTCCGGAATACCCCGCATGACCTTCAGAGAAAACTCCCGACACTGGCTGCGCAAAAGCCGGACCATGGCAGTGAGCCTGCCGTTTGCGCTGCTGGCCGCGCTGGTGCTGATCGGCATCAATGAAGCGGGCCACATGCGATCGCAGGAAGCTGTCGAGGACATGAGCCAGGGCCAGCAGACGCGCAACGCGGTCAACCGCCTGCTGCAAAGCATGCTCGATGCCGAAACGGGCCAGCGCGGCTACCTGCTGACCGGCAACGAAACCTACCTCGAGCCCTACGACAAAGCCGTGGCCACGGTGCAGACCAACCTGGACGAACTGCGCGGCCGCTATCTGCAGTCGCCCGAGGACATGCAGCAGTTCGCCTACCTCTCGCGCGAAGTGTCGCGCAAGCTCGCCGAGATGGAACTGAGCCTGCGCCTGCGCCGCCAGGGCAATGAGGATGCATGGAAGTTCATTCTCTACACCGACGTTGGCAGGGAGCACATGGAGTCGATCCGCAAGCTCGCCCACGCACTGATCGAACACGCGGGCCAGCGGGTGCAAGAGAGCCAGGCGCAGATCGTGCAGTCGCTGATGCTCTCGCGCATCGGCATTGCCACCGTGACCGCCATCGGGCTGCTGGCGTTCTACATGTACCTGCGCCAGGCCAAGACCCTGCAGGAAGTCAACCAGCGGGAACAGGAGGTTCTCGAACGCGAACGCGACCGGCTCGAGGGTCTGGTGCGCGAGCGCACGGCGTCGCTGTCCGAACTGGCCAGCCACCTGCAGCAGGTGCGCGAGGACGAGCGCGGGCACCTCGCGCGCGAACTGCACGACGAACTGGGCGCGCTGCTGACGGCGGCCAAGCTGGACGTGGCACGGCTCAAATCGAAGATCGATCACCAGGCCCCCGACATTGCCGAGCGCCTGCGGCACCTGACCGAAACGCTGAACAGCGGCATTGCCCTCAAACGCCGCATCATCGAAGACCTGCGTCCTTCGTCACTGGCCAACCTGGGGCTGACGGCGGCCCTCGAGATACTGACCCGCGAATACGCCGAGCGCGCCTCGCTCGAGGTGGAAACCAGCCTCGAGGCCGTGCAGCTCGCCGAGGCCACTCAGCTCACGGTGTACCGCCTGGTGCAGGAAGCCCTCACCAACATCAGCAAGTACGCCAAGGCCAAGAAGGTGCTGGTGTCCGTGCACAGCTACCCTACCCACGTCACCGTGCAGGTACGCGACGACGGTGCGGGCTTCGACCCTGCCAGCGTGGGCCTCACATCACACGGCCTCGCGGGCATGCGCCACCGCGTGGAGGCCGCAGGGGGGCGGCTCACCATCACCTCGCGGCCCGACAGCGGTACCCTGGTTTCGGCCGTCCTGCCCAAACCCCGCTGAGCCGCTGCCCGCCCGTTGCGGCGGCCCGGGCGGCCTTGCGGCTGCGCCGGCCGACAAGTACCGGGGCATCGCAGGGGCGCCCTTCAAGCGCTCACGCGCAACGCGCAGCAGCACCGGTCACTACGCCAATCACCAATGCCACGTACCGAACGCCTGGCCCTGCGTGCCCCGCAGCGCACTGGCGCTTCGCATCACCCAACCCCGCATTGGCGCGTCGGTGTGGTCCTACACGGCGGCCGTTCCCTGGCTGACAGGGGGCCGCGCCAGCCACCGGCAGCCCAGCCGGGCCGCCCTGCCTACAGTACATCTCAGGCGCTGAACCTCAGCCGCCATCCAACCGCCGGTTGCGCCGGCCTCACAAGGAGATGAAATGCTGCACTACGCCGTTGTCTTTCTGGTCATTGCCCTCATCGCCGCTGTCTTCGGCTTTGGCGGCATCGCGGCTGGCGCCGTAGGCATCGCCAAGATCCTTTTCTTCGTGTTCGTGATCATGGCCGTCGTGACCTTTGTCGTGGGTCTGCTGCGAAAAGGCTGAGCTTGCCGCCCCTGCGAACAACCAACCACTTTCTGGAGAAGTCACGATGAACACAGAGTCCACCACCAACAAAATCGCAGGCGGCGCCCGCAACCTTGCTGACGATGTGCTGCAAAGCGCCGAGGACGCCGTCAAGAGCACGCGCAGCATGGCCAACGAATCCCTCGACAAGGCCGAAGCCCGTGTGCAGAACCTGCGCCGCGAAGCCAGTCCCGCCATCGACGAGCTGGCCGCACGCGCCCAGGACCTTGCCACGCGCGGCATTGACTTTTGCGCCGACACCGGCGCCCGCGCACGTCGCCAGATGCAGATGGCCGCCGACGCCACCACCCGCTACGTGGTGCAGCAGCCTGGCAAATCGATGGCCATCGCGGCAGCGACTGGCGCGGCTTTGGCGGCGGCATGCCTGCTGCTGTCACGCCGGCGCAATGCCTGATCACTGTTTCGTTTTAGTACAGGAAACACCCCGGCCATGAATTCCGCCCCATCCTCTGCTGCTCCCGCGCTGATGCTGGACGAAGCAGCGCTTCATGCCGCAGCCACCACCCATCTGGAAGAAGGCGCGGTGACGCCGGCCTTCAGCCAGCACCGCGACGACATCGTGCGCCTGCTCAACGATGCGTTGGCCACCGAACTGGTGTGCGTGCTGCGCTACAAGCGCCACCACTTCACCGCCCATGGGTTGGCATCGCCGGCCATCGCCGCGGAGTTCATGGTGCACGCCGGCGAAGAGGCCGCCCACGCCGATCTGATTGCGCGGCGTATCGTGCAGCTCGGTGGCGAGCCCGACTTCTCGCCCGACACCCTGCTGGCGCGCAGCCACGCCCAGTACGACACGGCGTCCGACCTGCAGGCCATGGTGCGCGCCAATCTGGTGGCTGAACGCATTGCCGTGGAAGCCTATCGCCAGATGATCGCGCTCATCGGCGACAAAGATCCCACCACCAAGCGCATGCTCGAAGGCATACTGGCCGATGAAGAAGAGCATGCGGACGAACTGAGGGATTTGCTGGAAAACTGAGCACACTCCCGCACATCGAGCACCGCAAGCAGCCAGCCGGTCATGGAGGGTGCAAATAGACCGGTTGGTTGTCCTTTCCCCCGCACCCGCGTTCACTCAACCCACTGAAGAAGGAAATACACCATGAAATACGCACGTGCCCTTGCCTTCGCCGCTGTCGCAGGCATCACCCTCGTTACCGCCACCGGCTGCTCGGTGGCCCGCAACCAGCAGACCGTGGGGTCCTACGTCGATGACGCAGGCATCACCACCGCCGTGAAGGCGAAGATGGCCGAAGACAAATCCGTCTCGGCCACCGCCATCAGCGTGGAAACGCTGAACGGCACGGTGCAGCTTTCGGGCTTTGCCAAATCACAGGCCGAAAAGAACCAGGCCGAAGCCATTGCGCGCAGCACCAAGCATGTGCGCGAAGTGCGCAACAGCATCGTCGTTCGCCCCTGACGGACTGACGGGCCGCCCCCGTTGATCGCATCGAAGGCGGCCAATCCCGGGCGCACCCGGCCTTGAGCCTGGTGCGCCTTTTGTCTGGTGGGCCCGGCGCTACGCAGCAGCCCATTCGGCCCCGCGGCCGACGTGCGTTCACACCGGGTAAGCTGTACGGCATGCGGGTATTCAATTGCGACCATTGCGGTCATCTGGTGTTCTTTGACAGCGTGCGGTGCCTGCACTGCGGGAGCACGCTCGCCTTCCTTCCAGACCAGCTCACCATGGGTGCTCTGGCACCCGCGCCGCAACGGGGGGCGCAGTTCTGGCAGCGGCGGGGGTGCGGCGAACACGTGGCTGCGGACGCGCCGTTTTACCGCATGTGCCGCAACCATACCGATTACGACGCATGCAACTTCGCCATCCCTGCAGAAGACAACGCTGACCTGTGCCCATCGTGCCGCCAGACACGGCGGCTGCCCGACTTGTCGCAACCCGCCAACCTAGGGCGTTGGAAACAGATCGAGGCAGCCAAGCGCCAGCTTTTCTATACCCTGGCCCGCCTGGGTCTGGAGCCCGCGCCGGGGCAGTCGGGGCCGGTCTTCGAGTTTCTGGCTGAATGGCCGGGAAGTCCACAGGTACTCACCGGTCACCACGCCGGCACCATCACCCTCAACGTGGCAGAGGCCGATGATGCCGAGCGCGCCCAGCGGCGGGTGGCGCTGGGCGAACCCTACCGCACCTTGCTGGGCCACTTGCGGCACGAATCAGGACATTTCTATTGGGACAGGCTCGTGCGCGACGGCGGGGGCCTGGTGGCCTTTCGCACTACCTTTGGCGACGAGCGCGCCGACTACGCCGCAGCGCTGGCCAACCACTATGCACGATACGGCGCGCATGGCGACTGGCAGTCGCAGCATGTGAGCAGCTACGCCACCGCGCACCCCTGGGAAGACTGGGCCGAAACCTGGGCACACTACCTGCACCTGGTGGACCTGCTTGAAACTGCGGCCAGCTACCAAACCCGCGTGACCGTGCCCCATCCGCAGGCGGCGCAGCAGCACCAGATAACCGACCCCTTTGCCGACCCGCGCCCCTCGTTCGACGACATGGTGGGGCAATGGGTACCCCTTACGCTGATGCTCAACAGCCTCAACCGCAGCCTGGGGCAGAGCGACGCCTACCCCTTCGCGCTGTCGGGCGGTGCACTGCGGAAATTGCGGTTCGTGCACGACCTGGTGCGGGCCGTCGGCACGCGGCGCCCGCCTGGCTGATCACGGCCATCAGCCATCAGCATGATGGCGGCAACCTGGGCCGCCGCAGCGCTAGCAAAAAAAAGCTGCCAGTGCAGGCTGTGCCTTGGGTATGCGACCAGAAAGGCGGTAATGGCCCCTTGCAGGCCGTTACTGGGGCGCCATGGCCTCCACCTTGGCCGCCAGGCGCTGCTGCACCTCGGGCGATACGAACTTGTGCACCTCGCCCCCCAGCACCGCGATCTCGCGCACGAACGTGCTGCTGATGAACTGGTATTTGTCGCTGGGCGTGAGGAACACGGTCTCCACCTCGGGCATGAGGCTGCGGTTCATGCCGGCCAACTGAAACTCGTAGTCGAAATCGGTGACGGCGCGCAAGCCACGCACCATGGCCTTGCCGCCGCGCGCCACAACAAAGTCACGCAGCAGGCCCGAAAAGCTCTCGACCTGCACTTGGGGGTATTGGCGCACCGCATCGCGCACCATCTCGATGCGCTCTTCCAGGCTGAACAGGGTTTTCTTGTGGTGGCCGGCCGCCACCGCGACGATCACGCGCTCGAACAGCTGGGTGGCGCGGCGCACCACGTCTTCGTGGCCCAGCGTGATGGGATCGAAGGTTCCGGGATAAACGGCGAGCACGTTCTGGGCCATGGCGGCGGGTCTCCTGTAGGGCTGTGGGACATGGGGCCCCGAGGGCCCGCGGGAGCCGTTGGGACCGTGTGCGCGCATTATGCAGTGCACTGCAACATGGCGCCGCCACCCCGTCTTTCTCTGCGCATCTTCAAGCGAAATAGGGCGCAGGCGCTCACCAATAAGGCATATTCAGCTATCTTTTATGCAGCAGTCGAGCGGGCAGCCTTAGAACCGGCCGCCCGGCCCGCAGATCCGCCAAAGCGGCCCGACCGCCCTACGTGCCGGCACCATGCGGGCGCATGGCGCGTGGGAAGCGCAGCAGAGCCTCTCCGGCGCAATTTCAAGCAAAGATGGCCGCTTGCGCTTGCCAGCAAAGCGCCATCAGCTACTTTTTAGATAGCAAATCAGCCGGCTGCAGAGGCCCGGTGTTGCAGCAGATGGGCATGCACGGCACCGGCCTTGAGGTGGCGGTGCACGCCCAGCCCGAAAGGTGCCAGCGCCTCGTCGGTCCAGGCTTGCGGCGCCTCGAGATAGACGAACCCGTCTGCCGCCACGGCATCGGCGGCCGCCTGCAGCGCGGGCACGAACAAGGCGCTGTCGAACGGCGGATCCAGCAGCACCAGGTGCAGCGACCCGGGCGCACAGGCGCGCAGGGAGCTCACGCCATCGCCTCGCTGCACGCGCACGGCCGATGCCTCCAGCCGCTGCTGCAGGCTGTGCAACTGGGCCACGAGGGCAGCGTCGTTCTCGACCAGTTGCACGGCGGCGGCGCCCCGCGAGGCCGCCTCGAAACCCAAGGCGCCGGTTCCGGCAAATGCATCCAGGCAGCGCCAGCCCGTGAGGTCCTGGCCCAGCCAGTTGAACAGCGTCTCGCGCACACGGTCGGGCGTGGGGCGCAGGCCCGGGCGCTGGGCCACGGGCAGTCGGGTGCGCTTCCACTGCCCACCAATGATGCGGATTTCACCCGCGCCCTTGGCCAACGGTGGCGTCGCTCCGTTCCTGGGCGCTTTGGCTGCGGGCGCGGGGGCCTGGGCGGGCTGTGCGGCATGGGCGCGCCGACCACCCGGCAAGGCATCGGCGCGCAGGATGGAGCGGCTCATGGCTGCCCCCCCACGATCACGGTCACCATGCGCTCGGGCTGCAGCTTGCGGGCCATGGCGGCGCGGATGTCGGCCACGGTGAGCGCCTCGACCCGCTGCGTCCAATGCTCAAGGTAGTCAAGCGGCAACCCGTTCCAGGCGATGTTGGCCACGTTGCCCAGCAGTTTGCGGTTGCTGTCGATGCGCAGCGCGAAGCCGCCGATCAGGTTGTCCTTGGCTGCGCGCAGTTCGGTCTCGGTGGGGCCTTCGCGCACAAAGCGCGCCAGCACGTCGCGTGACACCTGCACGGCCTGCGCGGCCTGGTCGGGGCGGGTCTGCAGGCCGATGGTGAAGGCGCCCGCGTGCAGGCCTGGCGCAAAGCCGCTGTAAACGCTGTAGCTCAGGCCGCGCTGTTCGCGCACCTCGTGGGTCAGGCGCGAGGTGAAGCCGCCGCCACCCAGAATGTGGTTGCCCACCAGCAGCGCGAGGAAATCGGGGTCGCGGCGCGCAAAGCCCGGCTGGCCGATCAGCACATGGGCCTGGGCCGATGCAAAGGGAATGCGCTGCTCGGCGGGCGCGGCCAGCGCGGCCACTTCG
The DNA here is from genome assembly GCF_000175235.1 of Acidovorax delafieldii 2AN. Taxonomy (GTDB): domain Bacteria; phylum Pseudomonadota; class Gammaproteobacteria; order Burkholderiales; family Burkholderiaceae_C; genus Acidovorax; species Acidovorax delafieldii_B. The sequence continues at coordinate 44 of NZ_ACQT01000176.1, read as the reverse complement.
GGCACTGCGGGCAGCGGCGCGCATTCGGCCGCCACGCGCGCGGG
>NZ_ACQT01000177.1 GCF_000175235.1 Acidovorax delafieldii 2AN | reverse complement strand
GTCATTGAGGAGACCCGGTTTCGAGGCTATGGGTTCAATGACGGCGAATGGCACAGTCAGGCACACATCGGCGCCGTAGCGGTGCCGATTCTTTCCAGAGATAACCTGCTCGGCGTGCTTAATCTGATTTTTCCAAAATCCGCGATGTCACCTTCCGATCTCACGGGACGTTTTGTGCCTTTGCTTGAGCAGCTCGCACAGCGCATCGGCAAGGATGCCAGGGCCTGGATCTGAATCGCCCCGGTATCAGTAGACACCTTCGAGCCTCAAACCTGAGGCCCAATAGGAGGTGCCATGACGAGCCATAAACCGAAGAATTCAAGATCGAAGCGGTCGAGCAGATCACCGAGCGAGGCCATCGGGTGGCTGATGTATCCGCCCGGATCTGTGTGAGCCAGCGCAGCCTGTACAAGTGGATCAAGACTTATGCAGTACCCGAGCCAGAACGGCAGTTGCAGACGTCCCAGACCGAGGAGCTGCGGCGACTCTACCAAACCAGGAGCAGTACAAAATCAATGCTTGCGACGCAGCAAATGCGGCAAACCAAAGACCATTAACAAGCCGCTCAATAGCATTAAACCAAATTCAGAAAGAGTTGGGATAGAAGCTGGATGCCCTGAGCACTCACGGTTATCGTCACCGTGGTATTGGCACATACTGCGGGCATAGCCTTACTACACAGCTGATAAGTAATGCCATAGATCCCGGGGGGAACGCCAGCCGTGGTGATTACCAAGCCTGTCGCTGGGTCCAGCACGACGCCGGAGTTGGAGGCTGGCGTCACCACTGTGATGGTCGAGTTAGCAAAGGTGGAGGGCATCCCATCGGTTGAGTCATTGGCCAGCACATTGATAGGAGTGATGGGTGTCCCGGCCACGCCGCTGCCACTGTCAGGTTCAGGAGTAACAACGACTGCCGCAGTGTAATAGAGGGACACGGGAATCCCTATGACCTGCCCCCTTTAGACGTGCCAGTGTTTAGTTAGCGAGTCCGAGGTTGTGGAGATTACTTGATCTCCGGTGATTGCTCTGCATCGCCAGCGTGCTGGCGATGCAAGGCGGCGAATCTGGCAGGCGGGATGCGACCGAGTTAGCTGTGGGGCCGTATCTCGTTGTAGTCGCGCCGCCAGCGGGCAATCTCTTGCCTGGCCTGCGCGAGCGACTCGAACCACTGCTCATTCAGGCACTCGTCGCGAAACTTGCCGTTGAAGCTCTCGATGTAGGCGTTCTGGGTCGGACAGCCTGCATCGTTGAGCAGGTGCCGTACACCGCGTGCCGCCGCCCACGCCATGAAGGCCCGGCTGGTGAACTCCGGCCCCTGGTCAGTGCGGATGGCCAGCGGGTAGCCTCGGAACTGGGCAGCCTGGTCCAGCAACCGCACGACGTACTCGCCACCCATGCCGTGGTCCACCGCGATGTCCACGCATTCGCGGCTGAAGTCGTCCACCACCGTCAGACACTTGATGCGCCGGCCGTTGGCCAGCGCATCCATCACGAAGTCCGCGCTCCAGGTGTCATTGATATGACGGCAGCTCGCCAAGGGCTGACGCTCACCTGTGGGGCGTTTGACCTTGTGGCGTTTGCGCACCGACAGGTTGGCCAGCTTGTACAGGCGCCACACGCGCTTGTGGTTCACCTGATGGCCTTCAAGGCTCAACAGGTCGTGGATGCGCCGGTAGCCAAAGCGTCGGCGCTCATGCGCCAGCTCGACGATGCGCGTGCTCAGGCTGGCTGTGGATTCGTTCATGCTGGGCGGCTCCCGGTAGCTGGTTCTGGACAACCCCGCATAGCGACAGGCGCGGCGCTCGCTGATGGCCAATTGCTCGACCATCTTGGCAGCGGCCTCGCGCATGGCCTGCGGGGTCAGCGCTTTACCCCGTGCCCACCTTCAGCGCTTCGATGTGCAGATGGGCCTCAGCCAGCAGCTTCTTGAGCTTGGCGTTCTCGCCCTCGATCTCGCGCAGCCGCGTGGCCTCGCAGGCCTGCATGCCGCCGAACTTGGCGCGCCACTTGTAGAAGGTCGCGTCGCTGAAGCCACCCAGGCGGCACAGTTCCTTGATCGGCATACCGCCCTCGGCCTGCTTGAGAAATCCGATGATCTGCTCGTCGGTGAATCTGCTCTTCTTCATGTCCGTTCCTTCTCTGAAAACGGACTCTACTAACTCTCAGCTGGTACACCCTATGGGGGGCAGGTCAGCTCTTGGTGAGCGACAAGTCCGCACCAAAGATAATGTTTGCAGTGGCGCAATTGGAACCATCATTTGAATTAGAACCCGGGGCATCGCTGACTAATGTTGCCGCCCCAGTATTTATATCAAACTGATAGAACCCACTTGGCGGATTATTCCCAGAACCAAACAAACCGTTTGGAGCGCCATACATCGCCCCAAAGAAACCCGCGGGAAGCCCATTGGGCACACCGACAAAGGTAACCTGGCCAGTGGTTGGATTAATTGAAACAAGCTGAACCCCATATGTAACAGAATACAGCAATCCATTGACCCAAGCCATATCAGCGATGGTGACTGCTAAACTCAGCGTCACCAAGCTTGCCGTCATGGTTGCGACATTGATAACGTACATCTCCGTTCCAGATGCCACGTTATTTTTTACGTATAAAAGATTGCCGGCAGTTCCAAACGTCCCAGAGATAAAAGTTGCTACTGGCAAGCCAGAAACCGGGCCCAAATCTACTGTGAATCCATCCGCGCCAATACGCACCAAGTGGTTGCCAAGCGGAGTTGCAATACCATATTGATAATCATCAGCAGTGTTATACCCAACCGCGTTATATGTTAATGTCGTCACTCCTTGCAGCACAAAATCAAATGGATTTGTATTTGTGCTTACCTTACACAAGGTGGTTGGCGCCACACCCGAACTCATCTCAAGATACATCGTCGAATCACAGGAAAATTTTGGCTGAGCGATCGCAATAGACGCAAATCCAAAAAAGCCGCAAAACACGACAGCAAACGAGAACCATCGGGAATTTTTCAACATATATACACCAGTTTATAAAATATTTATCTACATCGAATATCCAACCGATTTCTGACTAATTGTTTTGTTTCCTATAATGACGTGGCGTATGCCCCGTCCACCTGTAAAAGGCATTTCTAAAATTGGCAACATCGCTGTATCCAAGGCGCGTCGCAATATCCATTGTTTTCAATTTATTCGCCCTCAGATAGTCGATTGCCAACAGCTTCCTCGCTCCCGCAAGTAACTCTCTGTAGGTCGTACCCTCAGCCTCCAACCTCCGACGGAGTGTTCGCTCCTGCATACCTAACTCCTCAGCCATCAAATCGATCGTGGGAAAATTAGCCGGAGTTTTCTCCAAGAGAGCGCGACGAACTTGCGACGCCACACCACCAACATGAGACAACTCCGAAAGGAATTTCTGGCAATACTCGACCGCCATCAAATGGGCAACGGCGTCCGGCATTTTTCTTGGCGAATCCACCCAAATAGCATCTATCCTCCATTGATTAACACCCTGACTGAAGTTAACGGGGCAATCAAAATATTCTTCATACAATTCCGCATACCCAGGTTTCGGACAAGCCAAGCAAAGCGACGAAAATTTGAAATTAGAACCATACAAATCTCGAAAAATCGTCAAATGTGCGGCACACGAAAATTCAAGAGCAAATCGATATATTGGATCCTGTGCATCGGGCGTCAAAACCACGTCAAGCGTGTAAGTCGCATTATTTTCCTCACACGCGCAGTTCGATATTTTCGCAACTGCGCCGATTATTTCTCCATATTTCAATATAAATTGGACCTCGTCTTCATAGGTGGGGCTACTCAGCATCCCGAACCCATACATTCCGTAAGCTGTCGCATGCATTTCCTTGCCAGCAAGTATTGCTAACGCAGGATTTTTCCCAAGTCGGATCGCATTTTTTATCACTGCAAATATTTGCCGATATGAAATACGAGTAGAGGTTGAGCAAAGCATTTCATCGCAGAGCCCAGTGCCTTCCAAGGCTTGTTCGGCCGCAACACCATCCCTATTCAATACGGCGACTATTGCAGATATTTTCTGCGGCCCATACAAGCGAGATTCCCAATCAACCGGGAAACAACGCATAATCACATCCCCTCTATGAAATTGAGACTCAAATATACAAATAAATCCGAAGAACAATAGCTACAAAATAATTTACCGATTAGAGTATTACGAAATTTTCTCAAAATTTGCCATCTCATTGCTCTTGCCGACTTACAGCAGGCTCACCGCCTACAACGTCTCAGTCACGTACGATATTCGCCTAGCTTCTCCACAAGATTTCAAAAACCACAAACATAAAACTTTCACCTTCAATACTTCTTCCGCACATTTCAGATGTTGGCTGCTCGTCAGCACTCTCTGAATATCACCTCATCAGCAGGGCCCAACGTCACCTCGCTAAAAAACACGTAAATCATCTTGGAAATTCATGCGCAAAGCTGGGGCAGCCTGCCGTGATTGTTTCATCCGGCGAATTCCATGAGGGAGTGATGGTGCCCGTCATAAATGAGTGAAGGAAATATCGCCAACATCCCGGCGAATACGAGAAAACTCCGCTAGGTATGTATTTCACTTATTGAGAAGAGGGTTTGGCCGTCCGGTCTTGTCCGTCCGTTTCAGCCCCCCGCTTCAAGGAGGACAAAAGAGTCCTTGGACGTCTCCAATCTGAACACACTGACTGTGTCGGTCAGCGTCTCGGCCTGCCCCCTGAGATCCGATGCAGAAACGGCTATTTGTTCCACCATGGCAGCGTTCTGCTGTGTGATGCCATTCAGATTGGCAGCCGCCGCATTGATTTGCGAAATCCCATCCAGCTGCTCCGAAGTCGAATTGCCAATTTTTCCAATCAATGACGACATACTCTGAACTGCAGCAACAGATTCCTGCATTGCAGTTCTCGCATATCCCATATGCTGATTGCCAGATTGGACCTCCGTAGCCGCCGCTTCAATATGTGACTTTATCTCCTTCGCTGCACCTGCCGAACGCTGCGCTAATGCTCGCACCTCCGCAGCGACCACGCCAAATCCACGCCCTTGTTCCCCCGCACGAGCCGCTTCCACAGCAGCATTAAGCGAAAGGATGTTGGTTTGAAAGGCAATGGAATCTATGATTTGAATGATGTCCGTGACTTTTGCAAACGCCTCCCGGATAGCCTCCATTGTGCGTGCAACGGCATCGACGGCCGAATTACTTTTCCCTGCGATATCGGTGGCTGCGGAGGTCAAATGAGTGGCATGCTTTACTAATGACGCCGTATGCTCAACGGTTTGCTTAATTTCTTCGATAGATACCGCCGTTAGCTGCAAGGAGCCCGCTTGAGATTCCGTACGGCGCGCCAGCTCATTATTTCTAGAAGCGATATCTTCACTCGCAAACTGCATATTTCGCGCCTCGTTTCGTGCATCCCGCACAACCGATTGAAGATTGACGTTCAATTGATTTAGAGCTTTGGCCATTTGCCCCATTTCATCAGAACGCACATGCATCATCAGCTGGCTCAGATCTCCACCGGCCATTCTGTTAGCAAAACGAACGAGATTCCGTACGGGCGAAACAGTGAGATTGCAGGCAACCCATGCAGCCGCAGCGGAAAGCAGCGCGGCGACGGCCAATGCGGCCGGAATTCCACCCAATGAAGCAAGGGCCACAAGGAGCCCCTGCATTGCGAATAGCGTCCAAAGACGCCCCCTCATGCCCAAGCGAATGCTCTCTGCAATATGGCCCAGCCAGTCTTGACGTATGACGCGTCCGGCATCTAGCACGTGCAAATGCTTGCCACGCGAAGCCTCTGCGCGCATCGTCTCGTAAAGCGCATCGGCAGCCTTTATCTGCTCTGGCGAAGGCTTCGTTCGAACGGACATGTAACCTGAAACGACCGACCCGTCGATTAATGGGGTCACATTCGCCATAACCCAGTAATGGTCACCGTTCTTGCGGCGATTCTTGACCATGGCCGACCAAGGCAATCCTGATGAAATGGTGTGCCACATATCCCTGAATGCCTCTTGGGGCATGTCAGGGTGACGAACCAAGTTATGAGATTTCCCGAGAAGTTCATCTTTCGAGAATCCACTGACCTCTATGAACGCGAGATTGCAGTAAACGATCCGCCCTTTGAGATCAGTAGTCGAAACAAGCGTATGCTCAGCGGGGAATGTATATTCCCTCCCAGTAATTGGCAAATTTACCCTCATACGTCAAATTTATTTTATAGAAATTGATTTAAAACTATCCGCCACGTGCAATTAATTCATTCCCCGTGAATCAATTCACCTTGCCAGAAAATAACTCTAACATCTAGTGCAACGTGATGAAGCCTCTTGCGTGGAGATAGCGAGTTCAGATGCACCGCATTCCAGGTTAGCCCTCTCTCACGCTACCCCCGACACCTATGACCACGTCTAAGTTATCTCCTCGCCTAGAGAACTACGACATGGGGATGCGCCACACTTCGCCTAGCACGTCTGGCCACCTTCGCTTTGCTTACCACAATGCAAGACCACATCCCTTGTTGCACATCAAGATTAAAGCGAATGCACGCTTGGTAGAGATAGGAAAATTGACCTATTTTCGTGTGATATTTTCACGCGTAACATTTGTGACGTTCTGTAATTCCTTTGGCACACGGTCATTTAGCATTTGATGATTGATGTCCCGTCCCTTATTCACATGTATATGTCCTTAATTCACACGACCGAGGACTAAATCACATCAGCTTGTTACATACGCGAAATACGCTCATTCACCCACCACTCAATGCCGATATAGGATGAATTCCTCAATCACTGCAACCAAGGAAATGTATGTCCCTCGATGCGAAGCTTGCAAGCCTTAGCACCACCATTCCAGAATGTTTAGCCGCCGGATATGTCGATATTGGCTCAGGCATGTTGCTGGGCGTGAAGACCGTGGATTCTCATCCGCAAGAAGTCATTGCATTGGTAGCGGCGGCGACAGCCGATATGTTTGCGGGCCCCAATATCACTACCATTGAACGCTTGTTCAAAAAATCACGTGGTATTGGTGATGATGGGCATCACTATTTCCAGGAAATAGTTGTTAATAGCGATAACCTCATTCACGTTTTCCTTCGAGGAAAAGTGTATCCAGACTATGTTGCAGTCTTTGTATGCAGAAAAACTGCCAATCTTGGACTGGCCCTCACCAAAGCACGAATGGCCATGCCAGAAATCGAAAGTGCCGTCTAATTCAAAGCAGCCTACTGACTGCTTCTATTTCAGTTCACCAGTTCGAACAAGATTTCCCTACTCAAATGTCACGACTTCTGCTCACCAATTTCGGTGTTTGCTTTGGACGCAGAGTGGTTTTGTCGAGCGTTGATTTGGATCTACCACCGACCGGTGTGGATGTATTGATGGGTCCAGTCAAAACTGGAAAATCCACTCTGATGCGCTCCCTAGCCGGTCTCAACGGATCTACGAATTTGTACCGCAGCTGGGGGACTTCCTTGATGGATGGCTGCCCCATCAACACCCAGCACAAGCCCACCTTAGTTCAACAACATGCATCTCTCTTTAGCTCCACCTTACGCGATGCACTTTTTGCTCATTGCCAAGACTGCGTAGGACGATCATTTTCGGCACGCGATGATTATGCTCGAGATGCCCTTATCAATAATAATCTAGGCAATCTTCTGGATTCGCTATCGAAATCCGTGCTA
>NZ_ACQT01000178.1 GCF_000175235.1 Acidovorax delafieldii 2AN | reverse complement strand
CTCGATCAGCATGGTGCGCTCCTTGAATCGTTGAGAGATGGAGCGCACTGTGGCGACGCTCGGCGCGCCGCGCGAGCGGCGTGCGACGAACCGCCGCGCCGATGGCGCGAAACGTCGCCAGCGCGGCGTGGATGGAGTCGGGTTTTACGCGCACCGGGGCCGATGAGGGGCGCTGCGCGGCGGATAATCCGCGGTTTCATTCGCCGCACAAGCCTGGAAGGACGCACGCGTGGACATTGTTTTGCTGGTCAAGGCCGCCATCATGGGCGTGGTCGAGGGGTTGACCGAGTTCCTGCCCATTTCCTCCACCGGGCACCTGATTCTTGCGGGCTCCCTGCTGGGCTTCGACGATGCCAAGGCCAAGGTGTTCGACATCGCCATCCAGACCGGCGCCATCTTCGCCGTCATCCTGGTCTACTGGCAGAAGATTCGCGCCACGCTGGTGGCGCTGCCCAGCCAGCAGCGCGCGCAGCGCTTCGCGCTGAACGTGTTCATCGGCTTCCTGCCCGCCGTGGTGCTGGGGCTGCTGGCCGGCAAGGCCATCAAGGCGCACCTGTTCACGCCGGTGGTGGTGGCCAGCACCTTCATTCTGGGCGGCTTCATCATCCTGTGGGCCGAGCGGCGTCCGCCATCGGCCACGCGCATCCAGGAGGTGGACGACATGACCCCGCTCGACGCCCTCAAGGTGGGCCTGGCGCAGTGCCTGGCCATGGTGCCGGGCACCAGCCGCAGCGGCGCCACCATCATCGGCGGCATGCTGCTGGGGCTTTCGCGCAAGGCGGCCACCGACTACTCGTTCTTTCTGGCCATCCCCACGCTGATCGGCGCGGGCGTCTACAGCCTGTACAAGGAGCGCGCGCTGCTGCAGGCGTCCGACTTGCCGCTGTTCGCCGTGGGGCTGTTCTTCTCGTTCGTGAGCGCCTGGCTCTGCGTACGCTGGCTGCTGCGCTACATCAGCACGCACAGCTTCGTGCCGTTTGCGTATTACCGCATCGTGTTCGGTGTGGTGGTGCTGGTGACGGCATGGACTGGATGGGTGCAGTGGGCCGACTGATAATGGCGCCATGAGCAACCTGCCGCGCATTCTTCGGGGTCTTTGGGGCTGCCTGGCTCTGATGGGGCTGGGTGTCTGCCATTCGTCCCGGGCCGAGGAGGCAATACCTCCCGCTCCGGCGGAAAATGCGCCCAAGCTCAACTACGTGCTGGGTGCCATCGTGAGCAACGGTCCCGACTATGCGGGCAGCGATGGCCGTTCCAGCCACTTGCGGCCGGCATGGGCACTCGAATACGGGCGCTTTCGGCTGAGCACTTCGCGCGGCAGCACGCTCATGGGCCACGGGCTGGAGCAGCGCGAGTCGGGTGCCACGGCCATCCTGGCTGAAAGTGACCGGTTCAGCCTGAGCGCGTCGCTGCGCCTCGACAAGGGCCGCGATGGCCGCGATTCACGGCTTCTGGAAGGCCTGCCCGAGGTGCGCTCCACCGTGCGCGCGCGCGTCAGTGCGAGCTATGCCTTCACGCCCCGCTGGTCGGTGGGGGCGGGGCTTTCGCAAGACATTCTGGGGCGCGAAGGCGGCGCACAGCTGTCCACCAGCCTGTCGTACACCCTGCCCATCACGCAGCAGACGCGCATGGTGGTTGGCGCCGGGGCGGGCTTTGGCGACCGTACCTTCATGCGCACCCAGTTCGGCGTGCCCGCCGTGGCGGGGGGGCGGGGGCCAGCAGGTTGCCCGCTTTTGCACCGGGCGCAGGGCTCTACAGCGTGGACCTGGGTGTTGACGTTATGACGGCGCTCAACCGCCACTGGGTTGTTTGGGGTGGCGTAGGCGTCTCGCAACTCCAGGGCGATGCGCGCCGCAGCCCCCTGACCGTACGGCCTACGGCGTACACCGCTTCACTCGGGCTGGCATACCGCTGCTGCCGCTGACGGGCGCGTTGCCGTGCCGGACGACAGCGCTCAGGGCGCGCCCCGCAGAGGCGTCGCAACACCGGCTTGACGCCGAAAAATGATAAGCTGGCTCTCAACAATATGTTACGGACCTCCCGCCTCGAGGAGTGCTCCACCGTGCATTGGCCTGGTGCGGGCCGATGTCAGACCGGGTTGACGACAACTGCTTCGGGATTTCCTTTCGCATGACGCCAGATGAGCCATCGCTGTCCGAGCGCTTTCCGCTCCTGAAGCCGCCACGGTCCGACGCCGAACTGCTGGCGCTGATCACGCGGGGCGCGGGCGCCACTTTGGCGCTGGTCGGACTTGACCTGCGGGTGGCTTACGCCAACGAGGAATATGCGCGCTGGTTCGGCACGCGGCTTGAGCACGTGGTGGGCCGGTCGCTGCAGGAGCTGTATGGCGAGCACGACTGTGCACGCTTCATGCCCTTCGTGAACCGGGTGCTGCAAGGAGAGCGGGTGCAATACCAGCGCCTGCTGTGCAACCCCGACGGGGTGGAGGAGTGGCGCACCATCTGCCTTACGCCAGCGCGCGGCCCGCAGGGCGATGTCGAGGGTTTCATCACCACGGCACTGGATGTGCACGAGCTGCAGGTCACCATGAAGGCCCTGCGGGAGGCCAACCAGCGGTTGTCCTCGCACATGGACAACAGCCCCCTGGCGGTGATCGAGATGGACCACGAGTTGCGCCTGCTGCATTGCTCGCAGCGGGCCGTGCAGCTCATGGGGTGGGAGCAGGTGTCGCCCCTGGTGGGCTGCTCGCTGCCGCAGTTGCTGGGCGCGTCGGACGAGCGCCTGGGCCTGGCCCTGCGGCGCCTGCAGGTGGGCGAAGAATCGCAGAACCGCGCCGAGACATGCTTCGTGCGCCGCGATGGCGCCGAGATCCATGGCGAATGGTTCAATTCGGCGCTGACCGATGCCACGGGGCGTGTCACTTCGATCATGGCGCTGGTGCAGGATGTTTCCGCAAAGATCCAGATCGCGCGCCAGCAGCAGTACCTGGCCAACCACGATTCGCTCACCGGCCTGTACAACCGGGCGGCATTCCAAGGCCAGCTCGAACTTTCGCTGGCCCGCGTCCGTGAGCAGGGCGGGGCCGTTGCGCTGCTGTTCATCGACCTTGACGGTTTCAAACTCGTGAACGACCAGGAAGGGCACCGGGCAGGCGACGAAGTTCTGCGCATCGTGGCCCAGCGCCTGGGACGGGCGGTGCGCGAGGGCGACACCGTTGCACGCCTGGGCGGCGATGAGTTTCTGGTCATGCTCGACAACGATGTGTCGCCAGAAGACCCGCACCTGATCGGCCGCCGCATCATCGAGGCGCTGCACCAGCCCATGGTGGTGGATGGGCGCAACCTGCACATCGGTGCCAGCATCGGCGTGGCCATGCACCCCCCGCTCGAAGGAGACATCGACGTGCTCATGAGCCGGGCCGACCAGGCCATGTATGCCGCCAAGCGCAATGGCAAGGGGTGCCTGTGCTACGCGCCCCCCCCGCTCTGCGACTGAGGCTCCTTCGCATCCACGGCGGGCAGCGAGATGCTTTGCGCGAAGCGGAAGAAATTGCCCGGGTCATAGGACGCCTTCGCCTTTTGCAGGGTGGGATAGGCAGGCCCCCAGTAGGCGTGTGCGAAGTGCTCCAGGCGGCTGTCGGGGTAGTTCTGGTACACGTGCCCATTGAGCCACGGCGCCACCATGCGCATCAGTCCGTCGAGCCAAGCCTCCATCTTCGTGCGCTCTTCAGGGGTGCGCCAGAACACGTCGGCCACCAGGTTGGCGTCGACGTGGCGGTGAATGAAGGCGCTGTCTTCGACGGGATAGCGGTTGATGGCCCCGCCATAGGGTTCGAGATAGGCCAGCGACCAAGGGTTGGGCGACGTGGCGAAGTAGTCGATGATGGCCTGCCACTGTGCCGGTGTCAGCGGGCCGGCAATGTAGCCGCAGGCCTTGGTTTCGCAAATGCCGTCGGGCAGCGCTTCGGGTAGCGAATAGGGGTGGTCCTCCAGCCAGACGTTCATGTCGGGGTAGGTGCCGGTCTTGCTGACCAGCAACTGCGCGCTTGGCACCGCCAGCAGCGGCGCGATGGCCTGCATGCCTGCTTCCTGCGTGCCGCAGAACATGCCTTGCGCCATGTACACCGGCTGCTGGTTCTGGTAACCCAGGTTCATCATGTAGCCCAGCGCGTCGGGGGCCCCTGTCTGCATGAACCGCGCTTGCAGCAGAGTAAATACCTGCGCTGCGTGGGCCGCGTCCCATGAAACGGCCCAGGCCCACACCTGCTCCAGGCGGACCATGCGGTAGGTCACCTGCAGAAGCACGCCAAAGTTGCCGCCGGTGCCGCCCCGCATGGCCCAGAAGAGCCGCGGGTTCTCGGTCGCGCTGGCGGTCACGGTGGTGCCGTCGGCCAGTGCCACGCGCAGCGACAGCACGAGGTCGCTCTGAATGCCGAAGGCCCGCGAGGTGTAGCCGTAGCCACCACCCTGCACGAAGCCGCCCACGCACACGCTGCCGCATGCGCCGGTGGGAACGTGCCAGCCGGTGCGGTTCATGGCGCCGTTGAAATGGTCGAAATCGGTGCCGGGCAGAACGTGCACACGCTGGTTGGGCGGGTCGAGCACCACGCCACGGATCTCGCTCAGGTCAATGACCATGCCGTTGTTGACCGAGTAGCCCGCGGTGCTGTGCCCGCCGCAGCGCACGGCCACCCAGAGGCTGTGGCGGCGGGCCAGGGTCAGGCATTCAAGCACGTCGCTCTCGCAAGCGCAGTACACGATGAGCTGCGGAAACGCCTGGAACGCGGGGTTGGATTCCTGTCGGGCGTCGTCGTAGTCGGGGCTTGACGGCAGCACCACGCGCCCCACCAGTGTGGCTTCGAGCTGGGCCAGCGCTTGCCACGCGATGGACGGGGTGGCCGTCGGGCTGGCCGCCATTGCGCGGAACTGGGCGACACGGGTGTCTTTGGCAAGACGGGCGGGGCTTTTGCGATGGGCCATGGAACAGGAGCCTCCCAAGATAGTGAGGGCTCTTGTGTAACGCAACGGACGGCGTTTGTCTCGTGTTGTTTGCGCGCGGGCCCGGCACGCAGTGTCGCTGTGCGCGGGCGCTGCGCACACCGCTCAAGGGGCGGGATGCGCCGCCCGGCGCACATCAGGGGTGTGCGGGTGGCGTCAGCGAGACCAGGTTCAGCAAGGCAGCTTCGATGGCGGCCGCCGTGGCCAGTGGCTGCTCCATCGGGAACAGGTGGCTGCCGTCCAGCATCATGATGCGGCCTACCGTCACGCGCTGGGTTAGGGCCATGCCTACCTGGCGCATCTCGACCGATGCACGCCCGCCAATGAAGGCCGCAGGGCAGCGCAGGGGGTGCCTGCGCAGCAGGCTGTCGAGGTTGTGGGGTAGCGTGTTGTAGATGGCGGTTTCCACCGCGCGGTCAAAACCCAGCACCCGGCGGCCGTCTTCATCGCGCAGGCCATGGGTGACGTAGTCGTCCAGCACCCGTGGATCCCAGCGCGCGAACACCTTCTTGCCCATGAAGTGCTGGCGGGCCTCGTCGGTGCTCGACCAGCTCATGCGGCGCTGCCGGCTCACGCGGCCCGGCGACACGGCGCCCACCATCTGTGTGCGCTTGGCCACGCCCACGGTGGTGGCGCGCCAGCCGCTGATGAGCGGAGAGTCGAGCATCAACACCCCGCGCGCGAGCGTGGGGTGCTGCGCAGCCGCCATCACGCTGAGAATGCCGCCCAGCGAGTGCCCCACCAGAAACACAGGTCCTCCCGAAGCCGCCACCTGCTCGGCCGCAAAGTCGGCCAGTTGCTGCACCAGATGGGGCCAGTTGCTGGTGACCGGGTAGCGCGGATCGTGGCCGAAGCGGTCTACCGCGGCCACTTCGAAGCCCCGTTGGCGCAGGTGCTCGAACAGCACGCCGTAGGTGGCTCCAGGAAAGCTGTTGCCGTGGGAGAAGACAATTGTGCTCATCGCAAAAGGGGTGCAGGCTCAGATCAGCTTGTCGTGCCGGGTGGTGATCTTCTTGAGGGGCTTGCTGCGCGCCGGGTTCACCAGGATGGGCGCCTTGGTCGATTCGCCATCCCAGGCCGGGTCTTCGATGCTGTCAAATACCGCACGCAGTTTTTGCCCCCAGCTGTCGTGCAGCATGCGGAAGTAGGGGTTGTGCTCGTCGATGCACACGATCTTGTCGGTGGTGAAGCGGTCGACCTCATACACCACCAGATCCATGGGCAGGCCCACCGAAAGGTTGGATTTGAGCGTACTGTCCATCGATACCAGGGCGCACTTGGCGGCCTCGTCCAGCGGCGTCTCGGGCGTGAGCACGCGGTCGAGCACGGGCTTGCCGTATTTCGATTCGCCCACCTGAAAATAGGGCGTCTCGGAAGTGGCCTCGATGAAGTTGCCCGCCGAATACACCTGGAACAGGCGCATGCCCTCTCCCTGGATCTGGCCGCCGAACACCAGCGAGACATTGAAGTCCACCCCCGAGCGCTTGAGCGCCGCGCCGTCGCGCTCGTGCACGTGGCGCACGGCCGCGCCGAGCACGCGTGCGGCGTCGAACATGCTGCGCGCATTCCAGATGGTGATGGGCTCGCCGTCCTGCTCGTCCGTGATCTGCGTGGTCTGCAGAATCTCGCGCACCGACTGCGAGATGCTCAGGTTGCCTGCCGAAAGCAGCACCATGAAGCGCTCGCCCGCTTTCTCGTAGACCATCATCTTGCGGAACGAGCTGATCTGGTCAAGCCCGGCGTTGGTGCGCGAATCGGACAGGAACACCAGCCCGGCATTGAGTTTGATGGCGACGCAATACGTCATGGAGATGCGGCAAAAGAGCAAAGACCAAAAGCCGAGAGTGTAGTGCCGCGCTGCACCGCCCTGCAGCCGCTGCAGGCCGCGCCCGCGAAGGCATAGGCGACGCATCCATGCCCCAAATGCCCAAAAAATCACGGATGCACGTACAACGCTGGATGCCAGGTGCAGGCTCCCGCCAATAATGCGCCTGCCGTGGCCTGGCCAACGAGCGCAACGCATCCCTTGCAGGAGAAAAACCATGAATCCGAACGTGAATCCCAACCCGCAAACCCTGTCGTTCCACGCGCTGGCAAAAGTGCGCGCTGCCGTGGTGCTGGCCTGCCTGGCGGCACTGATGGCGGGTCCGGCGCTGGCCCAGAATGCCGGCATCGCTGTTTACCCCGGCGCCAAGCCGGATGCGGCCACCAGCGAATTCCTGCGCAGCCAGATGGGCGTGGAGGGTGCGGCCTACCGCACGAACGACAGCCTGCAGAAGGTGGCAGCCTTCTACCAGCAGCAGCCGGGCATGAAGCCCATGGGTGATGCCACCAAGGACTCAGCCGCGTTCGTGGCCGGGTGCAAGGAAGAATTCAACGCCGTGATGAAGAAAAAAATGACCGTCGGCTGCACCCACCATGTCACGGTCCAGAACCCCTGGATGGACATGAAGACGGGCAAGATGGTGGCGGACACGCTGGTGTCCATCGTCAAGCAGTAACGGCCCGCGATGGCGCAGTCCGTCGGGCATGCGGGCCGCGTTCAGCACTCTTCCCAAAACGCCTCGATCAGCTCGCCCTGGGTATCCACCAGCCACCATTCGACCACCGCATCGCGCGGCCCCACTCCCAGCAATCCCAGGGCCCCGCGCGGCGCCGCCAGGCGCG
>NZ_ACQT01000179.1 GCF_000175235.1 Acidovorax delafieldii 2AN | reverse complement strand
GGACACCGACCCCGCATCGGCGCCGTTCTGACACGGTTGCGCGAACCCTGCGTTTTTACGGCGCCTGGCGGGTTCCGCCCGCCGGCTCGTTGGCCGGAAGCCAGGTGGGACGCGCAATTTCTCCACCGGCTGGCAGACCATTGTCGGCATGCTCGGTGGGCGTGCTCCGGCAGACCGGGGCTGGGCTGCAACTTTTGGGCGGTGGACCGCGCCGGTTGCAGTCCTGCGCTGAGCTCTGGGCAGCGTGCTTTCGTTACAGCCGGCGGGCCCGGCCACGGTGCCTTGGCGCCAGCGGGGCTGGCGCGCCGGTCAGCGCCCCAGCAGCGACCGCGCCACCAGCTCCTTCATGATCTCCGACGTGCCACCGTAGATGCGCAACACGCGCGCGTCGGTCCAGAAGCGCGAGATGGGGTACTCGGCCATATAGCCATAGCCGCCAAAGAGTTGCAGGCAGGCATCCGCCACGCGGCCGAAGACCTCGGTGGTGTGCAGCTTGAGGGCGCTCACGGCCTCGGGCGTGAGTTCGCCGCGCTCGTAGGCCGCCACGCTCATGGTGAGGAAGGCCTCGGCGGCGGCGATGTCGCTGGCGCACTGCGCCAGCGTGAAGCGCGTGTTCTGGAACTGGGCTACCGCTTGGCCGAAGGCCTGGCGTTCCTGTACGTACTTCACCGTGGCGTCCAGCGCGCCCTTGGCGCCATGCACCGCCTGCACGCCGATGATGAGGCGCTCGCGCGGCAGCTCGCGCATCATCTGCACGAAGCCCTGGCCTTCCACACCGCCGAGCAAGGCGTCAGCGGGCACGCGCAGGTCGTTGAAGAACAGCTCGGAGGTGTCGCCCGCATGCTGGCCGATCTTCTCCAGGTTCTGGCCGCGCGTGAAGCCGGGGGCTTTCGTGTCCACCAGGAACAGGCTCACGCCCTTGGCGCCGGCCGCCGGGTCGGTCTTGGCGGCGAGCACCAGCAGGTCGCAGTGCTGGCCGTTGCTGATGAAGATCTTGCTGCCGTTGATGACGTAATGATCGCCGTCGCGTTTGGCGGTGGTGCGGATGGCTTTCAGGTCGCTGCCCGCGCCGGGCTCGGTCATGCCGATGGCCGCCACGGCCTCGCCGCTGGCCATGCGCGGTAGCCAGTGCTGGCGCTGCGCCTGGGTGCCGCAGTGCAGCAGGTAGGGCGGCACGATGTCGTTGTGCACCTGCAGCCCGCCGACGAAGCCGCCGTAGCCCCGGCGCGAAAGCACCTCGACCACGGCGAACGAGAAGTGCACGCTGGCGCCCGGGCCGCCGTACTGCTCAGGCACGTCGGCGCACAGGTAGCCGTTCTCGCCCATTTGGCGGAACAGCTCGCGGCTGACGAGGCCGGCCTTTTCCCAGTCGCGGTAGTGGGGCTCAATCTCGGTGTCGCAAAAGCGCTCCAGCGACGTTTTGAAGAGCTGCAGTTCGGCTTGCTGCTCGGCCGTGAGGAAGGTGTTGGGAAGCATGGTTGCTATGAAATATGAAGCTGCCAGCGCTTTATGGAAAAGCTCTAAGAGCTGTTCTCTTGTGTTGTCGGAATCCATGGCGAATTCGCAGTGGCCTGCGAACTGGCGCGGCCCAGGCCAGTGGCCACCGCGCAAGGGCCGCCCCGCTGCGCCGGTGGCGTCCCCCTTCCGCATCGCGCAGCGATGCCAGAGAAGGGGGAAGCGGCGCATCCGCTCAGGGGGTTGGCCTGGTCATACCCGCTCGTAGATCGCCGCGATGCCCTGGCCGCCGCCGATGCACATGGTCACGAGCGCGTAGCGCCCGCCCGTGCGGTGCAGTTCAGCGATCGCCTTGGTGGTGATGATGGCGCCGGTGGCGCCCACCGGATGGCCCAGCGAAATGCCCGAGCCGTTGGGGTTGACCTTGGCCGGGTCCAGGCCCAGCTCCTGTACCACGGCGCAGGCTTGGGCGGCGAAGGCTTCGTTGGCTTCGATCACATCCATGTCTTGCACCTTGAGGCCGGTGCGCTGCAGCACCTTTTGCGTGGCGGGCACGGGGCCGATGCCCATGTAGGCCGGGTCCACGCCGGCGTGCGCGTAGCCCACGAGGCGGGCCAGGGGCTTCACGCCCAGTGCGCTGATGCGGTCGCCCGCCACCAGCACCACGGCGCTGGCGCCGTCGTTGATGCCCGAGGCGTTGCCGGCGGTCACGGTGCCGCCGTCCTTCCTGAAGGCGGGCTTCATGCCGGCCAGCACGTCCAGCGTGGTGGCGGCGCGCACATGTTCGTCTTCCTGGAACAGCACGGTGCCCTTGCGCGTGGCGATTTCAACCGGGACGATCTGGTCCTTGAAGTAACCGGCGGCGATGGCGGCGGCGGCGCGGCGTTGGCTTTCCAGCGCCAGCTGGTCCTGCATTTCGCGGCTGATTTTGTAGCGCTCGGCCACGTTTTCGGCGGTGATGCCCATGTGCATCTTCTGCCAGGGGTCGTGCAGGATGCCGAGCATGTAGTCGATGCTCTTGGCGTCGCCCATGCGCGCGCCGTAGCGGGCCGCCTGGTCGAAGTAGGGGCCCCGGCTCATGGACTCGGACCCGCCGCCCACGGCCACGTCGCAGTCGCCGTAGCCTATGGCCTGCGCCGCCGAGATGATGGCCTGCAGGCCCGAGCCGCACAGGCGGTTGACGTTGAAGGCGGGCGTCTCGATGGGGCAGCCGGCGTCGATGGCGGCCACGCGGGAGAGGTAGGCGTCCTTGGTGTCGGTGGGGATCACATTGCCCATGACCACATGGCCCACGGCGTCGGGCGCCAGGCCCGAACGCGCGATGGCAGCCTTGACGGCGGTGGTGGCGAGCTGGGTGTTGGGCACGTCTTTCAGGCTGCCGCCGAAGGTGCCAATGGCGGTGCGGGCGGTGCTGACGATGAAAACGTCACGGTGGGTCATGGAAAAGCTCCGAGAAAAGGAAACAAAGGAAAAAGGTTCAGCGGCCCTGGAAGGCGGCGGGACGCTTGGCGTAGAAGGCCGCTATGCCCTCGGGCAGGTCGGCGGTGCGCGCGGAGGCCACGAAGGCATCCGCCTCGGCGGACAGTTGCGCGGGTAGGTCGCGGTCGAAACTGGCGCGCATGAGGCGGCGCATGTGGCCATGGGCCTGGGTGGGGCCGCTGGCCAGGCGTTGAGCGAGTTCCTGCACGGTGGCATCGAGTTCGGCGGCGGGAACGACGCGGTTGACCAGGCCCAGGCGTTCGGCATCCAGGGCGGTGTAGGTGTCGCCGAGCATGGCGATTTCGAGCGCGCGGCGCAGGCCCACGAGGCGCGGCAGCGCCCAGGAGGCGCCCACGTCGCAGCTCGTGCCCAGGTTGATGTAGGCGAGGTTGAAGCGCGTGCCCTCGGCGGCGAGCACAAAGTCGGCCTGCAGCATGAGCGAGAGGCCCGCGCCGGCCGCCACGCCATGCACCTGGGCGATGACGGGTGCATTGAGCTGCGCCAGCAGCGCCACCGCCTCGTTGAGCGGTGTGAGCAAATCCTTGGCCCCCTGCACGGGGTCGGCGCGCAGGGTGGCCAGGTCGCCCCCCGGCCATGAAGCCCTTGCCCGCGCCGCGCAGCACCACGCAGCGCACGCTGTCGTCGCTGGCGATGGCCCGCACGGCGGCCAGCAAGGCGGTGGCCATGGGCACGTCGATAGCGTTGAGCGCATCGGGGCGTTGAAAGCACAGCGTGGCGATGGCGCCGTGGCGTTCGACCTGCAGGGGGGCGGGGCTGTCGTGGTTCATGGGGGTTTTCAAGTCAGAATAAGCTGCAGTGCCTGTGGAATAAGCGCGTGCAGCTCGTGGTTTGATAGCAATTGCGCGGGCTAGCGGTACAGCGCCTCGATTTCGGCGGCGTAGGTCTTGTAGATGCTGGAGCGCCGCACCTTCATGGTGGCGGTGACCTCGCCGTCGTCGTGGTCCAGCTCCTTGGTGAGCAGGTGGAACCTGCGGATCTGCGCCACCTGCGCCAGCTTAGCGTTGCCGGCGCCCATCTCGGCGTCGATGAGTTCGCGCACGGTGGGCGTTTCCACCAGCGAGCGGAAATGCGTGAACGGGATGCGCTGGGCCTCGGCCCACTTGCCCACCGTCTCGTAGTCGATCATGACGAGCGCACCGACGAACTTGCGCCCCTCGGCGACGATGATGCACTCCTTGATGTAGGGGCTGGCCTTCATCGTGTTTTCGATCTCGGACGGCGTGAGGTTCTTGCCGCCGGCGGTGATCATGATGTCCTTCAAGCGGTCCACGATCTTGATCTGGCCGTCCACCAGGCGCACCACGTCGCCCGTGTGCAGCCAGCCATCCACGATGCTTTGCGCCGTGGCCTCGGGGTTCTTGTAGTAGCCCGCGAACACCATGTCTCCCTTGATCTGGAACTCGCCGCCCAGGTCGTCGTCGCTGCCCTTGGCAATGCGCCACTCCACGCCACTCGTGGGCACGCCCACGGTGCCGACCTGCACATCGTCGAGCTTGTGGCCGGTGACCATGCCGGTCGATTCGGTCAGGCCATAGACCTCGACCAGCGGCACGCCGAGCACGCGGAAGAAGCGCACCACGTCGGGTGGAATGGGCGCGGCGCCGGTGAGTGCCACTTTCGCCTCGCGCAGGCCGATGAAGTTCTGCAGCGCGCGGAACACCAGCCAGTAGCAGGCGGTGTAGGTGAACATCTCGCCGATGCTCCAGCGTGCGCGCGGTTTCTCGGCCAGCGGCTGGCAGGCGGCGTAGGCCTTGCGGAACAGTGCGCGGCGCAGGCCGCCGGTTTCCTGCAGCTTGATGCTGATGGCGGCGTGCATCTTCTCCCAGATGCGCGGCACGCCCAGGAACATGGTGGGCGCCACCTCGCGCAAATCTTCCTGCACGGTGCGGATGGATTCACCGAAGTTGACCTGCGAGCCGACGTACACCGGCACGAAGGTGGTGAGCATCTGCTCGGCCACGTGGCACAGCGGCAGGTAGGACAGGTGGGTGGTCTCGCGCGAGAGCTGGAGCCGGTCCACGATGCCCGGCACCATGCCCCGGATGTTGCGGTAGGAAATCATCGCGCCCTTGGGCTTGCCGGTCGAGCCCGAGGTGTAGATCATGAGCCCGATGTCGTCGAGCTGCTGGCGCGCCAGCGCCGCGTCGATGGCCGCGAGCTTGCCGCTGCGCTGCCCGAGCTGCTCCACCTCGTCGAAGGTGGCGATGAGGCCGCGCACCTCGGGCGCGAAGCTGCGCAGGCCCTTGGTTTCCATGACCACGATCTTCTTCAGGCGCGGCAATTCCACCAGCGCTTCGAGCACCTTGTCGGTCTGCTCCTGGTCCTCGCAGACGATGATCTCGATGTCGGCATGGCCCACCACGTAGGCCACCTCGGGCGAGGGGCTGGTGGGGTACACGCCCACGGTGACGGCGCCCACCAGGCCCGCGCCCATCTGCGTGAGCACCCATTCGATGCGGTTCTCGGAAATCACGCCCACATGGCCGCCCTCGGGCAGCCCCAGGGCGCGCAGGCCCAGACCGAAGTGGCAGGCACGCTCGAAATACTGCGCCCAGGTGAAGGGCTTCCAGATGCCGAAGTCTTTTTGCCGGATGGCGACGCGCGCGGCATCCTGGCGCGCGCGCTCGCGCAGCATCTGGGGCAGGGTGAGTTCGGGGAGATTCAACATGTTCGCGCTCACGACAACCAGCGCTTGCGGCGCTTGTAATGCTTGATGTCCTTGAAGCTTTTCGCTTCGCCGCCGCCGCCCATGCCGAGGTAGAACTCGCGCACGTCGGGGTCGTTGGCCAGGCGCTCGGCCGAGCCGTCGATGACGATCTTGCCGTTCTCCATGATGTAGCCGCGGTGCGCCACGGCCAGGGCCACGGTGGCGTTTTGTTCCACCAGCAGCATGCTGGTGCCACGCTCGGCGTTGATGCGCGCGATGATGGTGAAGATGTCTTCGACCAGCTTCGGACTCAGGCCCAGCGAGGGCTCGTCGAGCAGGATGAGCTGGGGCTGGGCGATGAGCGCGCGGCCGATGGCCAGCATCTGCTGCTCGCCGCCCGACAGGTAGCCCGCCAGGCCCTTGCGGCGCTCGTGCAGGCGCGGGAAGTACTGGTATACGAGGTCGAAGTCGGGTTTGGCCGCGCCCTCGCGGCCCGTGAGGGCGTAGGTGGCGGCGACCAGGTTTTCCTCGACCGTGAGGTCCTCGAACACCCGGCGCCCTTCCATCACATGCGAGAGGCCGCTGCGCACCAGCTGCTGCGGTGCCAGCGCGGCGGTGCTCTGGCCGTTGAACAGGATGCTGCCGCTTTCCAGCGCGCCATCCTCCAGCGCGAGCAGGCCGGACACCGCCTTGAGCGTGGTGGACTTGCCCGCGCCGTTGCTGCCCAGCAGCGCCACGATCTGGCCGCGCGGCACGGCCAGCGACAGGCCGCGCAGGGCCTGCACGACCTTGTTGTAGATGACCTCGATGTTGTTGACGTCGAGGACGTGGTCCGTGGCGTTCTGGGTCATGGCAAAGGCAGTGTCAGAGCTTGATCCAGTCGGAGGCGGCGACCATCTTCTGGGCCTTCATGTCCGCGCGGTACACGCGGCCGACGGGGATGGAGTTGCCCGTGATGGTGATCGGCACGCCGATCAGGCCGCCGGTGTCGAAGTCCTTGAGCGTGTTCAGCGCTGCCTTGAGGTTGGCGCCGGTGAGCGGTTTGCCGGCGTCCAGCGTGCGCTTGGCCGATTCCAGGAACAGCATGGCGGCGAGGAAGCCCTGGATGTAGGCCGTGCTCTGGTATTCCGGGCGCATGGCGCGGATCTTCTCCAGCATGGGTGCCTTCTCGGTGTCGTAGTAGTAGCGGAAGGGCATCACGCCCATGAAGCCGTCGCCGTCCGGGCCCATCTTCATGACGGTGGAGCTGTCCATGGTCCAGAAGGTGCCCATCCACTTGCTGGTCATGCCCTGCTGCTTGCCCTGGGTGATGAACTCGGGGATGGGCGCGAGGATGTAGCCGTGGAAGATGGTGTAGTCGGGCGCGGCGCGGCGCAGCTTGATGACTTCGGTGGAAACGTCCACGCTGCCGGCGGGCGTCATGATCTTGATGGGCACCGACAGGCCCAGGGCCTTGGCCGCGGCTTCGCTCTTCTCGATAGGGTCGCGGCCGAATTCGGAGTCGGAATAGACGAAGGCCACCTTGGCACCGGGCTTCTCCTTGGCGATGTGCTTGAGCAGGATGCCAAACATCTCGGTGTAGTCGGGGCCGACCAGGAACTGGTGGGGGTACTTCTTGGGGTCGTTCAGTTCGGAGGCGAACGAGGCGCCCGCCATCAGGATGTTGCCGTTGCGGTCCAGCTCGGGGTTGATGGTCTTGGCGAAGCCCGTGGAGTCGCCGTAGTAGACGTTGACCTTGTTCTGGCTGGTGATCTTCTTGAACGTGGCCACCGACACATCCACCTTGTAGCCGGTGTCCTCGGGCACGTACTTGACCTTGCGGCCCTTGATGCCGCCCGCGTCGTTGACGATCTTCACGTAGTCCTGGATGCCGGCGTTGATGCCCACGCCCGCGAAGGCGAAGACGCCCGTCATGGGGATGGAGCCGCCGATGACGATCTCCTCGGCGCCCTGCGCGAGCACCGACAGCGGGTGCGTGAGCGCGGC
>NZ_ACQT01000180.1 GCF_000175235.1 Acidovorax delafieldii 2AN | reverse complement strand
CCGCGCAAAAACCATTCGCGCCAAAGATCCGAACACTGGCCGCTGCAATTCCCCCTCGCCTCAGTTCGGTTCCCTATGCGGTCACCTCCGGCAACCACAGCACGAAATATTCAGCTGTGGCCCTCGCAAACTTGCCCTGAGAACTCTGCCTCCAGCTCCAGCTGCATTCACCGCGTCCGGGCGCAGCGCCGTAGGGCGCGCTGGATCAGGACACACCCATGATCGTAAGGTGGGATGCGGACATTGTGAGTAGAAGTGGTCAATGTTCAACCATTCCAACGTCAGCTTCAGCAACGGTACCTGCTCTGCGAGGTAGAGCGGTTGACGAGGTGCGGTCACGCGCCGCTAACCGAGCTCTGCGCCCTGCACTCGGATCACTTTCTTGTGCCCTTGCTCACTCTTGAAAAAGGACGCGGCAGCTCGACACTTTGACGTTGGCGCAGTAGCCAAATCCAAAGATCGGCACGCTGAACAGGATCCCGTGCGGCTTGAAATGCTGCGCTATCAAACATTGGGGTGTCGCCGTTGGGCGGGCGAAGTGATACCCGGAGGCACTTATGGCGTCGATGCAATGAGGTACGATTGACGTTAACGTAAACGTCATATGTCCCGGCAACGCAGGTAGAGGTTCTCCGCCAGCCTCTCGGAATACTACCCAGCAGCACTGCTCCAACATGGCCACCACCTACACCATCAGTGACCTCTCCAAAGAGTTCGACCTCACCACCCGCGCCATTCGTTTCTATGAAGACATGGGTCTCCTTCAGCCCGAACGCAACGGGCCGGCGGGGCGCAGCCGTATCTACAGTGCCCGTGATCGAACACGGCTGCGTCTGACGCTTCGCGCCAAGCGGCTTGGTCTGTCGCTGAGCGAGGCCAAGGAAATCATCGATCTCTATGACAGCCCCCGCGATACCGGCGTGCAGCTGCGCAAGTTCCTGGATGTGTTGGTGGTCCACAGGCGCCAACTGGAAGACCAGATGGCCGATCTGCAAGCCAACCTCGAGGAAGTGCAGGAACACGAAAAAGAAGCCCGTGCGCTGTTGCTGAAGGTCGAACAGCAAAAATGACTGATAATTGACGTTTACGTAAACGTAAATCAGGAGGAAGTGTGGGTTCAACTCCTTTCGAGGTCCAGACACCGGGCTTTGCCCAGCGGGTGCACGACAGCTTCTCCCGGCAGGGCGCCATGCAGACATTGGGCGCCCGCTTGGGCTTGGTGGCGCCCGGCGCGGTCGATATCGAGCTGGATTGGGCGCCGGGCCTGACCCAGCAGCACGGTTTTCTGCACGCGGGCATGGTGGCCACCGCGCTCGACTCGGCCTGCGGCTATGCCGGTTTCACGCTGATGGCCGAAGACGCGGCCGTATTGACCATTGAATTCAAGATCAACCTGCTGGCCCCGTCGCAAGGGCAGCGTTTCCGCATGGAGGGCCGGGTGCTCAAGCCCGGGCGCACGATCACTGTGTGCGAAGGCCGCGCCTATGCCAACGATGCGGGGCGAGAAAAGCTGGTCGCCACCATGGGTTGCACCCTGATGGCCGTTTCCGGCCGCGAAAACATACGCCACTGAGAAAAACCAAACCGTTCCATCGATCAGAGGAGATATTCCATGAGCATTCCCGCCAACATTCCAGGCCTCAACTTTCAACTGGGCGAAGACATCGACGCGTTGCGTGATGCAGTGCGCGACTTCGCACAAGCGGAAATCGCCCCGCGCGCGGCAGAAATCGACCGCAGCGACCAGTTCCCCATGGACGTCTGGCGCAAGATGGGCGACCTCGGCGTGCTGGGCATCACGGTGCCGGAACAATACGGCGGCGCGGCGATGGGCTATTTGGCTCACATGGTGGCCATGGAGGAAATCTCCCGCGCCAGCGCTGCCGTGGGTCTGTCGTACGGTGCGCACAGCAACCTGTGCGTGAACCAGATCAACCGCAACGGCAGCGAAGCGCAGAAGGCGAAATACCTGCCCAAGCTCATCAGCGGCGAGCATGTGGGTGCGCTGGCCATGAGCGAGCCCGGTGCCGGCTCCGATGTCATCAGCATGAAGCTCAAGGCCGAGGACAAGGGCGGTTACTACCTGCTCAATGGCAGCAAGATGTGGATCACGAATGGTCCAGATGCAGACACGCTGGTGGTCTATGCCAAGACCGAACCGGAGATGGGTGCGCGGGGCGTCACGGCGTTTCTGATCGAAAAAGGCATGCCCGGATTCAGCATTGCGCAGAAGCTCGACAAGCTCGGCATGCGCGGCAGCCACACCGGTGAACTGGTGTTCAACAACGTGGAGGTGCCCGCAGCCAACGTGCTCGGGGGCCTGAACATGGGCGCCAAGGTGCTGATGAGCGGCCTCGACTACGAACGTGCCGTGTTGACCGGCGGCCCTCTGGGCATCATGCAGGCGGTCATGGACAACGTTGTGCCTTACATCCACGACCGCAAGCAGTTCGGCCAGAGCATCGGTGAGTTCCAGCTCATCCAGGGCAAGGTGGCCGACATGTACACCGTGCTGCAGGCGGGCCGGTCGTTTGCCTACACCGTGGCCAAGAACCTCGACATGCTCGGCACCGACCACGTGCGCCAAGTGCGCAAGGACTGCGCCAGCGTCATCCTGTGGTGCGCCGAAAAAGCCACATGGATGGCAGGGGAAGGCGTGCAGGTATTCGGCGGCAACGGCTATATCAACGAATATCCGCTCGGCCGTCTCTGGCGCGATGCCAAGCTGTACGAAATTGGTGCCGGCACCAGCGAGATCCGCCGCATGCTGATCGGCCGCGAACTGTTCGCTGAAACCTGTTGAAATCCATCCGCCGCACCTCCTAACCCTGCGAGTTTTCCCCCATGTCTACACCCATTGAAGAGCTTTTCATCCACAACAGAGCCTGGGCTGCCCAGATGGAGCGTGATCGGCCAGGCTTTTTTACGGGCCTGATGGCGCAGCAAAAGCCGAAGTACATGTGGGTGGGGTGCTCGGACAGCCGCGTGCCCGCCAACCAGATCACTGGCCTGGAGCCGGGCGAAATCTTCGTGCACCGCAACGTGGCCAACGTGGTGGTGCCCACGGACCTGAACTGCCTGTCCACCATCCAGTACGCGGTGGACCAGTTGCATATCGAGCACCTCATGGTGGTCGGCCACTATGGCTGCGGCGGGGTGTTGGCGGCGTTGAACGGCATGCGCGTGGGCCTGGCGGACAACTGGATCCGCCACGTGGCGGATGTGCGTGATCGCCACCGTGACCTGCTGGCTGCGATTGCGCCCGAGTGGCGGCACGACGCGCTGTGCGAACTCAACGCAATTGAGCAGGTGGTGAACATCGCGCAGACCACCGTCATGCTGGACGCCTGGGGCCGGGGCCAGAAGGTCACCCTGCACGGCTGGTGCTACGGCCTGAAGGACGGCCTGATCAACAACCTGCACATGACCGTGGACAGCACCGAAGGGCTCGAGTCGCTCTACAAGACCGCCATTGCGGGCGTGGCCAGCGTCAAAAGGCAGTAGGCATCTCCGGCCCCAGCAGGAACCGGCATGTTCCCCCAGCGGCTCGATGCGCCACAGGCCTACGGCATCGCCAAGGCCATGATGGACGGCTTCAACCGTCACTACCGGCTGTTTCGCACCGAATCGGCGCGCGCCAAACACCGCTTCGAAACCGCCGACTGGCATGGCCAGCAGCGGGCGCAGCGCGAGCGCATCGAGTTCTATGACTTGCGGGTGAAGGAATGCGTGCGCCGGCTCGAAAAGGAGTTTGGCGCGGGCGCACAGCCCATGGACGTGTGGCACCAGGTCAAGCTGCACTACATCGGCCTCTTGGTGAACCACCACCAGCCTGAGCTGGCCGAGACCTTCTTCAATTCGGTCACCACCAAGATCCTGCACCGCACGCATTTCCACAACGACTTCATCTTCGTGCGGCCGGCCGTCAGCACCGAATACATCGAAAACGACGAGCCCGCCGCGCGACCGACCTACCGCGCCTACTACCCCACGCGCGACAACATGCGCCAGACACTGTGCGGCGTCATCGACAACTTCCAGCTGCAGCGCGAGTTTGCCGACCTGCAGCGCGACGCTGGTAGCGTGGCCGATGCGATGCGCGCAAGGCTCGACAAGGTCAGGCTGCGCGCCAACTTCCAGATCCAGGTGCTCAGCAGCCTGTTCTATCGCAACAAGGGCGCCTACGTGGTCGGTA
This sequence comes from Acidovorax delafieldii 2AN, assembly GCF_000175235.1. Lineage (GTDB taxonomy): Bacteria > Pseudomonadota > Gammaproteobacteria > Burkholderiales > Burkholderiaceae_C > Acidovorax > Acidovorax delafieldii_B. The sequence goes on along the minus strand of NZ_ACQT01000180.1, from coordinate 3,390 downwards.
AGATCATCAACGGCTTCAACGAAGTGCCATTTGCCTTGCCCATCCTGCATGCCGATGACGGCCGGCTGTTCATCGATGCGGTGCTGTTCGGCGAGGACGACATGCAGATGCTCTTCAGCTTTGCGCGTGCCTACTTCATGGTCGACATGGAAGTGCCCAGCGCCTACGTGCAGTTCCTGCGCAGCCTCATGCCGCGCAAGCCCCGCGCCGAAATCTACAACGCCCTGGGCCTGGCCAAGCAGGGCAAGACGCTGTTCTACCGCGACTTCCTCTACCACCTGAAGCATTCGAGCGACCAGTTCCGCATCGCGCCCGGCATCAAGGGTATGGTGATGCTGGTGTTCGATCTGCCGAGCTTTCCGTTCGTGTTCAAGCTCATCAAGGACTACTTCCCTCCGCCGAAGGAAACCACGCGCGAGCAGATCAAGGCCAAGTACCTGCTGGTCAAGCAGCACGACCGCGTGGGCCGCATGGCCGACACGCTCGAGTACAGCGAAGTTGCGTTTCCCCGCAACCGTTTTGACGACGCCCTGATCGCCGAGATCGAGAAATTTGCGCCCAGCCAGCTCGAGATCAGCGACCGCGATGGCGATGGCCAGACCGAAGTCATCATCAAGCACCTCTACATCGAGCGGCGCATGATTCCGCTCAACATCTACCTGCAGGAAGCTTTCGACACCGGTCTGTCAGACCCCCGTGCGCGCCAGCAGATGGAGCACAGCGTCATCGAATACGGCAATGCCATCAAGGACCTGGTGGCCGCCAACATCTTCCCCGGCGACATGCTCTGGAAGAACTTCGGCGTCACGCGCAACGGCAAGGTTGTCTTCTACGACTACGACGAGATCGAATATCTCACCGACTGCAACTTCCGCCGCGTGCCAGCACCGCGCAACGAAGAAGAGGAAATGAGCGGCGAGGTCTGGTACACGGTGGGCCCGCACGACGTGTTTCCCGAAACCTTCGGCCCTTTTCTGCTCGGCAACGATGCCGTGCGCGCCGTGTTCATGCAGCACCACGCCGACCTGCTCGATGTGGCGTTCTGGCAGACGCACCAGGAGCGTGTGCGGGCCGGCTACGTGTACGACGTCTTTCCCTACGACCCCGAGCGGCGATTTCCGCACGCCGCCCCGGCCCACTGACCACCGCGCATTTTCACTTGATCCACAGGAGCTTTCCCATGTCCGCATCTTTGCAAGACCCTATCGTCATCGTCGGCGCCGCACGCACCCCCATGGGGTCGCTGCAGGGCGATTTCTCCAGCCTGGCCGCGCACGATCTGGGCGGCGCCGCCATCAAGGCCGCCATCGAGCGCGCCGGGGTGTCGCCCGATGCCGTGGGTGAGGTGCTGTTCGGCAACTGCCTGATGGCGGGGCAGGGCCAGGCGCCAGCGCGCCAAGCCGCGTTCAAGGGGGGCCTGCCCAAGGGGGCGGGGGCCGTCACCCTGTCCAAGATGTGCGGCTCTGGCATGAAGGCCGCGATGTTCGCGCACGACATGTTGCTGGCCGGCACGCACGACGTGATGGTGGCGGGTGGCATGGAGAGCATGACCAACGCTCCCTACCTCCTGCAAAAAGGCCGGGGCGGCTACCGCCTGGGCCACGACCGCATCTTCGACCACATGATGCTCGACGGCCTGGAAGACGCTTATGAGCCGGGCCGCAGCATGGGCACCTTTGGCGAAGACTGCGCCGCCAAGTACCAGTTCACGCGCGAGCAGCAGGACGCCTTCGCCACGGCCAGCGTGCAGCGCGCCAAGGCGGCCACCGAGTCGGGCGCCTTCGCGGCCGAGATCGTGCCCGTCACCGTCAAGACCCGCGCGGGCGAGACGGTGGTGTCGGTGGACGAAGGACCGGGCAAGGTCAAGCTGGAGAAGATCGCCAGTCTCAAGCCCGCCTTCAAGAAGGACGGCACCATCACCGCCGCGTCCAGCTCCAGCATCAACGACGGCGCAGCCGCGCTGGTGATGATGCGCGAATCCACCGCCCGGAAGCTCGGCTGCAAGCCGCTGGCCCGCATCGTGAGCCACGCCACGCACGCGCAGGAGCCCGAGTGGTTTGCCACCGCCCCCCTGGGCGCCACGCAAAAGGCGCTGGCCAAGGCCGGCTGGCAGGTGGGCGACGTGCAGCTGTGGGAGATCAACGAAGCCTTTGCCGTCGTACCCATGGCGCTGATGAAGGAACTGAACCTCTCGCACGACAAGGTCAACGTGAACGGCGGCGCCTGCGCGCTGGGCCACCCCATCGGCGCCAGCGGTGCGCGCATCATGGTCACGCTGATCTATGCCCTTCAGGCCCGCGGCCTGACCAAGGGTCTGGCCACGCTGTGCATCGGCGGCGGCGAGGCCACGGCCGTGGCCCTCGAGCTGGTGTGATGCTACTGAAAATATAGCTGCTGGTGCTTGTGATAAAAGCGCTGCAGGCCGATTTGATACGAAATAGGCCGTGGCAGCCGTGTCATGGGCCGGCGCTACACTCGCGCGCCATGACACACCGAATTGCGGCGGCCCGGCGCCGCACCCGTTCCGCAGCGCCCCTGGCCCCGCTTGCCCTGTGGCTGGTGGCGACTGTTTGCCAGCCCGCAGCGGCGCAATCTGCCGAGCCATCCGGCACAGCCCCGGCCGTGGCTTGGCATGCGCAGGCCACGTGGGTCTGGCAGGCCAAGCCGGCGTTTGCCGCTGCCTACACCGGACCGAACAGCCTCGTGCCTGGCCGGGAAAAGTCCTACTCCTTCACGGCCACCGGCGACTTCGGCGTGCGCCTTTGGCAAGGGGCCGAGGCCCACTTCAACCCCGAGGCCGCGCAGGGCGTGCCCCTGTCGCACCTTGCCGGCGCCGGCGGGCTGTCCAACGGTGAGCTGGCCCGCACCTCGGGCGCCAACCTGTCGGCGTACCGGGCGCGCCTGTTTGTCCAGCAGCGCTGGGACACCGGCGGTGCGCCCGATACCGTTGAGCCCGATTTCAACGAGCTGGGCGGCGCGTCGCGCACCAGCCGCTGGACGGTCCGCGCCGGCGCGTTCTCGCTGCTCGACTACTTCGACAACAACCCCTACGCCAAGGACCCGCGCGAGCAGTTCTTCAACTGGTCGTTTCTCACGCACGGTGCCTGGGACTACGCGGCAGACGCGCGCGGCTATTCGGTGGGGGCGATGGTTGAATACCGCACCAGCACCTGGGCCGTGCGCGCCGCCCGCATGGCCCTGCCACGCGAATCCAACGGGCTGGCGCTCGACGGCCGCTGGCGCCGGTACTACGGGGACCAGGTCGAAGCCGAAACCGACCTGCCGGTGTCCGTGCCCGCCGGGCCGCTGCGCGCGCGGCTGCTCGCCTTTCGCAACCGGGCGGTGATGGGGCGCTTCGATGACGCACTGGCGCTGCCGGGCACGCCGGAC
>NZ_ACQT01000181.1 GCF_000175235.1 Acidovorax delafieldii 2AN | reverse complement strand
CGCCTGGCCGGCGCGCTGCGCGTGGCCGAGGGGCTCACGACGCTCGACGAGGTGGTGGCGGCCACACCGCCGCTGGACTAATTCTGCTATTGGGGCGCCGGGTCTGCGGCGCCCGCGAGTGTGTCCGGATGTAGGTGGAATCCACATCGACCGGCGGTGACATTCACCGCACAATCGTTCGGTCGAGATTCCGTCAAGGAGACATTCGTGAAAATCAAGAGTCAGAAAGACTTTTTTGCCGGCCTCATGTTCATGGGCATCGGCGTGGCCTTCGCGTGGGGTGCCACAACCTACAACGTGGGCAATGGCGCCCGCATGGGTCCGGGCTATTTCCCCCTGATGCTGGGGATCCTGCTGGCCCTCATCGGCAGCGTCATCACCTTCAAGGCCACCGTGGTGGAAACCGTGGACGGGGAAAAGATCGGCAAGTGGGCCTGGAAGCCGCTGTTCTTCATCCTGGCCGCCAACTTCGCCTTCGGCATCCTGCTGGGCGGCCTGCCCAGCCTGGGTATCCCGGCCATGGGCCTCATCGTCGGCATCTATGCACTGACCTTCATTGCCAGCCTGGCTGGCAACGAGTTCAACGCCAAGGCCGTGTTCGTGCTGTCGACCGTGCTGGCCGTCGGCAGTTATGTGGCATTCGTCTGGGCGCTCAAGCTGCAGTTCCCTGTGTGGCCGAGTTTCATCACGGGTTGAGCAGGAGCACCGACCATGGATCTGATTAACAACCTCTCGCTGGGTTTTGGCGTCGCGTTCACGTTCCAGAACCTGATCTACTGCTTTGTCGGCTGCCTGCTGGGTACGCTGATCGGCGTGCTGCCTGGCATCGGCCCCGTGGCCACCATCGCCATGCTGCTGCCAGCCACCTACGCACTGCCCCCCGTGGCTGCGCTGATCATGCTGGCCGGTATCTATTACGGCGCGCAATACGGTGGCTCCACCACCGCCATCCTGGTGAACCTGCCGGGCGAATCGTCGTCGGTGGTGACCGTGATCGACGGCTACCAGATGGCGCGCAAGGGGCGGGCGGGGCCGGCGCTGGCGGCGGCGGGCTTGGGCTCGTTCTTTGCCGGTTGCGTGGGCACGCTGATTCTGGCGGCCTTTGCGCCGCCGCTGACCGAAGTGGCCTTCAAGTTCGGCCCGGCCGAATACTTCTCGCTGATGGTGCTGGGCCTGATCGGTGCCGTGGTGCTGGCCTCGGGCTCGCTGCTCAAGGCCGTGGCCATGATTGTGCTGGGCCTGCTGATGGGCCTGGTGGGCACCGACGTGAATTCGGGCGTGGCCCGCTTCAGCTTCGACATTCCCGAGCTGACCGACGGCATCGGCTTCGTGACCATCGCCATGGGTGTGTTCGGCTACGGCGAAATCATTGCCAATCTTTCGCGCCCCGATGAAGACCGCGAGGTGTTCACGGCCAAGGTCGAGGGGCTGTTCCCCACCAAGGAAGATTTCAAGCGCATGATCCCCGCGGTGCTGCGCGGCACGGCCCTGGGCTCGGCCCTGGGTATCCTGCCCGGCGGCGGCGCGCTGCTGGCGGCTTTCGCGGCCTACACGGTCGAGAAGAAGACCAAGCTGCATCCTGGCGAAGTGCCTTTCGGCCAGGGCAACATCCGCGGCGTGGCATCGCCCGAGTCGGCCAACAACGCCGGTTCGCAGACCTCCTTCATTCCGCTGCTGACGCTGGGCATTCCGCCCAACGCCGTGATGGCGCTGATGGTGGGTGCCATGACGATCCACAACATCCAGCCTGGCCCCCAGGTGATGACCAGCAACCCCGAGCTGTTCTGGGGCCTGATCGCCTCGATGTGGATCGGCAATGCCATGCTGGTGATCCTGAACCTGCCGCTCATCGGTATCTGGATCAAGCTGCTCACCGTGCCTTACCGCTGGCTGTACCCCTCCATCGTGCTGTTCTGCGCGGTGGGCGTGTACTCCACCAACAACAACACCTTCGACATCTGGATGGTGGGCGCGTTTGGCCTGATCGGTTACCTCTTCCACAAGCTGGGCACCGAACCCGCGCCGCTGCTGCTGGGCTTCATCCTGGGCCCGATGATGGAAGAAAACCTGCGCCGTGCGCTGCTGCTGTCGCGTGGCGACTGGAGCGTGTTCGTCACGCGTCCGCTGTCGGCCGGCCTGCTGGCGGCTGCTGCGCTGCTGCTTGTCATCGTGCTGCTGCCCGCCGTGAAGAACAAGCGCGAGGAAGCCTTCGTCGAGGACTGACCCGCTCCCCCTGGCCCCGCCGCGTGCGGGGCACGGCATGCACAACGGCACCTTCGGGTGCCGTTGTTTTTTGGGCAAGCGCGCCGGTGGAAACGCGCGGTGCGCGGTACACAATGGCGCACCGAGGTCCGCATGCCACCACCCAACCGTCCCACGCAGCACCCGCACCGGGCCCTGCTGCACAACGAGATCCACGCCCGCCCGCCCGAGGCCCTGGCGGCGCCGCTGGCCATTGCCCACATCGTCATGCTGGCCGATGCCGCGGGCCGTGAAGCCAGCCGCGCGCACGTGGCGGCGCTGCTGCGCGACCACCACATGGCGCTGCCCGACGCGCAGACCACGCACCTGCGCATGGATTTCGGCGCGTTCCGCATCCGGTGGGAGCTGCACACCGAATTCGTGTCCTGGACCTTCATGGTGCCCACCCCCGCCGAGGCCTTTGGCGAGCGCGAGCCCGCCAGCGCCGTTGATGCGGTGCCGCGCGAATGGCTGGCGGCGCTGCCGGGCCAGTGCCTGTGCAGCCTGAACCTGTGGGTGCTGCCCACGCACACCTTCGGCTCGGGCTCGCTGGTCAAGCATGTGCTGCACGAAGACACGCTCGTGGCCTCCACCGTGGCCGACGGGCACGGCGAGGTGTACACCGACTTCGCCATCCATGCCGACGGTTTCTCGCGCATGGTGCTGCTGGCGGGGGGCATGACGCCGCGCCGCCTGGGCCGCCTGGTGCAGCGCCTGCTCGAGATCGAGACCTACCGCATGGCCGCGCTGCTGGGCCTGCCTGCCGCACGCGAGGCCGCCACGGTGCTGGCCTTTGCCGAGCGCGAATTGGCCGAACTGGCCGATGCCATCCGCACCGCCAACCGCGATGCCGAACCCGCGCTGCTTGACCGGCTGACCCGGCTGGCCGGGCAGGTCGAGAGCCAGTACGCCGCCACGCATTCGCGGTTCTCGGCCAGCACGGCCTACTTTGAACTGGTGGACCGCCGCATCCAGGACATCGCCGAGTCGCGCCTGGCGGGCATGCAGACCATCGGCGAGTTCATGGACCGCCGGCTCACACCCGCGCGCAGCACCTGTGAATGGGCCACGCGGCGGCAGGATGCGCTCTCGCAGCGCGTCTCGCGCATGAGCAACCTGCTGCGCACGCGCGTCGAGATCGAGCAGCAGCAAAGCAGCCAGGCCCTGCTGGCCACCATGAACCAGCGCCAGGACTTGCAGCTCAAGCTGCAGTCCACGGTGGAAGGCCTTTCGGTGGCGGCCATCACCTACTACATCGTGGGGCTGGTCAGCTACCTGGCCAAGGGCGCGCAGAAGCTGGGCTGGCCGCTGTCGCCCGAGACCACGGCGGCGGTGGCGATACCGGTGGTGGCATTCAGCGTGTGGTGGTCGCTGCGCCGCATGCACCACAGGATGTTCCGCGCACACTGACCCTCCGCCCGCAGCGGGCCGGGGCATGCGGCCGATAATGGCCGCATGCCATTCAGCTACTCCTCCTCCTACGCCAGCACCCGCCTGCCGGTGTTTGCGCGCAATCTGTGTTCCACCTCGCACCCCCTGGCGGCACAGGCGGGTTTGCGCATGCTGCAGCAGGGCGGCAACGCGGTCGATGCGGCCGTGGCCGCCGCCGCGGCGATGACCCTGTGCGAGCCCGTCAGCAACGGCCTGGGCAGCGACGCGTTCTGCATCCTGTGGGATGGGCAGGCGCTGCATGGCCTGAACGCATCGGGCCGTGCGCCACAGGCGTGGACGCCGGAGTATTTCCATCGCCGTTATGGCACGGGGGCCGCCACGCCACCCCGGCGGGGTATCGATTCGGTCACGGTGCCCGGTGCCGTGAGCGCGTGGGTGGCGCTGTCGGAGCGCTTTGGCAAGCTGCCCTTTGCCGACCTCATGGCACCGGCCATCGAGATCGCCGAGCGTGGCTACCTGGTGCCCGTGGTGGTGCAGCAGAAGTGGGCCGCTGCCGTGCCCGAGCTGCAGTCGCAGCCCGGCTTCGCGCAGAGCTTCATGCCCTGGGGGCGCGCGCCGCAAGTGGGCGAGCTGTTCCAGTTTCCGGCCGCGGCCCGGGCCCTGCGCGCCATTGGCGCCACGCGCGGCGAAGCCTTCTACACCGGCGAGATCGCCCAGGCCATGATTGCCTTTGCGCAGGCCCAGGGCGGCAGCCTGAGCTTGGCGGACCTGGCTGCGCACCGTCCCGAATGGGTGGCGCCCATTGCCCGCAACTACCGCGGCTACACGCTGCACGAGATCCCGCCCAACGGCCAGGGCATTGCCGCGCTGATCGCGCTGGGCATCCTGGAACAGTTCGATCTGGCGAGCCTGCCGGTGGATGGGCCCGAGGCCCAGCACCTGCAGATCGAGGCCATCAAGCTGGCGTTTGCCGATGTGTACCGCTACGTGGCCGAGCCATCGTCCATGGAGGTGACCCCCGCGCAAATGCTCGATGACAGCTACCTCGCATCCCGTGCCAGACTCATCGCCATGAACAAGGCGCAGGATTTTGGTGCGGGCAACCCGGTCAAGGGCGGCACCATCTACCTCACGGCCGCTGACGAGAACGGCATGATGGTGAGCTTCATCCAGAGCAACTACCAGGGCTTTGGCTCGGGTTGCGTGGAGCCCACCTTCGGCATCAGCCTGCAGAACCGCGGCTTTGGCTTCAGCACCGATCCGGCCGGCGCCAACCGCGCCAACCTGGTGGCGCCGGGCAAGCGCCCCTTCCACACCATCATCCCGGCCTTCCTCACAAAGGACGGCCAGCCCGTGATGAGCTACGGCGTGATGGGCGCCAACATGCAGCCCCAGGGCCACATGCAGACGCTGGTGCGCATGATCGACCACGGCCAGAACCCGCAGATGGCCTGCGACGCGCCGCGCTGGCGCTTCAACGCGGGGCTGTCGCTCAACGTCGAGGCGTCGATGCCTGCGGCCACGGTGCAGGGCTTGCAGGCGCTGGGGCACCGCACGGAGGTGCTGCAGGATTCCTACCAGGACTTCGGTGCCGGCCAGTTCATCTGGCGCATGGGCGATCCCCAGGTGCACGGCTATCTGGCGGCCAGCGATGCACGGCGCGATGGCCTGGCGGCCGGTTTCTGACGGCGTTCAGAGCGAGTTTTTAGTCAAAAGTGTCCAAAGTCCAATCCCATCAAGCGCAAGCAGCTAGAAAAAACGTAGCAACCGGCCTGGCGCTGGCATTCTTTGGCGCCATCGCTTTCAGTGGCAAGGCCATCATCGTGAAGCTCGCGTACCGCTACGGGGTGGATGCGGTCACGCTCATCATGTACCGCATGCTGTTCGCGCTGCCCATCTTTGCCGTGATGGCATGGTGGGCCAGCCGGGGCAAGCCGCCGCTCTCGCGCCGCGATTGGCTGGGCGTGGCGGGCCTCGGCGTCACGGGCTACTACTTGGCCAGCTTTCTCGACTTTGCCGGGCTGGCCTACATCAGCGCCAGCCTGGAGCGGCTCATCCTGTACCTCAACCCCACGCTCGTGATGGCGCTGGGCTGGCTGCTGTATGGCCGCAGCATCCGCTGGGGCCAGGCGCTGGGCATGGCCATCAGCTACTGCGGGGTGGTGCTGGTGTTTGGCCTGGAGGCGCAATTGCAGGGGGCCGACGCGGCCTGGGGTGCGCTGCTGGTGTTTCTGAGCGCCGCCAGCTACGCCGTCTACATGGTCTACAGCGGCGAGATGGTGCAGCGCATCGGCTCGCTGCGGCTGGTGGGCCTGGCCACCACCGTGGCGTGCCTGTGCTGCCTGCTGCAGTTCGTGCTGGTGCGCCCCCTGAGCGCGGCGGCGGTCGCGCCCGAGGTGGTCTGGCTGTCGGTGCTCAACGCCACCCTGTGCACGGCGGTGCCGGTGCTCATGGTGATGATGGCGATCGAGCGCATCGGGGCCGGCATGGCCGCGCAGACCGGCATGGTTGGCCCGCTGTCCACCATCCTGATGGGGGGTGTGGATTCTGGGCGAGCCCTTCACGCTGTGGGTGGCGGCGGGCACCGCGCTGGTGATCTCGGGCATCTTTGTCTTCACGCGCATGTCGCGGCCCCGCACGCATTAGGCGCTGGCGCGGGTCTGGTGCGGCCGCTGCAGCCGCCACCGGCATCGGCATCGGCACTCTGCGGTACAGCGGATGGCGCCGCGCCCTTGCCATGCCTTGCCAGGCACCGCTCGCGCCCGGCCTTGCCGTACAGCGCCCGAGCCTCTCTGGTGCCCTCGGGCTGCAATCCGAGCGGGTGGCAGGGGCACCGGCGTGCCAGGGCCTGGCGCCCGCGGGGCCCACTTATGATTTGGAACGGCTGCACGTCGCGGCCAGCAATCGGGAGTTTTTATGGATCTGGGTATCGCGGGCAAGTGGGCGCTGGTGTGCGGCGCCAGCAAGGGGCTGGGGTTTGGCTGCGCGCAGGCGCTGGTGCGGGAGGGCGTGAACGTGGTCATCAATGCGCGCAATGCCGATGCGCTGCAATTGGCTGCTTCCAAACTGATAGCTATCGGCGCCGATGCTGCAAGCGCCAGGGGCCAGAAGGGCGCTCCTGCCGTGCTCACCGTGGCCGCTGACATCACCACCCCCGAGGGACGGGCCGCCGTTTTTGCGGTGCCTGGCGGGCCGGAGCGCGACTTCGACATCGTGGTCACCAACGCCGGTGGCCCGCCACCCGGAGACTTCCGCGACTGGGATCGCGATGCCTGGATCAAGGCGGTGGACGCCAACATGCTCACCCCCATTGAACTGATCAAGGCCACGGTGGACGGCATGGCCGCCCGGGGGTTCGGCCGCATCGTCAACATCACCTCCAGCGCGGTGAAGGCGCCCATCGACATCCTGGGCCTCTCGAACGGCGCCCGCAGCGGGCTCACTGGCTTCGTGGCCGGCGCGGCGCGCAGCAAGATCGCGGGCCAGGGCGTCACGCTCAACAACCTGCTGCCCGGCAAGTTCGACACCGACCGCCTCAACACCACGATGGGCGCGGCCGCCACCAAGACCGGCAAGAGCCTGGAGGACGTGCGCCGCGCGCAGCAGGCGCAGATTCCGGCCGGCCGCTTCGGCACGCCCGAAGAGTTCGGCGCCATCTGCGCCTTCCTGTGCAGCGTGCCAGCGGGCTATATCACCGGCCAGAACGTGCTGGCCGATGGCGGTGCCTACCCGGGCGCCTACTGATCCATCGATCCATACGCGGCTTCGGCGGCGGCCCCTTCGGGGCGCTGGCGCCGCC
>NZ_ACQT01000182.1 GCF_000175235.1 Acidovorax delafieldii 2AN | reverse complement strand
GCAGCGGTGGCCACAGGCGCCTTGGCGGCAGGCGCAACAGCCCTCGAAGCGGGCAATTCAGGCGGTGCGGCCGGGACGACGAGTGGCGCTACCTTGTTGCGGTCGGGAATTTCAATGGGGATGTCGACCGGCACCGGGCGCGGCTGCGTATCGAACAACAGCGGAAACCCCACCACGCCCAGCAGCACCAGCACGGCGGCGCCAATGAGACGGTGGCGCGCGCGCCGGCGCATGACTTCGATGCTCTCGGCCTGGGCCGAGCGGGACCGCTTGGCTGGCTTGTCGGCCTGCTCACTCTGACCGGGCCACCGAAACTTGAAAAATGCCATGGAGTAGGGGCCCGCGCGGAGCCTTATGCGCCCAGATGCTTGGCGTGCAAGCGGGGGATGCCGTTGATCAGCACACCGCCCACCGTGTAAAACGAGCCAAAGACCACGATTCTATCAGCGGGGTCTGCGGCGGCCACGGCCGCCTCCAGGGCTTGCTGGGGGTCGGCGTGGACACTGGTGGTGACCTGCCGCCGCCCGCCCGCCACCATCTGCAGTGCATTCCATTTCTGCTGCAGGACGGCGGCAGTTTCGGCGCGGGGCGTGGGCAGATCGGTGAAATACCAGTGGTCTACCAAGGACCCCACCTTGGCCAGCATGGGGGCGAGGTCCTTGTCGGCCATGGCGCCAAAGACGGCATGCGTTACCGGGAAATACCCCATGGCGTCCAGGTTGGCGGTGAGTGCCGCCACCGAATGCGGGTTGTGGGCCACGTCCAGTACCAGGGTTGGCTGCCCGGGCACGATCTGAAAGCGCCCGGGCAGCTCGACCAGCGCCATACCGTTGCGCACCGCCTGCGCCGTGACCGGCAGCCGCGTGCGCAGCGCCTCGAATGCCGCCAGCACCCCCGATGCGTTGACCAACTGATTGGCACCACGCAGCGCCGGATAGGCCAGCCCCGCATAGCGGCGCCCGCGCCCGGCCCAGCTCCACTGCTGCTTGTCGCCCGAGAAGTTGAAATCGTGGCCAAACCGCCAGAGATCGGCCCCGATCTCCCGCGCATGGTCGACCACGCTTTGAGGAGCCATGGGGTCGCTCACGACCACGGGCCGGCCCGTGCGCATGATGCCGGCCTTCTCGCGGCCAATGCTCTCGCGGTCGGGCCCCAGATATTCGGTATGGTCGATATCGATGCTGGTGATGATGGCGCAATCGGCGTCGATCACGTTGGTGGCGTCCAGGCGGCCGCCCAGCCCTACCTCGAGAATGGCCACGTCCAGCAGCGAATGGCTCAGCAGCCGCAGAATGGCCAGCGTGGTGAATTCGAAATAGGTCAGCGAAACTTCGTTGCCATTGAGCGTTCTTGCGCTCTCCACTGCTTCGAAGTGTGCTATCAGATCCGCAGCATTTACGGCTTCGCCATGCACACGGCAGCGCTCTTCGAAGTGCACCAGGTGCGGAGAGGTGTAGACGCCGGTGCGGTAGCCGGCCTGCTGGGCCACCGCCTCGAGCATGGCGCAGGTGGAACCCTTGCCGTTGGTGCCCGCCACGGTGATCACCGGGCAGTCGAAGCGCAGATCCATGCGGGTGGCCACTTCGCGAACCCGGTCCAGGCCCATGTCGATGTTCTGAGGGTGGAGCCGCTCGCAATGGCTGAGCCAGCCTTCCAGGGTGTGGATTTTTGTGTGCATACAGCACGGATTGTCGCCCACGCACACATTCGCGCATGATGGCGCCCATGAAGACACCCCACATCACTCTGTACGGAATCCCCAACTGCGATACGGTGAAGAAGGCACGCGCCTGGCTCACCGGACAGGGGCTCGAGTACACATTCCACGATTTCAAGAAGCAAGGCGTTCCGCCCGAGCGCCTGCCCGCCTGGCTGGCCGCCGTGGGCCGCGACAAGCTGGTCAACCGGCAGGGAACCACCTGGCGCAAGCTCGAACCCCACGTGCAAGCTGCGGCACAGGACGACGCCGGTGCCATGCAACTGATGCAGGCACAGCCCAGCGTCGTCAAGCGCCCGGTGGTCGAATGGGGCCAGGGCACCGGAACGGCGATCACTGTGGGCTTTGATGCCGCGGCATGGTCCGCGCTGCAAGCCACGCTCGGGCACCCGTAAAAGGTGGAAAACCGCACAAATCTTTACGCAGATTTACGGGGCAGCGCGGGCGGGTTGACGCCACGCGCCTAAACTTTCTTGCAGGCTGGTGCGTTATGCACCCAACTGTCAGGAGCTTTCCCATGAAAAAATCGCCCTTTTGTCTGCCTTGCTTGCCGTGGCCACGGCCGCATCGGCGCAGGAGCAGGGCCGCGTGCTGTCGGCCACCCCCGTGCTCCAGCAAGTGGCCATTCCGCAGCAGGTGTGCGGCAACGAAACCGTCTACAGCGGAAACCGCAATTCGGGTGCTGGCGCGGTCATGGGCGCCATCGCCGGCGGTGCGGCGGGCAATGCCATCGGACGCGGCAATGGCCGCGCTGCCGCCACCGCCCTGGGCGTGATCGGCGGGGCCGTGCTGGGCAACCAGATCGAAGGCAGCGGCCAGCCGCAGTACCAGAACGTTCAGCGCTGCACCACGGAAACCTATTACGAGAACCGCACCGTGGGCTACGACGTGGTGTACGAATATGCGGGCCGGCAGTACAGCACCCGCACCCAGAACGACCCGGGGGCTTGGATTCCGGTGAGCGTGCAGCCCATGGCCGGCAACCAGGGCCCGGTCTACTCGACCCAGCCCGACCCCTACGGCCAGCAGGGCGTGTATTCACAGCCCGGCGTGGTGACCTCCACCTACCCTGTTCAGCCCCCCACTTATGTGAGCCCCCCGGTGACGGTGATCGAGTATGGCTACGGCCGCCCCTACTACCCACCCCACCGCAACCCTTACTGGCGCTGAGGCCGGGCCAGCCCGGCCCGCGCTTTTCCCTTACCAGAGCCCCGCCGGGGCTCTTTTTCTTGCCGGACGCGCCCCTGGCATGCGCCGGGCACGGTGCGAGGCCCATCGGGCCGGCGCCCCTGGCCTAAAATCTCCGGTTTCCTTCTTTCTACCCGCCCATCCATGACCACCGAAAAGATCGACGGCGTGTCCGTCACGACCAAGGCCAGTGTTTACTTCGACGGCAAATGCGTGAGCCACGGCATCACCTTTCCCGACGGCACGAAGAAGACAGTGGGCGTGATCCTGCCAGCAACTCTCACGTTCAACACCGGCGCTCCTGAAATCATGGAAGGCGTGGGCGGCTCGTGCGAGTACCGTCTCGACGGCACGGATGCGTGGGTGAAGTCTGGCGCGGGCGAAAAATTCAGCGTGCCCGGCAACTCGAAGTTCGACATCCGGGTGACCGAGGCCTACCACTACATCTGCCACTTCGGCTGAAATTTAGAGCGTTTTTGGCCTTCAGCGCTTACGTGGAAAACGTAAGCAGCTATCATTTTTGAGAAACACTCCATGGCAACCATCCTGCAAAACCTCCCTGTCGGCCAGAAGGTCGGCATCGCCTTCTCGGGCGGCCTGGACACCAGCGCGGCCCTGCGCTGGATGAAGAACAAGGGCGCCCTGCCCTACGCCTACACGGCCAATCTGGGCCAGCCCGACGAGCCCGACTACGACGCCATCCCGCGCAAGGCCATGGAATACGGCGCCGAGCAAGCCCGCCTGATCGACTGCCGCACGCAGCTGGCCCACGAAGGCATCGCCGCGCTGCAGGCCGGCGCCTTCCACATCAGCACCGCTGGCGTGACCTACTTCAACACCACGCCGCTGGGCCGCGCCGTCACCGGCACCATGCTGGTGTCGGCCATGAAGGAAGACGACGTCCACATCTGGGGCGACGGCTCGACCTTCAAGGGCAACGACATCGAGCGCTTCTACCGCTACGGCCTGCTCACCAATCCGTCGCTGCGCATTTACAAGCCCTGGCTGGACCAGCAGTTCATCGACGAGCTGGGCGGCCGCGCCGAGATGTCGGCCTTCATGACCAAGGAAGGTTTCGGCTACAAGATGAGCGCCGAGAAGGCCTACAGCACCGACAGCAACATGCTGGGCGCCACGCATGAAGCCAAGGATCTGGAATTTCTGAACAGCGGCATCAAGATCGTGAACCCCATCATGGGCGTCGCGTTCTGGAAGGACGATGTTGTGGTGAAGGCCGAGGAAGTGTCGGTGACCTTCAACGAAGGCCAGCCCGTGGCCCTCAACGGCAAGGAATTCAACGATCCGGTCGAGCTGATCCTCGAAGCCAACCGCATCGGCGGCCGCCACGGCCTGGGCATGAGCGACCAGATCGAAAACCGCATCATCGAAGCCAAGAGCCGCGGCATCTACGAGGCCCCGGGCCTGGCGCTGCTGCACATCGCCTACGAGCGCCTGGTGACCGGCATCCACAACGAGGACACCATCGAGCAGTACCGCGTGAACGGCCTCAAGCTCGGCCGCCTGCTCTACCAGGGCCGCTGGTTCGACCCCCAGGCCCTGATGCTGCGCGAAACCGCCCAGCGCTGGGTGGCACGCGCCGTCACGGGCACCGTGACGCTGGAACTGCGCCGTGGCAACGACTATTCGCTGCTCAACACCGAAAGCCCTAACCTGACCTATGCGCCCGAACGCCTGTCGATGGAAAAGGTGGAAGACGCGCCGTTCAGCCCCGCCGACCGCATCGGCCAGCTCACCATGCGCAACCTCGACATCGTGGACACACGCAGCAAGCTCATGACCTATGCACAGTCGGGCCTGATCACGCTGGGCCAGGGATCGCCATTGCCCCAACTGAGCGACGAAAGCCCAAAAAAGTAAGCCAATTGGCCTGTAACGCTTGCGCCACTTTCGCAAGCAGCTATCAAATTATGAGTAACCGCCCCGCCATCCGGCCGGGCGGTTTTTTTTGGAGAATGCGCTCCGGGCACGCCATTGCACCGGAACCTGCCGCCCCGGCCGGTACTCCAACCTGTTGCCGCCGAAACGGTTTGCGGCGGCAGGAGGTACCGCCATGAAGCAAGTGAAACACTGGCAAGACCCTGCCAACGCGCTGCTAGGAGCCTGGTTTGCGCTCTCGCCCTGGGTGCTGCGTTACCAGGATCAGATGACGCCCACCGCCAACGGTGTGGTGGTCGGCGTGCTGCTGATCGCCGCCGCACTGGGCGCAACGCTCGTACCCCGTGCATGGGAGGAATGGACCGAGGGCGCACTCGGGCTGTGGATGATCGCATCGCCCTGGGTGCTGGGCTTCGACATGCACATGGACGCCTTGCGCAACGCGACCGTCACCGGCATCGTCGTGCTCGGCTTGGCCCTGTGGGTGCTGGCATCCGACAAGGACTACAGCGCCTGGTGGCATCACCGCTCTGCGCACTGACGCAGCCCCATGAAAAAACCGCCCTGCGGCGGTTTTTTCATGCCCATCAAGCCGCAGGTGCCTGTGTGAATTGCGCTGCCTGCTATCAAAATAAAAGCAGATTCTGCCGGTTCACACCACCACCGGTTCCGGCTCCAGCCGGATGCCGAAGCGCTCGTACACGCTGGTCTGGATGGCACGCGCCAGCGTCATCACCTCGCCACCGGTCACGCTGTCGGCCCCCTGGCCGCGGTTGACCAGCACCAGCGCCTGCTTTTCATACACACCCGCCTTGCCCACGCTCTTGCCCTTCCAGCCGCAGGCATCAATCAGCCAGCCAGCCGCCAGCTTGATGCTGCCGTCGGGCATGGGGTAGTGCACGATCTTGGGGTCGCGCGCGATGATGTCGGCGCATTGCTCGGGCGTCACCGTGGGGTTCTTGAAGAAGCTGCCAGCGTTGCCCACCACGGCTGGATCGGGCAACTTGGCGCGGCGGATGTCGCACACCCAGTCGAAAATCTGCTGCGCCGTGGGCTGGTCGACGCCCGCCTCGGCGCGCCGGCGCTCCAGCTCGAGATACCCGAGCACGGGCTTCCACGGCCGGGGCAGGCGAAAGCGCACATGGGTGATGACGGCGCGGCCCGCCAGGCCCATGCCACGCGGCAGGCCGCCCTGGCCCTGCGCGGGCGACGGCGCGTGCTTGAACACCGAGTCCCGGTAGCCGAACGCGCATTGGGCGGCATCGAGCGTGAAACTCTGTCCGGTGATCAGGTCCACGGCATCCAGCGACTCAAAGCGGTCCTGCAGCTCCACCCCGTAGGCGCCGATGTTCTGCACCGGCGAAGCCCCCACGGTGCCAGGGATCAGCGCCAGGTTCTCCAGCCCGGCAAATCCCTGGGCAAGTGTCCAGGCCACGCAGTCGTGCCACACCTCGCCGGCGCCGGCCTCGACAATCCACGCCCGCTCGGTCTGCTCGACCAGGCGCAGGCCCTTGATTTCCATCTTGAGCACGGTGGGTTTCACATCCCCGGTCAGCACGATATTGCTGCCGCCGCCCAGCACGAAGAACGGGCCGCGGGCAAGGGCCTGGTCTGCGAGCAACTGCTGCAGGTCGGCCACGGAGCGCACCCGCACCAGCGTTTGCGCGCGCGCCACGATGCCAAAGGTGTTGCAGGGCTGCAAAGGGACGTTTTTCTCGACTACCATTGGACGGATTGTCGCACCGGGGGCCAGCGCGCCTGCCCGGTTCCCCCCCGTTTGCCGAGAGACCGAGAACTGCCATGCCCTCTTTTGACACCATCTGCGAAGCCAACCTGGTCGAAGTGAAAAATGCGGTGGAAAACACCGTCAAGGAAATCACGACCCGCTTTGATTTCAAGGGCACCGCCGCCAGCATCGAGATCAAGGACAAGGAAATCACCATGGTGGGCGACGCCGAGTTCCAGCTCACCCAGATCGAGGATGTGCTGCGCAACAAGCTCACCAAGCGCAACGTGGACGTGCGTTTTCTGGACATGGGCGACGTGCAGAAAATGGGCGGCGACAAGGTCAAGCAGGTCATCAAGGTGCGCAATGGCATCGAGAGCGAACTGGCCAAGAAGCTGCAAAAGCTCATGAAGGAGAGCAAGCTCAAGGTACAGGCCGCCATCCAGGAGGACAAGGTGCGGGTTTCGGGCGCCAAGCGCGACGACCTGCAGGCGGCCATGGCACTGATCCGCAAGGAGATCACCGAAGTCCCGCTGTCGTTCGACAACTTCCGCGACTGACCTGCCAGGGCTGCCCGCACGCGCGGCGCCCTGCACATTCCGAGGCCCGCACACATGCACACCCTGCCGCTCGCACTGCGCCAACGCCTGCACATGGCCGCGCGGCACCTGCGCAGCCCCCACACCGCTTTGCT
>NZ_ACQT01000183.1 GCF_000175235.1 Acidovorax delafieldii 2AN | reverse complement strand
TGAGTTCTGCCTGGGCCTGGCGCAGGCGCTGCAGGGCGCAGAAGGGGTGTGGGCACTGGCGGCCGACACGGATGGCATCGACGGGGTGGAAGACAACGCGGGCGCGCTGGTGGCCCCCGACACCCTGGCCCGCGCCGCCGCATTGCAACTGCGCCTGGGCGACCACCTCGATCGCCACGATGCCTATGGCTTCTTCTCGGCGCTGGATGATCTGGTGGTCACGGGCCCCACGCACACCAATGTGAATGATTTCCGGGTGCTACTGGTTTTGTAGCAAATTGCGCCCGCTGCATCAGCGCATGCGGCTGCATTCTTCCAAATAAGGTTCCATCCAGGGCGAAACAGTGGGTGCAAAAAAAGGGCACGGCCGATGTCCGGCCGTGCCCCGCATGGCGAGCGCCCCAAGGGGCGCGGCACATCAGAAGCGGTGGCGAATGCCCACGCCGAAGCTGTTGCCGTTGGTCTGGGCGGTGATCTTGTCGTTCATGTACATGGCGTACACGTCGGTGCGCTTGGACAGGTTGTAGTCATAGCCCAGCGTGAAGGTCTTGCGGCTCACGTCGGGGGTGGACCACTCGGTCTTCACCCATTCGGCGAGCAGCTTGCCGTTGCCCAGCGGAGCCGATGCACCCACCTGGAAGGTCTTGCCCTTGGTGGAGGTGGCGTTGTCGATCTTCTTCTCGCCATAGCTCAGGTAGGGCTTGACCATGCCGAAGTCGTAAGCGCCCAGCAACATCCAGTATTTGTGGTTGTTGGCCAGCAGCGTGTTCACGGGGTTGCCGATGTCGGCGTTCTCGTAGAAGCCGGTCAGGGTCAGCGGGCCGCCGAAATAGAAGAAGTTGGCGCCGAAGTTGTTCTTGCCGGTCTTGCCGGCCTGCTCGCCGAACTGGTACTGCACGTTGGCCGAGAAGCCGCCGATCTGGGGCGTGCTGTACACGATCTGGTTGCTCCAGCCGGTGTCCGCGGGGGTCATGGCAGACCAGCCCGAGCCGTTGAACAGCGGAACGTCCTTGTGCAGGATCAGAGGCGAGAAAGTGAACGAGTCACCCAGCGGGTTGCCGATCACGGAAGGCAGGAAGTTGGGGGCCATCCAGCGGCCCAGCAGCACCGAGCCGAAGCCGCCCGACAGGCTGACGTTGGCGTCGCGCGAGAAGAACGTGTCGTTCGTGAAACGGCCTTGCGTGCCGGTGTCCACCTTGATGAACGAGGTCAGGTTGAAATTGGCCTTCAGTCCGCCGCCCAGGTCTTCCGTGCCCTTGACGCCAAACCACGAGGTGGTCAGGCCGCCGCTGTCGACCACGGACTTGCTCTTGGCATCACCCGCCATCTTCATCGAACCGGCAAAAACGTCCACCAGACCGGTGAGCTGGACGGAGCTTTGGGCGTGGGCCCCGGCGGCACACAGCAGTGCGGCTCCCAAGGCAATCAGGTTTTTTTCATTGAAACTCCTGCAGGGGTTGAAATTGCCGGTTGTCCGGCGAGAAAAGGCATGACACCGTCATGACAGTGCGTTGCGGGTTGCATGATCAGGCCATATACAGACTGTTGCAAGTTCCATGCCTTATGTGGCGAACGTGTGTTGTTTTCGTGCTTTTGACGCCGGGCAGAGGGCTGCCACAGGCCATGACCGGGTCAAACTGCCTTTTGATCTTCCTCAAAACGTGGGGCGCTATCGCACGGCAAAGTTGGCTACATGCTGCCATCCACATTCTTTTCCCTCCCAGCTCAGATCGAAGTGCTCGCCGCCGGGGAAGTGCTTCGCCGCCGCAACCAGACCCTGACTTCGGTGCTGCACCTTGAAAGCGGACGGGTGCTGCGCGGCGTCTACGAAGACGGGCGGCTGCGGCACCAGCTGGGCATTGTGGAGGGGCCGTTCTGGCTGGACGCGGCATCGGCCCTGCTGGGCAAACCGTTTCCGGTGGACATGGTGGCCGAGACGCGCGTGCAGGTGCGGCGCCTGCCCATCGAGGAGTTCCGGCGCGGCTATGCGTCGCTGCCGCCGGTGGCGCAGGGGTTGCTGCGCGATCTGGCGACGGGTTACCGGCAGCAATCCGAACTTGCGGTGAGCCGCCTGGCCCAGGATGCCGAAGCACGCTGCGCGCAGTGGTTGCTCAACCACGCCGAGCCAGACCACAGCGGCGCCATGAGCGTGACGCTGCACCAGCGCAAGCGGCTCATCGCCGCGCAGCTGGGCATTGCGCCCGAAACCTTCTCGCGCGTACTGCGCCATCTGCGCGAGCACGGTCTTATCGCGGGCACCGGCAACGTGCTGAACCTGCCCCAGCCGCACGCGCTGCAATCCGTGGCGGGCTGTTGACGCCCAGGCGGGGCGTGGCCCCGCCACCCTGTTCTCAGGGTTTCTCCTTGGACGGGAGTGAGGGTTCCACCCAAGCGGCAGGCGCGGGCCGCTGCGTATATTTGCCTTGAGAACCTTCAGGCAATCCCCGCTTCCATGTCGCACCTTTCCCCCCAGACTGCCCCCGGCCTGCCTCGCGCAGGGTGCCCATGACGCCGCTGGCGGGCACGCAGGCACCGGCCGAGCCGCCAGGGATGGTGGCCCCCCCGGGACACTCGTGCTGCGCCTGGTGCTGGTGGCGCTGCTGGCAGTGGCGCTCTCGGGGGCGCTGTCGGCCTGGCTCGCATCGCGCGCCTCCGAGCGTGAGGCTGTGCGCCGCCTGGTCGGCCAGCAGACCGAGGAAGTCGAGGTCATGGCTCGGCTGCTGGCCAGCAAGATCGAGCAGAGCCAAAAGGTGCTGCGCACCGTGGCCGAGGGCATCACTCCGGCCATGCTCAACTCTCCCTCGTCGCTTGAATGGCTGCTGCAGCAGGGACTGCCGGCGGTGCAGTTCTTCGATTCGATGCAGGTGGCCCGGCAGGACGGCGACCTGCGTGTCAACCTGCATTCGGGCCGGCTGGAGGACGTGGCCAACCTCGACCCCGCCGAGCGCGATGCCCTGCGGCGCACCCTGATCGGGGGCAAACCCCTGGTGTCCGAACTGGTGGCCGGCCGCAGCGCGGATGCGCGCGTCATGTTCACCATGCCGCTGCGGCGCGAGGAGGGGCAGGTGCTGGGCGTGGTGGCAGGCGCCCTCAAGCTGCAATCGCAAGGGCTGCTGCCGCCTTCCATGACCTTGCCGGGGCGCGATGATTCGCGGTTGATCGTGTTCACGCGCGACGGCACCATCCTGTCGCACCCCGACCCCGCCCGCATCCTGGCCAAGGTGCAGGACGAGCCGGGGCTCGGCCCCGTCTTCGCCCAGTGGCTGCAGCAGGCGCAGCCTTTGGCCGGGCGCGGCACCACTACGGTGCAGCCGCACCACATCGTGAGCATGGCCGGTATGCCACTGCCCCAGTGGCTTGTGGCCCGCGTGAGCGATTCGCAGGCCATGCTGGCGCCCCTGGCGGGTGCACAGCGCAAGGCCTGGTGGCTGGCGGCGGCGGTGATTGCCTCTGCCATGGCCTTGCTCGGCGTGTTCATGGTGTGGATGGCGCAGCCCCTGGCCCACCTGTGCCACAGCGCACTGCAGCTGGCCAATGGTGGCTCGTGCACCCGCATCGCCTGGCCACGCGCCACGGGTGAGGTGGGCGCGCTGGTGCAGGTGTTCGAAGCGCAGGTGCTGCGCAGCGACCGGCAGCGCCAGCAGCAGGCCCAGCTCGAGGGCCAGTTCCAGGCCATTCTGGACAACGCCTCCGTAGGCATCGCGATCACGCGCCAGGGCGTGCTGGAAGTGGTGGGCCGGCAGGCCTGCCAGATGCTGGGATACACGCCGCAGGAACTGCAGGGATGCCCGGCGCGCATCCTGTATGCATCCGACGACGATTACGCCCGTTTGGGTGCGCGGGTGCAGGCCGATTTCCTGGCCCATGGCGCATTCGATGGCGACGTGTGCTTCATGCGCAAGGACGGCAGCCCCGTGTGGGCCCGGGTGCAGGGCCGTGGGGTGCAGGCGCAGGACATCCAGGGCGGCACGGTGTGGATTCTCGAAGACATGACCGCCGTGCGCGAGGCGCAGCAGCAGCAGTCGTGGGTGGCGGTCCATGATCCCCTCACGCAGCTGTACAACCGCGATGCATTCACAGGGCGCATGGAGGTGCTGCTGGCCGAGCGCTCGGCACGGGCACGCACGGCAGACCCATCGGCTGCTCCCTCACCCGAGGGCGAGGCAGAAGGCGACGGGGTGATGCTGTTCCTTGACCTCGACTATTTCACGGTCATCAACGACGTGGCGGGCCACGACGCGGGCGACGATGTGCTGCGCCACGTGGCCCGCCTGCTCGAATCCCAGGTGCGCCAGATCGGCTGGGCGGCGCGCCTGGGTGGCGACGAGTTCGCTGTGGTGCTGCCGGGATGCTCGCTGGCGCGCGGGCAGGCCGTGGCCGACCAGCTGCGCGCCGCGGTGCAGGCATGGGAGCCTTCGTACCAGGGGCGCAGCTTCACGCTGGGCGTGAGCATCGGACTGGTGGTGCTGGACGCGAGCCTGCAGGACGTGCCCTCGGTGCTTTACGTGGCCGACATGGCCTGCTACGACGCCAAGCGGGCGGGGCGCAACCGGGTGGAGACGCGCCATGCACGAGATGCGTCGGTGACTTCGTCGGGGCGGATGGCGTTGGGGCCAGTTTGAGAGATTCTGGGCTGGATGCGCTCGTGGGATATGGGCTGGTAGCTATTGATTTTGCAGTGTATTTTTGATTGTTGCGTCGGGCGTGACTGCACATCGGGCTGCGTGCCTGGTTCTGGGGCAGAGGCCGGGAGTCTCCCGGCCTCCGCCTTCAACACAGGCATGCGGCCACACCAGAACCCGAACTTCTAAAGAGGGAGTGCTTCAATATTGATAGCTATCAGCACATGCCCCACTAGCGCCAGCAGCCAAAAACATCAATCTCCCAACCGCCCCAACGCTTTGAGTACATTCTCCGCAGTCGCCGGCGCTATCAACACGACCGGCGCCGCAGCATCGACGCCGCTACGCCCCGCTGCCACCGCATTGCGCAGCGCCTCGTACACACTGATTGCCAGCATGAACGGCGGCTCGCCCACCGCCTTGCTTCCGCCCACGTTGTCCTCGCGGTTCGCCTCGGGCCACAAGTCCACCTTGAAGTGCGCCGGTATATCGCCCGTGGCTGGAATCTTGTAGGTGCTGGGCGCGTGGGTGGCGAGATAACCCTTGTCGTTCCACACCAGCTGCTCGGTGGTGAGCCAGCCCATGCCCTGCACGAAGCCGCCCTCGATCTGGCCGATGTCGATGGCCGGGTTGATGCTGTGGCCTACGTCGTGCAGGATGTCCACCTTCAGCACGCGGTTCTCGCCGGTGAGCGTGTCGATGACCACTTCGGTGCAGGCAGCGCCGTAGGCGAAGTAATAGAACGGCCGGCCCGTGAGCGTGGTCTTGTCGTAGTGGATCTTGGGCGTGCGGTAGAAGCCGTCGCTCCACAGCTGGATACGGTTGGCATACGCCTCTTTCACCACGTCGTCGAACGGGCGCACGGTTTTCGGCGATATCACCTGGCCGCCCTCGAAGCGGATGGCGCCCGCGCCGCAGCCGTCCAGCCCGCACACGAAGGACGCGAGGTTGTCGCGCACATTGCGGGCAGCGTACTGGGCCGCGCGGCCGTTCAGGTCGGTGCCGCTGCTGGCGGCGGTGGCGCTGGCGTTGGGCACCTTGCTGGTGTCGCTGGCGGTGACCAGCACGCGGTGCAGCGGCACGCCCAGCTCGTCGGCCACGATCTGCGCTACCTTGGTGTTGAGGCCTTGGCCCATCTCGGTGCCGCCGTGGTTCACCTGCACGCTGCCATCGGTGTACACATGCACCAGCGCGCCGGCCTGGTTGAACAGCGTGGCCGTGAAGCTGATGCCGAACTTGACGGGCGTGATGGCGATGCCGCGCTTGAGCACGGGCTGCAGCGCGTTCCAGGCGGCAATCTCGGCCTGGCGCCCGCGGTAGTCGGCGTTGCGCTCCAGCTGGGGCAGCAGCGCGTGCAGGATGTTGTTCTCCACCGCCATCTGGTAGTGGGTGACGTTGCGTTCCGTGGTGCCGTACAGGTTGGCCATGCGCACGTCCTGTGCGTCGCGGCCCAGCGCGCGGGCAATGTCGCCCAGGATGGCCTCGATCACGATCACGCCCTGCGGTCCGCCAAAGCCGCGGAAGGCCGTGTGGCTCTGCGTATTGGTCTTGCAGCGGTAAGAGGCGATTTCGACGTTCTCAAGAAAGTAGGCGTTGTCGGCGTGGAACACGGCGCGGTCGGCCACGGGGCCCGACAAGTCGGCGGAAAAGCCGCAGTTGGCGGCCATCTGCAGCTGGAGGCCCGTGATGCGGCCCGTGTCGTCAAAGCCCACGTCGTACTCGTAGGCGAACGGGTGCCGCTTGCCGGTGACCATGAAGTCGTCGTCGCGGTCCAGCCGCAGCTTGACGGGGCGGCCCAGCTTGTTCGCCGCCACGGCGGCCCACACGGCCAGGTGGCCGGCCTGCGTCTCCTTGCCGCCAAAGCCGCCGCCCATGCGCCGGCACTCCACGCGCACGGCGTGGTTGTCGATGCCCAGCGCGTGCGCCACCCAGTGCTGCACCTCGCCGGGGTGCTGGGTGCTGGAGTAGATCCACCACTGCTTTTGCTCCAGCGGCAGCGCGTAGGCGATCTGGCCTTCCAGATAGAAGTGTTCTTGCCCGCCCACCTCGAACGCGCCCTGCAGGCGGTGGGCCGATTGCGCCAGGCCCTGGTCGGCATCGCCCCGGCGCACGAACACCGGGGGCAGCACGAAGCTGTGGTTCTTCAGCGCCTCGTGCACGCTCAGGATGGCGGGCAGGGGCGTGATGTCGAGCTGCACGGCGCGCGCGGCGCGGCGGGCCTGCATCACAGAATCGGCCACCACCAGGCCGATGACCTGGCCGATGTGCTGCACGGTGCCGGCGGCAAACACGGGCTCGTCGTGCGCGAAGGCGGCCAGGGTCTTGTCGCCGGGCACGTCCTGCGCCAGCACCACCCCGCGCACGCCGGGCAGGGCCAGGGCGGCGGTGGCATCCACGCCGTTCAGCGTGCCATGGGCCACGGTGGAGAGGATGGGCGCGGCGTACAGCGTGCCCTTGATTTCTGGCAGATCGTCGATGTAGTGGGCAGCGCCCGCCACCTGGGCACGCGCGCTTTCATGGATGTGCGATTGGCCCATGGCGCGCGGCGATGGGGAGGCGCTGGCCTGGTTCGGG
>NZ_ACQT01000184.1 GCF_000175235.1 Acidovorax delafieldii 2AN | reverse complement strand
CGCGCCCCTCGCGCTCGAGGATGGTGCGTTCGACGGGCGCGGCCGGGTAGTCCAGCGTCAGCGCCGTGAAGCGCTGCCGGGTACTGGGCTTGAGCCCCTTGAGCAGATTCTGGTAGCCCGGGTTGTACGAGATGACCAGCATGAACTCGGGCGGCGCCTTGAGCAATTCCCCCGTGCGTTCAACAGGCAGCAGGCGCCGGTCGTCGGCCAGGGGATGGAGCACGACGGTGGTGTCCTTGCGGGCCTCCACCACTTCGTCGAGATAGAGGATGGCGCCTTCGCGCACTGCACGGGTGAGCGGGCCGTCGGACCACACCGTGTTGCCCTGACCGATCAGGTGGCGCCCCACCAGGTCCGCCGCACTGAGGTCGTCATGGCATGAAACGGTGATCAGCGGACGACCCAGGCGGGCCGCCATGTGCTCGACAAAGCGGGTCTTGCCGCACCCCGTGGGGCCCTTGATCAACAGCGGCAGCTGTTGGGCGAAGCAATGCTCGAAAAGCGCGCATTCACCGCCCTGCGCCGCATAGAAGGGCACCCCACTCGCAGCGGAGCGCTGGCCCGTGGTGCTGGCGCCCTGGGCCAGCGAAACCGCTGTGTGGGTTTCCATGGTCAGGCCCGTTGCGTGCGGCCGCCGGGGATGGCTGCCACTTCCTGCTCATTGGCAGCAGGGCCGATGAAGAAGCTCGACAGATAGGTCAGCAGACCAGCCAGGAACATGACGCCACCCGAGACACGCACCCAGTAGAAAAATACGAGCTGGTCTTGCGTTGCCATGAAGGACATGGCCCCGGTCGTGGGCATGCGCTGCAGCCAGACCTGGAGGATGCCGGCGCCGCTGAGGGCCAGAACCATCACGGCCATACCGATGCTCATGATCCAGAAGCTCCACATCTCGGCGCGCTGTGCGCGCATGGGGTTGGCTTCGCGGCCGCGCAGCAGTGGCATGGAATAGCTGATCAGCGCCAGCACCACGAGCACATAGGCACCGTAGAAAGCGAGGTGGCCGTGGGCTGCAGTGACCTGCGAACCGTGCGTGTAGTAGTTGACGGGGCTCAGGGTGTGGATGAAGCCCCAGACACCTGCGCCCAAGAAGCCGATCACGGCAGTGCCCACGGCCCACAGCACAGCGGCCTGGTTGGGATGCTCGCGGCGGCGGCGTTGCACCATGTTGAAGGCGAACAGTGTCATCATGAAGAACGGAATGGGCTCGAGTGCCGAGAACACGCCGCCGACCCAGTGCCAGTAGCCTGGCAAGCCAATGAAGTAGAAGTGGTGGCCAGTGCCCAGGATGCCCGAGATCAGCGCGAAGGCAATGATCATGTACATCCACTTGTCGATCACTTCACGGTCCACGCCCGTGGTCTTGATGAGCACGAAGGCCAGCAGCGAAGCCATGATCAGTTCCCAGGTGCCTTCCACCCACAGGTGCACCACGAACCACCAGTACATCTTGTCGCGCACCAGGTTGCTGGGATTGACGAAGCTGAACAGGAACATCAGCGCAAGGCCCCACAGGCCCATCAGCAGCACCAGCGAGATGGCCGTCTTGCGGCCCTTGAGCACCGTCATGCTGATGTTGAACAGGAAGCCCAGAGCCACCACCACAATGCCAACCTTGGTGGGCAAGGGTTGCTCGAGGAATTCGCGGCCCATGGTTGCCAGCAAGTCATTGCCGGTCATCTCGGCCAGTTTGGCATAGGGCACCAGCAGATACCCCAGAATGGTCAGGGCGCCTGCCGCCAGGAAAATCCAGAACAGCACCTTGGCCAGCAGCGGGCTGTAGAGCTCTGTTTCGCTCTCTTCGGGCACCATGAAGTAGGCCGCCCCCATGAATCCGAACAACAGCCACACGATCAGCAGGTTGGTGTGGACCATGCGGGCGATGTTGAAGGGAATGGCCGGGAACATCAGGTCGCCGATCACGTATTGCAGGCCCAGGGTCAGACCGAAAAGGATCTGGCCGGTGAACAGGCCGAGCGCAGCTATGAAGTACAGCTTCGCGACCGACTGCGATTGGTATTTAAGGGTTGTGGGCATTTTTGTATCCTTGGATGTGAGGTCTCAGTGCACTGAGATGCTTACCCTTCGATATTGGGTGGCCACTTTTCAGCGTCCACGCCGTTGGTCCACCGCAGAAATTCGACCAGATCGTCCAACTGGCCTTCGGTGAAGTTGAACTGGGGCATCTGGCGACGACCCGGCGTGTGTGTGGGCATGGCCTTGATCCAGCTCTTGATGAAATCAGGACCGCGGCGTGCATAGACGTTGCCCAGTTCCGGGGCAAAGTACGCACCTTCACCCAGCAGGGTGTGGCAGCCGATGCAGTTGCGGGTCTCCCACAGGTGCTTGCCGCGGACGACTGCAGGTGTGATGTCGCCCGCCTTGGAGCGCTCTGGGATTTTGGTTTCTGTGTGAAAGACGAGCGCGGCGAACAAAAGCACGAAAAAGACCGTGCCCCCGTAGAAAATGTTCCGCGCCATCTGGCTGGTGAAGCCTTGACTCATGGTGGTACCTCATGCAGTGATGAGGTTCCCATCGTAATGAGTCATTGCGCAAAATGGTTGATTAGAATCAATAAGATTCATATCACATGCATCTTATTTTGTGCTTGTATTTTTCGGGCAGCATTCAGGCGCCAGAATAAGGACCCGCGTTGCCGTCGTGCAACCCCTTTGCCGCAAGTGGCAATGATCCTTCAGGCAGGATGCCCTACATGAACCGCAGCACCTCCACGGTTTTGTCGTCTGAGAACAACAACCCATCTTTGCATCATGCCCATGCCGGCAGGGTGGAGGCGCCCCGGCTG
Organism: Acidovorax delafieldii 2AN; assembly: GCF_000175235.1. Taxonomy (GTDB): domain Bacteria; phylum Pseudomonadota; class Gammaproteobacteria; order Burkholderiales; family Burkholderiaceae_C; genus Acidovorax; species Acidovorax delafieldii_B. The sequence goes on along the minus strand of NZ_ACQT01000184.1, from coordinate 4,324 downwards.
CGCGGTGATCTGGGCGTGTGGTTGGTCATCCTGATGGAGTTGCTCACCTTCGCCATCCTCTTTGTTTCTTTCGCGTTCGCCCGCGCCCGTGAAGTGGATGTGTTCAATGCGTCTCAGGCCACGCTCAACCTCAATGCGGGTGCGCTCAATACCGTTTTGCTGATATCGGGAAGCTGGTGTGTGGCCAGTGCGGTGGCTGCGGTGCAGCGCGATGCGTCGGTGGCAGGGGCGCGTTGGCTGCTGGGTGCGCTGGCCTGTGGGGGCGGGTTCGTGGCGGTCAAGCTGACCGAATATGCCCACAAGTTGGGCGACGGGGTGGATCTGTCGACGAACACCTTCTATATGTTCTACCTTCTGCTCACCGGCTTTCACTTTCTGCATGTGGTGGTGGGGATGCTGGCGATCGCTTACCTGTGGGTCAAGACGCGCCGTGGACGCTACGGCAGCCACGATTGCCACGCGCTCGAGACGGGGGCAGCGTTCTGGCACATGGTGGATCTGCTCTGGATCGTGCTGTTCCCCTTGGTGTACGTGATGCGTTGAGGATGCCGAAGATGCCTGTTCTTTCACTCGCCAAGGTCTGGGCGGTACTGCTGGCCATCACGGCCGTGACCTATTGGATTGGCGAAGCGGGGCTTTCGGGCCATGGCTCGATTGCGCCAGTGCTCGTCATGTTCGGCCTCGCGTTTGCCAAGGGCTTGCTCGTGAGCCTCGAATTCCTTGAGTTGCGGCGCGCGCCGGCTTTGTGGCGCTGGCTGGTTGTGGGATGGCTTGCTCTCGTGCTGGCACTCATCGTGTTGGCGTACTGGATCAGTTTGCGTTAGGGCTGCAGGCCGCCGGGCACCGTGCGCGATCGGGTTGCGCGGGGCTGTGCACAACGCCGAGTGCCGGGCATGGCGGGGTTACCACTGCTCTGCGGCAGGTTATTACCCGCGCAAAAACATTCATATTTTATGAATCATAGAATCCGCCGCGTGAATGCCTAGCACGCGCAGGAATGTCTGTGGTTGCTGTGCCTCAAAGTTTCCGCGGAAGTGAGCGGCGTTCATGCACTTCTGCGGTGCATACCAAAAGGATGGACGCTCATGGACAGCGCGATACTGAGTTTGCTGGGCGCGTTTCTGCTCTCGATCATGGGGCTGTTTGTTTTCATCTGGTCCATGCGCAAGGGCCTGCTGGTTGAAAATCCGCGCGCGGCCTCGGTGATCTTTGCGCGAGGCGAAATCGGCAAGGTGGACGATCCGGCGTTGCTTGAGCCGGCCCAGGCTCGGCTACAGGCCGCGGCCGCCGAGGACGGCAGCGAGCTGCATGTGGCCGACCCGGACGAACTGCGCCACCGCGTGGCGGCCGACCGCTCCAGCGCATTTCCCGTGTTCATGTTCGTCGCCTTTGCCTGTCTATGGCTGGTGGTGGGCTCGCTGGCCGGGCTGGTGTCGTCGCTCAAGCTGCACATGCCCGACTGGCTGGTGGGCGAGGCATGGCTCACCTTCGGCCGCATCCGTACCGTGCACCTGAACGCAGTGCTCTATGGCTGGATCACCAATGCGGCCCTGGGCGTCATTGTCTGGCTGCTGCCACGCCTGCTGCGCACCCCCCTGGTGGGTGCGATGTGGGTGATGCTGGGGGGGGCGCTGCTCAACACCGGCATCGCCAGCGGCATCGGTGCCATCGGTGCCGGCTGGACCGATGGCATGGAATACCTCGAGATTCCCTGGCAGATCGGCGTCTTCATCGCGGCCGGCTTCATCTGCATCGTGGGCCCCGTGCTGTTCACGCTGGTCAACCGCAAGGTCGAGTCGCTGTACGTGAGCGTCTGGTACATGGTGGCCGGCCTGCTCTGGATCACTTTGCTGTTCGTGGTGGCCAAGCTTCCGGGCGTGCACACCGGCGTGCAGCAGGCCACCACCAACTGGTGGTACGGCCACAATGTGCTGGGATTGTGGTTCACGCCGATCAGCGTGGGCTCCATCTACTACTTTCTGCCCAAGATCATCGGCCGGCCCGTGCGGTCGTACAACCTGTCCATCCTGGGCTTCTGGACGCTGGCTTTCTTCTATGGACAGGTAGGGGGCCACCACCTGATTGGCGGGCCCATCCCGGGCTGGCTGACCACGCTGTCCATCGTGCAGAGCATGATGATGATCATCCCCGTGGTGGCCTTCACCATCAACATGGCCGGCACCATGTGGGGCCGCATGCACCTGGCGCTGCACTCGCCCACGCTGCGCTTCATGATGTTCGGCGGGCTGATGTACATGCTGTCGTCGCTGCAGGGCTCGCTGGAGGCTCTGCGCAGCATCAACCAGGTGGCGCACTTCACGCACTTCACGGTAGCGCATGCCCACCTGGGCGCGTACGCCTTTGTCACCATGGTGCTGTTTGGTGCCATCTATTTCATGATGCCGCGCGTGCTCCACTGGGAGTGGCCATACCCGCGGCTCATCTGGCTGCAGTTCTGGGCATCGGCCCTGGGCATCGGCATCTATTTCGTCGGCCTGACCATCGGCGGCTGGCTGCAGGGGCTGGCCATGCTCGACGCATCGCGTCCCTTCATGGACTCGGTGGCCGTGACCATCCCGTATCTGCAGTGGCGCAGCGTGGGTGGTGGCCTGATGGTGCTGAGCCACCTCATTTTTGTCGGCCACTTCCTGGCCATGGTGCTGCGCTTCGGACCTGCGCGCACCGGCGCGGCGCTGTTCTCGCCCTCCAAGGCCCCGGAGTTCGCACATGGAAAATGAAGTCAAGCTGGCCGCAGGCGCCGTGGTGTCGCTGGCCATCGCCACCGCGGCGCTGGTGGTACTGCCCTACCTGCAGGTGCGGGATGTCACCCCGCCCCCGGGGCTCAAACCCTACACCAGCGCCCAGTTGCGGGGACGGGACGTGTATATCGCCAATGGTTGTGTGTACTGCCACAGCCAGCAGCCGCGCGACCGCGGCCTGGGCCCCGACCTGGCGCGCGGCTGGGGCCGTGCCTCGGTGCCGGGCGACTACTTCTATGACAAGCCTCACCTGCTGGGCAGCATGCGCACGGGCCCTGACCTGTTCAACATCGGCGCGCGCCAGCCCAGCAAGGACTGGCACCTGGGGCACCTCTACCAGCCCCGTGCCTACGTGCCAGGCTCGATCATGCCGTCCTATCCCTACCTGTTCGAAGTGAAGGACGCGGCCGAGCCCGGCGATGAGGTGCTGAACCTGCCGCCGGGGCAGGGCCCGTTCGGCCGCGTGGTGGTGGCGCGCCCCGAGGCGCTCGATCTGGTCAAGTACCTGCAAGGGCTCGACCACACCTATCCGGTGTTGCCGCCGCCCCTGAAGGCCAAGGCCGGCGCAGCGGCGCCGGCGCCCGTGCACGCGGCTTCCGCCGCTGCATCCTGATCCGTTGCGAGGCCCCCATGTTGAATGAACCAGATACCCGAAACCGGGCCCAGCAGCGCGAGAACGCCGAGCCCGAAGAGCGCACGAAACCCGTGCCGCTGATCGTCGCCGCAGTCACCTTGGCCATGGTGGCGTTTGGCGTGATCTACATCCTGTTGTCCGACCCCTTTGGCAATTCGGTGCTGGGCGACCGCCGCACGCTGGCGGACCTGTCGGGCCCTGCACCGGGCGCCGCGGGCGTGGCGGATGGCAAGCAGCTGTTCGCAGCCAACTGCGTTGCTTGCCACCAGGCCACCGGCAAAGGGCTGCCCGGTGTGTTTCCGCCGCTGGACGGCTCCGAGTGGGTGCAGGGCGACGAGCGCACGCTGGCCAATATCCTGCTGCATGGCATCAGTGGCGAACTCGTGGTTGCGGGCACCACCTACAAAGGGGCCATGCCATCCTTCCAGCAGCTTGGCGATGCCGAACTGGCGGCCCTGGCCACGTACATCCGCGGCAACTGGTCGAACAAGGCGGGCGCGGTCAAGCCCGGGTTGTTCGAGCAGGAGCGCAAGGCCAGCAGCCGTACCACGCCGTTCGAAGGCGGGGCCGCGCTCAAGGCGCTCGGCGCCAAGCCGGCCTGAGGGGCACTGCGTATGCGACCAACGGCCACGCCCCAAGGCAGGCACGCCAAGCCACTGCCTGCAGCGACGCTGGCGTGCCTGCCGTATCCGTTGCATGGGATTGGGGGCTGCCACGGCCATTCGCATTCGCTGCGCCTGCGGGCTTGCCAGGCTTCGCGCAAGGGGTGCCCATGACCCTGTTGCGCACGGCGCTGCTCAGCGCGGGGCTCGCCGTGGCGGGCTATGCCTCGGCCGTGTGGCTCACCCATGATTTCCAGGTGTGGACTGACGAAGGCGCCCGCCGGCTGGACGTAGCGCTGCAGCCTTTGGCGGTGCCGCCGGTGGTGGTC
>NZ_ACQT01000185.1 GCF_000175235.1 Acidovorax delafieldii 2AN | reverse complement strand
GGCCCTGGTGGCCTCGCTGGCGCGCGATGCCGCACCGGGCGCACGCGTCGGCGCGCGTGTGCACCCCGTGGACCACCCCGCATTTGCCAACGATGTCGCCACCATTGCCGGCGAGGCCGGCCATCGGTTGACCCACATCATGCTGCCCAAGGTGGAGTCGGTGGAGGACGTGGTGCTGGCGGAACAGGCGCTGCAACGTGCTTCGGCTGGCCACTTGCCATTGCAGGTCCTGATCGAATCCCCGGCTGCGGTACAGCGTGCGTTCGACATCGCCGCGCACCCCCGCGTGCAGAGCCTGAGCTTTGGGCTGATGGATTTTGTGTCGGCCCATGGCGGTGCCATTCCCGCATCGGCCATGACCTCGTCGGGGCAGTTCACGCACCCGCTCGTGGTGCGCGCCAAGCTCGAAATCGCCTCGGCCTGCCATGCCCACGGCAAAGTGCCATCGCACTGCGTGGTCACGGAGTTCAGCAACACGGCTGCCATGCAGGCCGCAGCCAGCCGCGCCGCCCGCGAGTTTGGCTACACGCGCATGTGGAGCATCCACCCTGCGCAGATCCGCCCCATCCTGGAGGCCTTCGCGCCCACGCAGGATGACATAGAAGTTGCATCAAAAATAATAGCTGCTGCCGCAGGTGCTGATTGGGCTCCCATCAGTTTTGACGGCACACTCCATGACCGTGCTAGTTACCGCTATTACTGGCAGGTCCTCGAACGTGCGCACAGCACCGGGCGCGCGTTGCCCGGGGCCGTGAGCGCGTGGTTTACCTCGCCCGCCCCTCCTTGCCCCTGAACCCTTATCTGCAGGATCTCTGATGAAAACCTTTATCGCTTCTGCCCTGATGCTGCTGGCTCCCGCCTTTGCGCTGGCCCAGACCCCTGCACAACCCGCTGCCAAGCCGGCCGCCAAGGCAACGGCCAAGGCCCCTGTCAAGGCCAAGGCCGCGAAGACCGCCAAGGCCGAGCCCACCAGCAGCCGCACGCAGCTCAAGACCGCCACGAACCAGGTGGCTGCCGGCATCATGGCCGCCGAGGCCGCCCTCACGCCGGCCGAGCTGGCCATTGCCGAGCGCGTGCACGTGGGCCGCATTGCCTGCGAACTGGGTGCCTATGTCTCGGTGAAGGCCGACGAGGCCTCGCCTGGCCACTTCGACGTGGAAGGCAAGGGCTTCAAGTACCGCATGGCGCCTGTTGAAACCACCACCGGTGCCATTCGCCTGGAAGACCAGAAGGGCGGCGCGGTCTGGCTGCAGATCGCCAACAAGTCCATGCTCATGGACCAAAAGCGTGGCCAGCGCCTGGCCGACGAATGCATGAGCCCCGAACAGAGCCTGGTGGCCGAGTCCCTCAAGAAGAACCCGCAGCCCGGTGTGCTCGACCCGCTGCCTGTCGCCAAGAAATAACGATTGCGGTGCGGCCGGAGGCCGGCATGCACCCGCCCCACTTTAGAACGCAACCGGAGAAAATCGATGTTGAAAGCCTACCGTGACCATGTGGCCGAGCGTGCTGCATTGGGCATTCCACCACTGCCCCTGAGCGCCAAGCAGACCAGTGAACTGATCGAGCTGCTGAAGAACCCGCCCGCTGGCGAGGAAGCCGTTCTGGTCGACCTGATCACGCACCGCGTTCCCGCCGGTGTGGACGACGCCGCCAAGGTCAAGGCCAGCTACCTGGCTGCCGTGGCCCATGGCACGGAGGTGTGCAGCCTCATCGGCCGCGAGAAGGCCACGCAACTGCTGGGCACCATGCTGGGCGGCTACAACCTCACTCCGCTGATCGACCTGCTCGACGATGCTGCCGTGGCATCCGTGGCAGCCGAGGGCCTGAAGAAGACCCTGCTGATGTTCGACCAGTTCCATGACGTCAAGGAAAAGGCCGACAAGGGCAATACCTTCGCCAAGGCCGTGCTGCAAAGCTGGGCCGACGCCGAGTGGTTCACCAGCCGACCCGAAGTGCCGCAAAGCATCAAGCTCACGGTGCTCAAGGTCACCGGCGAAACCAACACCGACGACCTGTCGCCCGCCCCTGACGCCTGGAGCCGCCCCGACATCCCGCTGCACGCGCTGGCCATGCTCAAGAACAAGCGCGACGGCATCACCCCTGAAGAAGACGGCAAGCGCGGCCCGGTGAAGTTCATCGAAGACCTGCGCGCCAAGGGCAACCTCGTGGCCTACGTGGGCGACGTGGTGGGCACGGGTTCGAGCCGCAAGTCGGCCACCAACAGCGTGCTGTGGTTCACCGGCGAGGACATTCCCTTCGTGCCGAACAAGCGTTTTGGCGGTGTCTGCCTGGGTTCCAAGATCGCCCCGATCTTCTACAACACCATGGAAGACGCCGGCGCCCTGCCCATCGAGCTCGATGTGAGCCAGATGAACATGGGTGACGAGATCGAACTGCTGCCCTACGCCGGCAAGGCGCTCAAGGACGGCCAGGTCATCGCCGAATTCGAAGTGAAGAGCGAAGTGCTGTTCGACGAAGTGCGCGCCGGCGGCCGCATTCCCCTGATCATCGGCCGCGGCCTCACCGCCAAGGCCCGCGAGGCCCTGGGCCTGGCGCCGTCCACGCTGTTCCGCCTGCCGCAGGTGCCTGCCGCCACCGGCAAGGGGTTCACGCTGGCGCAGAAGATGGTCGGCCGCGCCTGCGGCCTGCCCGAAGGCCAGGGCGTGCTGCCCGGCACGTACTGCGAACCGCGCATGACCTCGGTCGGCTCGCAGGACACCACCGGCCCCATGACCCGCGATGAGCTGAAAGACCTGGCCTGCCTGGGTTTCAGCGCCGATCTGGTCATGCAGTCCTTCTGCCACACGGCTGCGTATCCCAAGCCCGTGGACGTGAAGATGCACCACGAGCTGCCCGACTTCATCAGCACGCGCGGCGGCATTTCGCTCAAGCCCGGCGACGGCATCATCCACAGCTGGCTCAACCGCATGCTGCTGCCCGACACCGTGGGCACGGGCGGCGATTCGCACACCCGCTTCCCCATCGGCATCAGCTTCCCCGCCGGTTCGGGCCTGGTGGCCTTTGCCGCCGCCACGGGCGTGATGCCCCTCGATATGCCTGAGTCGGTGCTGGTGCGCTTCAAGGGCCAGATGCAGCCCGGCGTCACGCTGCGCGACTTGGTGCATGCGATTCCGCTGTACGCCATCAAGGCCGGTCTGCTGACGGTGGAGAAGCAGGGCAAGAAGAACATCTTCTCGGGCCGCATCCTCGAAATCGAAGGTCTGCCGGACATGAAGGTCGAACAGGCGTTCGAGCTGTCCGACGCTTCGGCCGAGCGCTCTGCCGCAGGTTGCACGGTGCGCCTGAACAAGGAGCCGATCATCGAATACATCAACAGCAACATCGTGCTGCTGAAGAACATGATCGCCCAGGGCTATGCCGACGCACGCACCATCGGCCGTCGCATCAAGGCCATGGAAGCCTGGCTCGCCAAGCCCGAGCTGCTGGCACCCGATGCCGACGCCGAGTACGCCGCCGTGATCGAGATCGACCTGTCCGAGATCACCGAGCCCATCGTCTGCTGCCCCAACGACCCCGACGACGCCAAGACGCTGTCGGACGTGGCCGGCGCCAAGATCGACGAAGTGTTCATCGGCTCGTGCATGACCAACATCGGCCACTTCCGCGCAGCGTCCAAGCTGCTCGAAGGCAAGAAGGACATCCCGGTCAAGCTGTGGATGGCCCCGCCCACGAAGATGGACGCCCACCAGCTCACCGAAGAAGGCCACTACGGCGTGTTCGGTGCGGCCGGCGCCCGCATGGAAATGCCGGGCTGCTCGCTGTGCATGGGCAACCAGGCGCAGGTGAAGGAAGGTGCCACCGTGATGTCCACCAGCACGCGCAACTTCCCCAACCGCCTGGGCAAGAACACCAACGTGTACCTGGGTTCGGCCGAGCTGTCGGCGATCTGCTCCAAGCTGGGTCGCATCCCGAGCAAGGCCGAGTACCTGGCCGACATCGGTGCGATCAACGCCAACGGCGACAAGATCTACAAGTACATGAACTTCGACCAGATCGCCGAATACAAGGACGTGGCCGAAGGCGTTGCTGCCTGACAGTCCAGCGCTTTGTGCGTCATTAAAAAACCCGCTTCGGCGGGTTTTTTAATGCCTGGCATGCTCTTGAATGTATAGCGTCTTCTCCTTTTGCAGAGCGGGCTGTGGATGGATTTTCTTTGAGGCAGGACTATGGAATGGTCGTCGTGCGATGCCACGCCCCGCACGGAAAGCGGCAGCGGGCGCACGGCATGAAAGTCTGATGCAGCGCAAGCTTGGGGCACTCTCGAAGACAATGACGGTGGTGTCTTGACCAACACCGCCCCGCCTGGATGGACGGAGCGGGGAGGGGCGCCAAAGCGTTCTGCTGTCTGGCGGCATATCCGAACGGTGGCCAGGGCGGCAGGCGCCCGCGCAATGCAGCAGGGGCGAGGTGGCGAGTCGGATGGGGTGGAGCAAGCCAGCGCCCAGAGATGGAAGGCGCCAGCCAGTGTGCTATTTAGAACATAGCATGAAAAGTCCGCCACGCAAGCGCCTGCGCCGCTTTTGCGCCGTATTTGCTCGCATGACAGGTGGCGGGCTGGCCGCACCGCATCGGCGCACCGGCGCCAGCGATGGAGTGTGCTGGCGTCGGAGCGCCTGCGGCTTGTTCATTTCTGTGACTACCGCGAGCGTGCCGAGAGGGCAGACCTGCGGCATGACGGGCGAGCATTCGTGCCCCTAGAGCATTCGGGCCAGAAGGGCGCCCTCTGCCGGGCCGGCGAGCGGAATGCGCACGCGCAAAGGGCTGCCCGAGGCAACCTGCAGGGGCTCGCCGTCCAGCCCCAGCATCTGTTCCAGTCGCAGCGTGCGGTTGCCGCTGGGATGGATGATCTCCAGCATGTCGCCCACGGCAAAGCGGTTCTTGGTTTCCACCTCGGCCCAGCCGTCCTGCACCGCCTTCACCTCGCCCACGAACTGGCTGCGGCGGGCTTCGGAACTGCCGGTTTCGTAGTTCTGGTAGTCGTTGGCAGGGCGGCGCTCGAGGAAGCCGGCGGTGTAGCCCCGGTTGGACAGGCCTTCGAGTTCGGTGATGAGCTCGGGGTTGAATGGGCGGCCGGCCACGGCGTCGTCGATGGCGCGGCGGTAGATCTGCGCGGTGCGTGAGACGTAGTACTGGCTCTTGGTGCGGCCCTCGATCTTGAGCGAATCGACGCCGATCTCCACCAGGCGCTGCACGTGCTCGACCGCGCGCAGGTCCTTGCTGTTCATGATGTAGGTACCGTGCTCGTCCTCCATGATAGGCATGAGCTGGCCCGGGCGCTCCTTTTCTTCGAGCAGGTAGACCTGGTCGGCCAGCGGGTGGCGCGCGCCGCCACCGCAGGCCGCAAACGCTGCGTGGTCATCTTCCTGGGCCTGGTTGAAGTTGAAATCGCCCTCCATGCGCACGGCGATGGCTTCGCCGGTGTTCGGGTCCACGGCGGCGGGCTGGGTGGCGTAGTTCCAGCGGCAGGCATTGGTGCAGGTGCCCTGGTTGGGGTCGCGCCGGTTGAAGTAGCCCGAGAGCAGGCAGCGGCCCGAGTAGGCGATGCACAGCGCGCCATGCACGAACACTTCCAGTTCCATGTCGGGGCATTCCTGGCGGATTTTGGCGATCTCGTCGAGCGAGAGTTCGCGCGAGAGGATGATGCGCGTCAGCCCCACCTTCTGCCAGAACTTCACGGCCATGAAATTCACGGTGTTGGCTTGCACCGAAAGGTGGATGTCCACCTCGGGCCACTTCTCGCGCACCATCATGATGAGGCCCGGGTCGGCCATGATGAGTGCGTCCGGGCGCATGGCGATGATGGGTTCGATGTCGCGCAGGTAGGTGCGCACCTTGTCGTTGTGCGGCAGCAGGTTGCTGGTGAGGAAGAACTTCTTGCCGCGCGCATGGGCTTCCTGGATGCCCTGCTGGATCTGCTCCAGGCGGAATTCGTTGTTGCGGGCGCGCAAGGAATAGCGCGGCTGGCCGGCATAGATGGCGTCGGCGCCGAAGTCGTAGGCCGCACGCATCTTGTCGAGCGAGCCGGCGGGCAGCAGCAGTTCAGGGCTTTTCAGGGTCATGTGTCGATTGTGGCCGAGGCCACGAAAATCACCTTGCCATACCTCGGCAAGGCATCGGGGGCAGAGGAGCGCGCTGCATGCCCTGGGGCTGCCGCACGCATCGAAGATCTCACAAAGGCTGGCCGCAGGGCTTCTTCGCCGGTCGGCCAACGGCGCCGCGCGGCAAAGCTCGGCACCTCACCGCGCTGCGCCGGACTGTGTGGCGCCAGCGCCTGCGGGAATTGCCGGTGCCGCGCCTCGGTGGTGCGGACCGACGCGCCCCGCATCAGTCCTGCGGGCGAAAACCTATTTCCAGCGACGATGGCACGCGTCCGTCCACATCGCGAGGCAGCGATTCGGTCTTGTCGAGCGCGCGCAGCACGGCATCGTCCCAGGCCTTGTTGCCGCTGGACTGGATCAGCTTGGTGCCCACGATGGTGCCATCGGGGGCGGCGCGCACCTGCACCACGGCGCGCGGATTGCCCGCCACGGCGTCTGGGTAGACGATGTTGGGGCGCACCTTGGCAGCCACCCTGCCGCCGTAGCTGCCCGAGGGGCCGGAGTCACGCAGGGCCGTGCCGGTGGCGTGTTCGCCGCCCGTGGCGCCGGCCAGGCCCTGCATGCGGCGGATGTTCTCCTGCCGGCGGGCCTCCGCAGCCTTGGCGCTGGCTTTTTCAAGGGCTTCCTGCTTGCGCTGCTCTTCCTGGGCCTGGCGCTTCTTTTCTTCGGCGAGTTGCTTTTGCTTTTCGAGGCGTTCCTTCTCGCGCTCGGCCTTCTGTTGCTCGGCTTTTAACTGCTCGGCTTTTTCCTTTTGCAGGCGTTCCTTCTTTTCCTGTTCGAGGCGGTCGCGGCGTTCTTCTTCCTTGCGTTCACGCTCGCGCTTTTCGCGTTCGAGTTGCTGCTGGCGCAGCTTCTTTTCCTGCTCGAGGCGCTTTTTCTCCCGCTCGACGGCAATGTCGGCCTCATGCGTGTCGGGCGCGGCCTGCCGGGGTGGGGGGGGGCGGTGGTGGTGGCGGTGCGGGCCGGGGCGGCGCA